>NZ_DYZD01000427.1 GCF_020741345.1 Nocardiopsis listeri
CAAGAACTGGGACATCCTGCGCCGGCTGCGATGCTGCCCGCACCGGGCCGGAGAGATGACCCGGTCCGTGCTGGTACTTCAACTCAAAGAAGCAGGATGAAAATGGCTCACTGCCGGGTGGTAGCGGTTGACCTGCGCGGTCACGGCCAAACAAGGATCGATTCCAGCAACGCCGAACAGTACTGGCAAGACCTCGCCAGCGCCGCACAAACCCTTGGCTGGGATGAACCCATCCTGGTCGGCCACTCCTTGAACGGCCACGCGGTCACCGCCATGACCGCCAGTGGCCGAATCCGTCCCAGCGCGGTGTGCGTCGTCGACGGACTCGTCCTAAACAACAGGGAGACGGCCGTGGCGAAGCAGAGGAAATGGACCACACCCGAGGCGATGGACAAGGTCCGCGCCCAGTTCCGTTACCGCTGGTCCGCCAGCTCGGAACAGGTCCGTGCATCCATCGAACAGAGCATGCGCGAGGCACCCGACGACTGGCTCAACCGGGGAGCACGACCGGGGCTGATCCGAGATGTACTCAAAAGGTCCTTCTCCCAACGGGAAAACACCTGGCTACGGCGTCCCACACCAGAACAGATCACCGCCATCAGCTCGCCCGTACCGGATACCGTTATCTACTCCAGTGTGGACGCCTACGAACACCTCACCTGTCCGCTGACCATCATGCTCCCCGACCAGGGCTTCTATGCCGCGCGCCGAGCCAAGGTGCGAGCCGTTGTCCAGGATCGCCCCGAAAGAGAACTCATGGAGATGCATACCCATCACAACGTGCCGATGGCACGCCCGGCAGAGCTCGCCCAAGTCATCCTCAACCTGGTTCCCTCGAACCGCCTCGCGACCGGAGAACAGCGTTGACACACCACACCCGGCCACGTTCGGTGCGTGAGTACCCATTGGCCGCCCAAGAGACTGGCCCCTACGGCATCACTCCCGGCCCCGACGGATCCCTGTGGGCCACCCTCGTCCACCAGGGCCAGATCGCCCGCCTGACGCGTGAAGGTTCAGCGACCCTGTACTCGTTGGACTCTGCCGCGTGTGGACCCTCGATCATCACTGCGGGACCCGACCGAGCGCTCTGGTTCACCCGTCTGCACGACAACAGCATCGGTCGGATCACCACCGACGGAAGAGCGGACTCCTTCACACTACCGACCCCTGATAGCAAGCCCTTCGGTATCACGGTCGGGCCTGACAAGGCTCTGTGGTGCGCTCAGATGAACACCGACTGTGTGGCACGCGTCACCACAGGCGGAGAGATCACTGAATTCCCTCTACCGACACGTGGAGGGTTCCCCTCATTCATCACACCGGGTCCGGACAGAACTCTCTACCTCACCCTCAACCAGGCCAATGCCATCGGTCGTTTGACCACCGATGGACAAACCACACTCTATTCTCTGCCAACATCTGGAGCCGGTCCCGTCGGCATCACCAAGGGAACGGATGGGGCAATGTGGTTCGTGGAGATCAATGCGGGCCAGATCGGCTGCCTCACCCAGGACGGGCACGTTCGAGAATTTCCCCTCCCGGAGCGCGACTCGCGTCCCCACGCGATCACCGCCGACCCGGAAGGCGGATTCTGGTTCACCGAGTGGGGCGCGAACAGGGTCGGACACATCACGACAGAGGGCGAGGTCGACTTGTTCGACCTGCCCTCGCTTGCAAGCGAAGCGCACGGGATCACGGTCACGGCTGATGGAATCGTCTGGGTCGCACTGGAATCCGGAGGTATCGTCTCTCTCACACCGTGATCCAGCGGACCGAATTCGTATTCTAAAAGGGAGTTCTTCCTTCACGCGGGTTGCCCTGGATCCCAGTTCCAGCGGACCTTTGATCCGATGGTCGATCGCCCCCGGCCAGAACCGGGAGCCGTCTACTCGTCTGAGGTCGTGAGCCCCTGTGGGCTCCGTAAATCAGTAGGTGGCCTGTCAGAGCCAGGTGTGGCTGATGTGGGCTTCACCAGGAGTGGTCACCCGCCTATCTCCCGAGCACTTCACCGTTCCGCGCACCTCCCCCAACGCACGGTCACACCGTCCCCTACGCCACCCCACAGGCACGCTGGTCGTCATCGCCATCCGGCCAAAGGGCAGCCAATCCACCAGGCAGCGACATCACAACATTTCACAGACCTACCCACAGCGAGGAACCTGGATGACACACCAACGCCTGATCATCATTACCGGCCAGGAAGGTGTTGGAAAGTCGACCCTGGTCCGAGCGCTCCTTCGCCACACACCCCAAGGCGCGCAGATCGACGCTGAGGACCTCGGCCAGATCAACCCCTGCGTCATGGACGACACCTTCAACGAGATGCTCCGGCGCAACGTCGCCGCCTTGGCCGAGAACTTCTGGGCCTTCGAACACCACAACGTCCTCGCCGCGAGCTTCATCGACACCCACGACGACTACCGCATGTTCCGGCCACTCATCCCCGACAACATCGAGATCACCGTCATCCAGCTATGCGCCGCCAAACCCGTGCGCGACCAACGTCGTATTTTCCGTCACAAAACCAGCTCCCCCCAGTGGCGCGACCGAGTCGACCTCGCCTGCCCGGAGGACACCTCCCTGGACCATGCCGCCGACTCCTCTGACTACCGCTATCTGCGTATCGATAACGACAACGAAGCTGTGGAGAACACCGTGCACCGTATCCGCGAAGCATTCCCCTCCATCTACGGAGCCACCGAGCCACTCAGCACTCTCCCATCAGACCTTTGACCGATGGTCAATGCACCCCAGCCACGAGAAAATCCCAGGCCAGGGCGAGCAAGAGCTCATCTCATTTGGATCCTCGATAGCCTGGCCCAGTGTCGATGGTTGAGCGGTTGGTGCCGGACCGATTGTGGGAGCTGTTCCAACGGGTGGTGCCCGAGGCGCCCACCCGGCCTCAAGGTGGTGGGCGGCGCAGACACGGAGACCGTGAAGTGTTGGCCGCGATCATCTTCGTCGCCACGACCGGCTGTACCTGGGTGCAGCTCCCACCGGTGTTCGGCCCCTCCGGGCCCACCGCGCACCGGCGTTTCACCGAGTGGAGTGGGGCCCGAGTGTGGGCGAAGCTGCACCGCCTGGTCTTGGACGAACTCGGTGCCCGGGGTGAGCTGGACTGGTCGCGGTGCGGTCGCAGACCCGTTCGGCGATAGCCCGATAGGTGGCTGGAAGGTTCTCCCGCCGGTGGGTCCAGCGCATCAACTGCTTCCAACGTTTGTGGTCGGCCAAGGCGTTCTCGACGGTGATGCGGTCTGAGGAATGCGCGTGTCGGTGGAGTTTCCACCGTTCGTGGAACTCGGGCAGAGCACTCTTGTTCGGTTTGCGCGGCGGGGTGAGGGCCTTGCCCGGGTGATCACGCCGCAGACCGAGGTATCCCTCATCGAGCAGCATCTCCACCAGCGGAAAATGCCGGAAGCAGGCGTCGATGCCCTCCATGCGCACCGCGGTGGCGTCGTGCATCCGCCCGGGGCGCATCGCGTCGGCCCACAACGTGCGCCCCCGGTGGTCGGCCACGACGGTGGCCTTCATCGTGTTCTGCTTCTTCTTGCCCACCACGAACGCCCGCCGGCCGCCTCGGCCCGCGCGGGGCCGCCTGACCTGGACCTCGGTGGCGTCCAACCGCAGCTGGACACCTTCGGCCTGGGCGTAGGCGAACACATCCTTCACAGTGCGAAGACGCGCCCCCGGACGGTTCGGGACCGCGTACCGGCGCTCGGCCAACAGGGTCCGGATCTGACCAACAGCACGGGTGAGGAGTGGAACGATCCACCCCGAACAGCAGCCCCAGGACCGTGTGCGGCAGGTCATGGCGTAGATGGATCAGGGTGACCACCAGGCGGTCGACGAAGACCAGGCGGTGCCGGGCACCGGCTCCGGCAGCCCGTTTCCGCTCTGCGCCTCGGGCCCGGTGCCGGTGGTCCTCGACTGCCGTTTCCCAGGGGTGGGCCAGTTCCTCGATGAGGGCGGCCAGGTGATGCTGAGAGATGCCGGTGAGCCAGGGGTGGGCCAGGACCGCACGATTGACCTTGATCGTCACGACCAGAGCATGCCACGGCTCTGCAGTGAAACCTCACCCGCTATCACGCACCAACTCGTAACTCTGTGGGGCTCCTGGTGTGGGCACGTCGGCCCCATTCTGCGAGTTCGTCGGTGCTTCTGGCGCCGGAGATTGCGGCGCAGGCGCATATGAGCAGGACGCATGTCAGGGAGGATCAGCGGAATGTACGTAACTGTCGGGTCCGGCCTCGGACTCGAACTCCCACTTCCCGTAGGAATCAGTCATCCCCATGATCAGGGCAGCAGGGCTCGCAGCCTGGCCGCGTGGCCGTCGAGTTCGGTGCGTTCGGCCTCCTGCCACAGGGCGTGAACCGAAAAAGTATCACCCTCATAGCGTGGAAAGACGTGCAGGTGCGCGTGGAAGACCTCCTGGCCGGCCGCCTCACCGTCGGCCAGGAACAGGTTGACGCCCTCGCAGCGCATCGGCCCGCCGGAACCTGTGTCCCTGCCCCCTGTGTTCAGGGCGTTGCGACGCAGGGCCTCGCCCACTCGGCGGGCCACGCTCCACAGCCGTCCGCCCAGCTCGTCACCGATCTCGCCCAAGCCCACCAGATGCTCGCGCGGAACCACCAGCACGTGCCCTGGTGTGACCGGGTACAGGTCCATGAACGCCAACACCAGGTCGTCGGAGTGGACGAGGCTGTGTGCGGCATCACCGTCGCGAATCAGACAGAACACACACATCTATGGAGCCTCCTTTTGCCAGGGAGGACCCAGCGTGGCACGATATGCGGCGGATTTCATCCGCTTTTCCCAGCTGCTGACCGGGAAGAGGACCTCGCGGCGTTTCGGACCGATGGGTCCTCCTGCTGTGCTCCACAGGACAAGGTGGGTGCAGGTGCGGGTCCCCCTCTCGGAGTACTTTGCCTACGCATAACCCGACGACCCCACTAACGACAGACCGCAGCCTGGTGACCACGTAACCGAACGAACTGATGTTGGCAGCATCTCCACAGCAGCGCCCTGAAAGTCATCGAGTTTCCTAAACTCACGACGCTTTACAGTGGTACACCGAGGCCATACGGTGATTTCGACCCGCATCCCCCAAATAAGGTGCCACATGCACTTTTCCTCGAGTGAAGATCGAACCTTTCTGGACAACAAATTCACATCCCCCGCCTAACCCTATTACTTGTCCTCTTATTCATTTTCTCCCCTCCGCCTGCGTCAGCGGTGAAAGAAAACGAAACCCTTCCAGCAACCGTTCATTCTGAGTCAATCCGAAGCAATCAGCACAAAGACCCAAAAGAGGTACTGGGTGAGTTTGCATCTAGCACTCCGAAGGGAGTTGAACAGAACGAGCTTTTCACGGTGGGATCCAGCAGCGAGTCTGAGAAAAACGGGTAGATCGTCTATTTCTCTGACCACCGGCCTGGGCGCCGAATTTACCTTCACAAACTCATGGTGAATGGAAGGACTCGGCACACGCTTCTACGTAGACTTCGAACAACCACAGGAGACCAAATTACCGGCAACCGGCCTGAGGCTCCAGAGTGACGCCACGCTAGTTGCACCCGACTTGACCACCTCAGACCTCTTTGATGCAACCATCGCGAGAAATGAAATAGAGTGAAACAAATTCTCCCCCTTGAGATGGAACGGCACGATTCCAATGAACAGTGAGGGGCTTCTTCGCAATCGATACTTTCGAATCTTTTTTACCGGCTGCCTCGTATCGCTAGCGGGCCGATCAATGACGCCGGTAGCACTGGCCTTCGGTGTGCTACAGAAAGATGGCGGACAGCAGGCTCTGGGATATGTCCTAGCGGCACAGATGATCCCGCTGATCCTCCTGACGCTCGTTGGAGGAGCAGTAGCTGATCGGCTCGACCGTAGCAAGGTTCTGCGGTGGTCCAACGCAACAACCGGCCTGACGCAGATATGTGTAGCCGGTTTACTGATCAGTTCCGTTTCGATCTACGCAGCATTACCCGCGGCCGCGCTTAATGGTGCCGCAGGAGCCTTCACAACTCCCGCACTTCGCGGCATTCTTCCTGAGATAGTACCGTCGGACCAACTGACGCGAGCCAATTCGCTTCTGAAGACCGCCCGAAATGGGGCACAGATCGGAGGGCCCATTGTAGCGGGACTATTGGTCGCAGCCTCGAGTGGCAGCCTGGCCCTGGCGATCGACGGATTGGCCTTCCTGCTCGCCGCATGGATGATGGGGCGGCTCAACCTTGGCCCACCACAACCCACCAAAGAACGGTCGTCACTCCTACACGAACTGAGAGAGGGCTGGTCGTACTTTTCGAGCACTACGTGGATCTGGACGGTCACGACCGCGTTCCTATTAATGAATGTTTTACAAACCGGCATTTGGCAAACACTCGGCCCCATCCTTGCTTCTGAATCGATCGGAGCATCAGGGTGGGGAGCAGTCCTCAGCGCTAAAGCCTTCGGCCTGATAATAGCAAGCGTATATCTCATCCGCTTCTCCAGCCAGCGAAGAGTCGTCTCAGCACTGACTGTCATGAGCTTGGCGGGCCTCCCTCTGCTTGCGCTCGGAATCACACAAAATTTACTTCTTCTGGCCATCTCCGCCTTCATTGGAGGGCTGGCTGCCGCCTACTTTGGAATCGTGTGGGACACGGCGCTGCAAACTCAAGTACCCAATGTGATGCTCTCTCGTGTGGCGGCCTACGACGACCTGGGAGCATATATCGGGATTCCGATTGCTCAGATGACGGCGGTGGCCATTGGCGCCACGGTTGGCAACCAGAACGTCGCGGTCGTAGGCGGAGTTCTCTTCGCAGTGTCCGCCCTCCTCCCCATAGCCGGTCGATCCGTCCGCCACAAGTAACTTTTGCGGCATACTCTGCCGATGGAGCAATGTCAGGTTCGTTCGGTGAGGTAACGCGACATACCCCGCAGACAGATTCCGGGCGACCAACACAGGAATTGAATATCCGGCAGAGAAGAACCCGGCCAAGGGACCTTTGATCCGATGTTCGATCCGACCTGGCCACGAGAAAACCCCGGACCAGGGCAGGTGAACCCGCATCCTCACCTGGGACCGGAGTCCCCGTGGGGCTCCTGGTGTACTCCCCGGTACAAGATCGATCCGGGTGGACCGAAGCCTCGCGGAGCACTTTGCCCAACCGTGACCCTGCGGGTCCGCGTAACCCCCCGTATCCGCCCGCCGGTGCCCTGCGACCACCCTGAATCACCGGACCGGCCCTGACCTAGGCCTATGCAACCGATTCAGTCGGCGCGAGAGAAGGCGGGTCTGGGCCTGCATGGTGATCCGGGCCCCTCAGCGAACAATGCCGCCGAGGAGGCGTTCAACCCCGGCCCCGAACGCGAGACGTTGGGTGGAAGGGACCTGAAGCGGTGAACGGGTACCGGGCAGGTCCACAGTGAAGGCCGGCGCCGCCGACCGCTCGCCTGCGAGCAAAGAAGGGCCTGTTCGGAGCTTCCTTCCTCATCACCAGGTGTTCACCCATCGGGGCGGACCCCTCGTCACCGGCGGCAAGGGGCTTGGGTATCTCAGTGGGCGGGGGCAGATGAAGTCGGTCCGTACCGGTTCCTGTGGGTGGACGCCACCGTCGACGACGACCTTGGGGGATGGTTGTGATGGCAGAGGGTGAACGCGAGCCGCACTGGGTGCGAGTGGACCGGTCGGAGGGGTTCGGCGAACGGCTACCGGGGGTGCTGCTGGACCGTGCCCACGAGATGCCACCGCAGATGATCGCTCCGCTGATCGCGGAGGAGGTGACCCGGATCGGAGGCCGTGACCTCTCGATTCTCCTACAGGATTACGAGCAACTCCTGCTTGTACCGCTACCGGGTGAGCGGCTGGTCGTCGGTGACCCCGAACCGATCGACGACACCCCTGCGGGAGAGGCGTTCTTGCTCGCCAGAACGGTGGAGACCCCCAGGACGGCGGCACCCGGATGTATCTTCCGCTGCTGGACGGAAGCGATCAGGTCGGCGTCATGGTCGTCACCAAGGACGCCTACACCGACCAATTCTTCCTGACCCGCCGCCGTGCCGAGATGAGCGTGGCCGCCGAGATCCAGTGGTCGTTGCTTCCTCCGTTGTCGATGGTCGTCCCGCAGGTCGAGGTGGCCGGGGTTCTGGAACCCGCCTACGAGGTGGCGGGAGACGGTTTCGACTACGCCCTCAACGACAACATCCTGCACGTCGGCATGATCGATGCGATGGGCCACGGCCTGGATGCCGCGACCATGGCGGCGGTGGCCATCGGTGCCTACCGCCACGCTCGTCGTGCCGAAATCGAACTGTCCGAGATATACACGTTCATGGACAAGGCCATCGCCGAACAGTTCGATCCCGACCACTTCGTCACCGCGCAGATGATGTCCTTGAACATCTCCACGGGTCACCTGCAGTGGGTCAACGCCGGTCATCCGACGCCACTGTTGATCCGTGACCGTGCCGTGTTGGAACCGCTGGAAAGCCCGACCACGCTGCCGGTCGGTTTCGGTGGTGAGCGGCCGCACATCAGCGAGCGGACGTTGCTCCCCGGGGACAGGCTGTTGTGTTTCACCGACGGTTTGATCGAGGAGCGTCAGGTCAACGGTGAGCTGTTCGGTGAACACCGACTCATCGAGTCGGCCGACCGCGTCCTTCGCGATTACGCCACAACACGTGCCGTCGCCAGAAAGCTCTCCCACACCTTGAAGGAGGCACGAGGCGGAGTCACCAGTGATGACTCGACCCTCTTCCTCATAGAGTGGCGCGGCGGGACGTCCGATCACCTCGCCGTTTTCGACTGAACGAAGTGATCCCGGCGAGGCTCTCCTGCCGTACTGATCAGGTCACGGCACAGGGGGCTGTGGCAAAGGCGTGAGGGCGGTCTTGCAGGGTGTTGTCTCCCGCCGCAGGGACGCGGCGCCTTGGTGTGGGTTCGTGCCTCACCCAGGTTTTGGTCCCGGCACGGTGGCCACCTTCGTTCGGCCGGCCATGGCCTTCCCGGCCAGGGCGGGTGGATCCGTATCCTCACCCGGGGGCGGGGCCCATGCTGGGCTCCCGGTGTGCTCCCGGGAACCGAGTCGCCCTCCCGGCCGAAGCCGCTGCTCCGCGTCGTCGGACCGGCCGGTCATGACGATCACCGGTCGTCAAGCGAGCCGATGAGCATCCGACCAGCGGCCCCGGCGAAGAAGGAGGGCGAAGAGACGGGCCGGCCGGGACGGCGAGAACCGGGCCGGTACGCTGCCGAGGGGGAAGGCCGCGGATTTCACGGCGATGGATTCTCTGCTCGATCACACTCTCGCGGCGTTCATCCGCGATCCCGGCGAAAAATGAGATGGACGGCCATGGACAAGCCGCGTGGAAAAGACTCGTTCTCGTTGCTGTACAGGACGGGGTTCCGTATCAACTACGCGCTCCTGCACGTCATGGGCCCGCCGGCTCTGACCCCCGAAACCGATCCGCGGCAACGCATGAAGAGGGAATACGAGCGTCGGTATGAACTCCATCGGGAGTGGAAGGCGCATCAGCGGTCCGAGTAGCACGTACGCGCATGAGGCCGTTCACCGATGCCGCGCCGTGAACAGCAGGGGTGGGACGCCCGGCCCGAGTTCGCGTACCCGTCGTACGACGGCCGGTCGCGTGTGGCTCCGCCCACCGCTCAGGCGGCGGACCTGGTGATGCGCGGTCGGGGTCTCCCCCATGAGCGGGGTCCCTTCCGGTCCCGGAACTCGTGCCTGCTTTCGTCCGTCGCTTCTTCGCCGGGGTCGGCCACGCCCCATTGATCCCCTACGCCCTTCTTGGGAGGCCGTACCGCCCAACGTGGAAACGGTGATCCCGCTCCGGCCGGCGGGTCGACCGATCAACGTCGCGGCCCGTCGTGATACTCGTGTGATGGCCAAGGTCGAGCCGGCGGTCGTCCCCCCGGGGAGTTGCGCGTCGCCGTACCGGATCGATGCGGCATGCCACCCGAGCATGGTGCCCGTGACCGGGTTCGGCGATGAGTCGGCGGGAAGGGGCCACCGACGCCCCGCGACAGTGCGAAGGTGCACGCATGACGGAACCGATCGTTCGCGGAGATCAGCCCCCGAGGCGCAGGGACATCGATCGTCGAACCCTGTTGCGGGCCGGCGGGGTGCTGGGTGCCGCCGGTGCCCTGGGCGTCGCCGGCACCCCCGCGTACGGCACCGGCCGCCCGGACAACTGGCTGCGCCCAGGGGATGAGGGCTACGAGGAGGCGGTGGCCGGCTTCAACACCACGGTGACGCGTCGGCCGGAGGCGGTGATCCTCGCCCGCGATGCACGGGACGTGCAAAGGGCCGTGCGGTACGCGGGGCGCCATGACCTACCGGTGTGCGTGATGGCGACCGGGCACCAGGCGTCGGTGTCCTTCGACGGCGGCGTCCTCGTCTCGACCGCGGCGATGGATCGGATTCGGGTGGACCAGCGGTCCTCGTCGGTGCGGGTCGGTCCGGGAGCCCGGTGGGGTCCCATCGCGGAGGCCACCGCTCCCCACGGTCTGGCGGGACTCGTCGGCTCGTCGGTGAGCGTCGGTGCCGTCGGCTATACGCTCGGTGGCGGGCTGAGTCCCACGTTCGGCCGGTTGCACGGTTACGCCGCGGATCACGTGTCGCGGCTCGAAATCGTGACCGCCGACGGCGAGTTGCGGGTGGCGACGCCGGAGCACGAGCAGGACCTGTTCTGGGCCGCCCGGGGCGGGAAGGGCAACTTCGGGATCGTCACCTCGCTCGATTTCGGGCTCTTCGACGTCCGAACCCTCTACGCCGGCGCGATCCTGTATCCCGCCGAGGCGGCGACCGAGGTGCTGCCGGCCTGGCGTGACTGGGCGGCGGAGGTACCGGAGAGCGTGACGACCTCGGCGGCGTTCCTGCGGGTCCCACCGGACGCGCCGCTGCCGGACCCGGTGCGTGGTCGGCTCGTGGTGAGCGTGCGGGTGTCGTTCGTGGGAGAGGCGACGGAGGGTGCCGGGCTGGTGGCTCCGCTCCGGGCCGTCGCCCCCGCCCTACTGGACACCGTCGAGGAGATGCCGTTCACCGACTGGGATCTCATCCACAGCGACCCGGAGGGGCCGATCCCGGCCTATGAGCGAACGAGTCTCCTGGGCGGGTTGCCGGACGCGGCCATCGAGACGATGATCGGCCTGGCCGGGGCCGGGTCGGATTCACCGATGTCCCTGGTGGAGGTGCGCCGGCTCGGCGGTGCCCTGGCTCGGGAGCCCGAGGTACCGAGTGCCGTGGGACATCGCGACGCGGCCTTCACGTTCTTCACCATCGGGCTCGCGCCACCCGGGCAGGTCGAGAGGGTACGCGCCTACGCCGCCATGCTCGTCGAGGCCATGGAACCGTGGAGCACCGGCGGCGCCTACGTCAACTTCCTGTCCGGCGATGAGGCGGGGCCGGCCGACGTTCGGCGCGTGTACTCCCCCGAAGTGTACGAACGCCTGGTGTCGGTGAAGTCGGATGTCGACAGCCGGAACATGTTCCGGCTCACGCACAACATTCCGCCGGGCTGACGACCACATCGACTTGAGCACCTGGGGATGGACGTGCTGATCGGTTCGCCGAGGAAGGGTTCGAAACCCAGGTGAGGCGGCGACGCTGTCCGCCGCCGCCTGTGGTCGTGCGATCAGTGCCGGCTCAGGGTGGCCATGTCGATGACGAACCGGTACCGCGCGTCCGAGGCCAGGACGCGCTCCCAGGCCTCGTTGACCTGGTCTGCGGAGATGACCTCGATCTGTGGGGCGATGCCGTGTTCGGCGCAAAAGTCCAGCATCTCCTGGGTCTGGGCGATCCCGCCGATCTTGGACCCGGAGAGGGAACGCCGGTTGAGGATGAGACCGAACACGTTCACCGGTGCCGGCTCGGGCGGGGCGCCCACGTTCACGAGTGTGCCGTCCACCGCCAGCAGGTTCAGGTGGGCGTTCAGGTCGACGGAGGCGCTGACCGTGTTGATGACGAGGTCGAAGGTGCCGGCCAACAGTTCGAAGACGGCCGGGTCGTCGGTGGTGTGGTAGTGGTCGGCGCCGAACCTCAGGCCGTCCTCCCACTTCTTCAGGTTCTGGGAGAGCACCGTCACCTCCGCTCCGAGAGCGTGGGCGAACTTGACCGCCATGTGCCCCAGACCGCCCAGGCCCACCACGGCGACCTTCGTACCGGGGCCCGCGTTCCACTTGCGCAGTGGTGAGTAGGTGGTGATCCCCGCGCACAGCAGCGGTGCGGCCTTCTCCAGCGGGATGGAGTCGGGGACGCGCAGCACGAAGTGCTCGTGGACCACGATGCGCTCCGAATAGCCGCCCTGGGTCATCGAGCCGTCGCGGTCGAGACCGCCGTAGGTGTCGGTGCATCCGCGCAGGCAGTACTGTTCTTCGCCGGACCGGCACTCGGCGCACTCCCGGCAGGAGTCGACCATGCAGCCCACGCCGACCCGATCGCCGACCCGGTATCGCGTGACTTCGGGTCCGACGGCGGCGACGGTGCCGACGATCTCGTGCCCGACGGTCAGCGGGTAGGGGACCTGGCCCCAGTCGCCTCGGGCCACGTGGATGTCGGTGTGGCAGACACCGGTGTAGGCGATGTCGATGAGAAGGTCTTCGGGCCCGAGCTCACGGCGCTCGATGGTGCCCGGCGTCAGTGGCGCGTTCGGCGAGGTCGCCGTGTAGGCGCGCACGAGGGACATGGGTCTCCTTACGGGTTCGTGATGAGGTGCGCCGGCCCGATGCGCGCTGTTGGTCGCGCTCGGTCGGCCCGCACCGGAAGAAGTCAATCACCTGCGTTAGCCCAGGTGGGAGCGGCTTCCAGAACCCGTAGGGGTGTGTTGGGGACTTCTCGGGACGTATCCGACCCAGTCGGTCGGCCGAGTCCTTCCGCTCACGCCCGCGGCGGGGTGGCGGAAGGACTCGGTGTCGGTGCGTTCACCGGGAGATCCGTTGTGACCCGGTCGTGGGACGACGCCGAGAACGAGACGGCATCACTTCCAGGATGGTCCATCACCAGAAGTGGTCCACGATGATCTTGGCGTCCTCGACCTGGTGGCCGTAACGGTCCGGGTAGGCCGAGCGCTGGACGTCCTGGGCGACGTCACCGAGCGGTGCCTCCTCCCAGCTGTTGTCCGGGTAGACGGCCTCCAGCTCGTCGAAGAAGGCGCCGGTGGCCGTGGTCGGGTCGAGTCGGTCGTCCGAGGAACCGTAGTGGTCACGCTGCTGGTAGAGGCCGACGCTGTCACGGTCGCCGCCGGTCAGGTTGTCCAGGTGGGTTTCGACGATCACCGTCGACATCGCGATGGCGGCCGCCTGCTCGTCGAGTCCACGCTCCTTCGCGGTCTCGACGACCGCGCGGGCACAGGAGGCACGGTGTCCGTCCATGTTGCCGGCCATGTCGTCGTTCAACTTGTCGTTGAGGGTCTCGGCGGCCGCCTTGTCGTCCTCGGTGTACTCCTCGCCGCTGTCATCGGAGCTCAGCGCCACGCACCCCTTGTCGGGGTTGTCGGAGTCCTTGTTGTCATCGGCGGCGGCGATGCTCGGCCCCCCGATGAGGATCCCGCCGGCCAGAACCAGGCCGGTCGTTGCGGTAAACACACTCTTTGGTATCAGTTCAATAAATTTCACTCGTGCAACGTATGCGATGACCAAGCGCTTTGACCAGGGTTGCAACCCCTTTGAGCAGGTAAGAAAGACGACACCGAGCCGAAGCAACCTTTGGGCCGGTCCGCACGCGGCTCACCCCCACCACACCTACTCCGTGCTCGGGTGCCGCGGGCACCCGCGTCGGCGAGACGTTCGGCCCACCGGGACAAGGCGACCCGGGAACCGGGCGCCCGACTATCGCCTTCACCGGCCTCGCCGTGCCGATCGCGATCGCGTGGCATCGGGGACACGGGTTCCGGTGGTCGGTCGCGATCATCGTCGCCGTGGCCGTCCCGCGGTTTCCGGCCGACTGGAACGCGTACGCACAACAGGAGCGGGAAGGGTTCGACGAGATGGTGAACGTGGTCACCGCCTGGACCGGGGTGCCCCACCCCTCCAGCGAACCATACGAAATAACGGTCGCCGCCGATGGAACGGTCTGGGTCGCCTTGGAGACGGGAAGCGTCGTCTCCCCCGTCCCACAGGAGTTCACCCCGCAACCGCCGTCGACTTCGACGAATTCGAAGCGCCCGCATGGGGGAACACCCGGATCCGGGACTGAAAGGGACGTTCGCTCGCGCGGTGGCGTCAGCACGCGGGGGCGGCCGGTTCCGCGTCGGGGGCCGGGCCGGGTCGCGACTTCAAATCCGACGGGTGTTCACACGCACTGGGCGTCGATGTACTCCTGCAAGTGCGGGAACTCCTCCGCCGCCCGGTCGAGGATCTCCGCCGGGGTGCGCCGGCCGTCCGGGGCGTGACGGCGGGCGACCTCGGTGACGCCGGGGTCGGGTGCGCAGGGCCGTTCGACCAGTGAACGCCCCTCCCGCACCGGCCACAGGCCCGTGTGGCACCCGTGCCCTCCCTGCCGAAGAAGCGGAACCCGCCCCCGTCGACCTCCTGGTTCCCGGTCCACAGCCGGTACCACCACGCGGTCTCGTCCGGATGCTCGAATTCCTCGTGGATCTCGTAGTCCATGTCCGGGACGCCACCGGTCGCACGCAGGTCCTCCAGCATCGGAGGGAAGGACGGTTCGGTCATGGTCGAACGATAACTGCGGATATCGGCGGCTCCGCACCCCTTGTGGCGATACTTCACTACGCATAGCATCGCCCCGACCCCACCGGGTCACCGTCAATGTCGGCACCCTCACCCCCCGGGAGACCCCCGTGCTGAGACGCATCCTCACATCCCCGCTGATCGCACTGAGCTCACTGGCACTGATGCTGCTGGGCGCCACACCGGCCGTGGCCGCGAACGAGACCGTCCTGTACTACGACGACGGCCAGGCCGCGGAATACACCTCCGCGGTGTCCTCGGCCGTGGACGTGTGGAACTCCGCCGTCGACAACGTGCGCCTGGAACCGGTGCCCGACGGACAGCACGCGGAGATCCTGATCATCGCCGACGACGACTGGCCCCGTGCCCACCTGGGCCCGGTGCGCCCGGGCGGGCAGGTCACCGTATGGATGGGCCGCCAGGGCACCGCCGAAGGCTACGACGCCGTGCGCATCGCCGCGAACGAACTCGGCCACAGTCTGGGCCTGCCCGACGCCAAGCTCGGCCCCTGCTCCTCCCTGATGTCGGGCTCCAGCGCCGGCGTGGACTGTACGAGTGCCGAACCCGACGACTCCGAACGTTCCCGGGTCGAGTCCGGCTACGGCGGTGGTTCGGCCGGACAACGCGACGCCGACGGAGGGATCCTGGTCGACCGAGCCTGACCGGCGATCGAACCCGACGGGGTGCCCGAAACCGGCAGATTGTCCGGCACCCGGGTCGGGTAGTGGTACAGCCATGCTGCTGGTGAGACCTCCCGGTGTCTACCGGGCACAAGAGGACACCTCCCTACTGCGTCGCGTACTGCGCCGTCACGGTCGACTGTCCGGCCGGTCGGTCCTCGATGTCGGTTCGGGCACCGGAGCCCTCGGCATCGAGGCCTTCCGTGCCGGGGCGACCAGCCTCACCGCGATCGACCTGTCGCTGAGCTCGGTCGTGGCGAGCTGGCTCAACAGCCGCATCCACGGGATCTCGGCGACGGTTCGTCGCGGTGACCTGTTCGCTCCCGTGGCCGCGCGACGTTTCGACCTCGTGCTCGCCAACCCGCCCTACGTGCCCGGGCCCGGCCCACCACCCTCCCGGCACCGGTCCGCGAGGTGCTGGGACGCGGGACCGGACGGTCGGGCCCTGCTGAACCGCATCTGTTCGGGAGTGTCCTCGGTGCTCAGCGAGGACGGCGCGTTGCTGCTCGTGCAGTCCACCCTGGCCGACGAACAGGCCACCGTGGACCGGCTCACGGAGGCCGGACTCGTGACGGAGGTCCTGGCCCGAGCCCACGTCCCGTTCGGACCGGTGCTACGGACGCGCGCGCCACGACTGCGCGCCCTCGGGCTGCTCGATCCGGACCAGAACGAGGAGGAACTCGTGGTCATCGAGGCCTGCCGTGGTTGAGTCCCACCGCCGTGTCATCGTCACCGACGAAGGCCCGATCCTGGTCTACGGCCCGGTCGACGTGGAGATGCCGGACGGAACACGCGTGCTCAGCGACCGGGCGGTCACCGCGCTGTGCGCGTGCGGCCGCAGTGGTCGCCGACCGTTCTGCGACACCAGCCACCGTCGACGTGTACGCGACGAAGAGGGGGAGGAGAACGTCCCATGACCATGACGACGTCGAAGGCGCCGGTACTTCCGGCCCCTCGCGGACCGATCTCCGAGGGGGTTCTGTCGGCTCTTCGCGGAAACCGGCCCGCGGTTCCCTCCGTGGACGGCTCCCCACCCTATGGAGACGACCTCCAACTGGCGCTCTACTGCTGCTACGAGCTTCACTACCGCGGGTTCCACGGAGTCGCCGACGACCGTGAATGGGATCCGACGTTGCTGGGGATCCGAGCCGAGTCGGAGAGGGTCTTCCTCGACGCGCTCAGGCACGATGTGCCCGCCGGCACGGACATCGACGCCGAACTCGACGCGCTCCTCGTCGAGAACCTTGACACGTTCGGTGTCTCCCACCACCTGCGCCGCCACGGGGAACTGTGGCAACTGCGAGAGTACGTCGCGCACCGTTCGCTCTACCACCTGAAGGAAGCCGACCCGCAGACCTTCGTCATCCCGCGCCTGGACGGCCCACCGAAGGCCGCCCTGGTGACGGTGCAGCACGACGAGTACGGTGCGGGCGACCCCGAGCGGACGCACTCGAAGCTCTTCGCCGACATGATGGCCGAACTCGGTCTGTCCGACGTCTACGGCGCCTACGTCGACTCCGCTCCCGCCGAGATGCTGGCCGAGGTCAACTTCATGTCGTTGTGCGGGCTGCACCGCGGGTTGCGCGCCGCGCTGATCGGGCAGTTCGCCACCGTCGAACTCACCTCGTCCCCCGGCTCGGACCGTCTGGTCAAGGCCATGCGAAGGTTGGGCTGCGGCCCGGCGGCCGTCCACTTCTACGCCGAGCACGTCGAGGCCGACGCGGTGCACGAGCAGCTCATCCGTCATGAGGTGATCACGCCACTGCTCCGTGCCGAACCCGAGCTGACCGCCGATGTCGTGTTCGGGGTCCGCAGCAGTCTGTTCCTGGCCGGTCGGCTGGAGGAGCACCTGTTCCGGCATTGGCGTCGCGGCGAGTCGAGCTTCCATGACGAAGCAGAGGCCGGGAAGCCATGACGTTCCCCGAACCGCGGACGCGGGCCGGCGTCGTTCGGCTTCCCGATCCCGGTGACATCGTGCCGCAGGACACCGTCGTGCGCGACCAACTGCGGAGCACACCGCCTCGGTTGCCTCCCTGGCTCGGCTACGACGCGGTCGGCTCCCGGCTCTTCGAACAGATCACCGATCTGCCCACCTACTACCTGACCCGGGTCGAACGCGCCCTTTTGGAGCGTCACGCCTCGGAGATCGCCGAGGCACTCGACTGCGGGCGGATCGCCGAGATGGGCAGTGGCAGTGCGAAGAAGACGCGGTTGCTGCTGGAGAATCACCTACGCCTGCACCCGACCACCTATCTACCGATCGACGTGGACGAGAGCATGTTGCGCTCCAGCGCCGCGACGTTGTGCTCGGAACTGGGCGGTTTGACGGTCACGGGACTGTGGGGGCGTTACGAGGCCGGGCTGGAGTGGCTACGTTCCCACGACGATGAACCGCTGTGCGTCATCTTCCTCGGGAGCAGTTTCGGCAACGCCACACGTGAGGAACGGGACGGGCTGCTGGGAGAGATCGCGCGCTGTCTGCGGCCGGGGGAGAGCCTGCTGGTCTCCGCCGACCTGGACAAGGGCCCTGAGGTCCTGGAGAGCTGCTACAACGATCCGCCCGGGCACTCGGCCTTCGCCGACTTCCGACTCAACCACCTCACCCGACTCAATCACCTCTACGGTGCCGACTTCGTGCTCGACGACTTCGTCCCGGATGCCTGGTACAACCCGGAGACCTCCACGGTGGAGGGTCGCCTGCTCGCACGGGCCGACCGGACGGTGCACGTTCCAGGGCTCGGGGTCACACTGCACCTGCCGCGCGGGCGGTTCATCAACGTCGGCTACTCGGTGAAGTTCGATGAGCGGGGATTGGCCGACGAGGTGGGGGCGCACGGTTTCAGCCCGTCGACCCGATGGCTGGCGGAGGCCGGGTACGGGCTGTTCCTCTTTCGCCGAGAGGAGACCTGAGCCGTCACCGTGGCCCGACCGGACCCGGCGCGTGGTCGGCCAGAGCGCGTATCTCCGCGGCGACCCTGTGCCTCACCGGTCCGGGGATGTCGTGGCCGACGCCCGGTAGGGCGCCCGGGCTCGCGTCGGGGATACGGGAGGCGATGGCGCAGGCCGCGCTCGGGCGGGTCAGCGGATCGTCCAGGCCGTGCGGCACCAGTGTGGGATCCGTGATCGCGCTGATCGCGGGGCCATGCCACCGGACTCCGATCTGGCGACTCTGTGCCCGTCTGTCACGGGTGCCCGCGCCGGTGAGACGTTCGGCTCTCTCCCGAGCATCCCCCTCCTCGAAAGACCGTCCCGGTGCGGCGCGGAACCGGTCCGGATGGCGCAGGGCGATGCGCTGCGCCCCGGCCCCACAGAGCGATATGCCGAACAGGTGGGCCGAGTCCCAACCGAGTTCGTCCAGCACCGCGATGGCGTCGTCGGCGATGTCCTGGGCCGTGTAGGCATCGCCTCGTCCACCCGGCAGGGCACGGAAGGGCGTACAGGCCCTCGTCGGAGGCAGGTGCGTCGATTCACCCGTGTCTCGTTGGTCCTAGCCGGTGACCACGAAGCCCTGTTCGGTCAGGTCCCGGACCAGGTCGTCCGAGCAGCACCGCAGGCCGACCCCCATACCCATGATGAGCAGGATCGGTTCCCCTCACCCCCGGCGACCCACGTGTCGAAGGCCGGTCGGGCATCGTCGTGCACGCCCATCGGGTCGGGGCCCACGCCCCTTCCTCCATGTCTCCACCCGTGGCACTCTGCTCGACCTCATGGCCGACACCGTCAGCGGCGAGATCGACCTGGACCTCTACTCATCCGCCTCCTCCGAACACCGGGAAACGAGCTCGAAGGCTCGGTGTCCGGCTGAGAAACCCGGCCGGCCTTCAGTGTCTTCGGGGGCGTTCCCAGATGAGCCCGGCCGTGACCCACACCAGCCCCACGCCGGCGAGGGTCACGAAGCACCACTCGACAGGGCTGAGCGGCCACCACAGCAGCACCCAGAGGGCCAGTGCGAACATCGCGAACACACCGAGCACGACCAGGATGACGCGCACCGTTCCGTTCCCCCCCTGAATCCCTACGACGTCGCGGCGGAGCGGGCCGCCACCGGAGACCGAGACCGATAGAACCCCCGTTCGTGGAGTCATCCCCGAGCCCGCCCGAACAACCATCCAAACACGTCACCCGCATCGACGCAGCCGACAGACTCGACCGAACGCGAACCGCTGGACCTCGTATTCTCCGCGTTCGTGAGCACAGGGACCTCGTCGAGCGATGTGGAAGCGGTGAAATCAGCGGGAAGCCTCGGGAAACAGGGGGCTTGGGGTGGGGATGAGTGAGGGCGAGGGGTGAGGGATGAGGGATGAGGGGTCGGTGCGTGGGGCGCCTCAGGTGGGTGGTCTTGGGGTTGTTGGG
>NZ_DYZD01000428.1 GCF_020741345.1 Nocardiopsis listeri
GAACCAGGCGGCGATCGCCACGTACTGGTGCGACGCGGTGAACTCGTGCCGGACCTGGTCGACCAGGAGTCGGTGGAACTTGGAAAGGCCGCTATCGCCGGCAGTGTTGGAAGTCATGGTTCTACAATAACGCATTCGAAAGCGTTATGGGAAACGCCGGAAACGGTTTCAGAATTTGTTAGGCAAGCCTTTCAGAAGCTTGCTTAGGTAAGGTGATCCAAAGTTAGGTGACGCTTATTCGGAGATTGTTCGGCGGTTTTATCCGACCTTGGGGCGTGAAGTCCGCCCGGTCGGGTTCATGCCGGTCGGACGGGTGTGGTGTCCATCATTCGGACACCACTGCCCACCGGTCGGGTCGGGCCCCCTAGACTGGAGTCGTGATCAGTCGAATCGACCTCCGAGGTTCCACAGGCGACCCGCGCGATGCCCTTCCGCGCGCCGAAATGGATGTGGCCGACGCCACCGAACGCGTCCGCCCCATCGTCGAAGACGTGCGCCATCGTGGAACCGAAGCGCTGATCGAACTCACCGAACGCTTCGACGGCGTCCGGCTCACCGATGTCCGCGTCCCCGAGGACGCCATCGAAAGCGCCCTGGTCGACCTCGACCCCGCCGTGCGCGCCGCGCTCGAAGAGTCCATCCGTCGCGCCCGCAAGGTCCACGCGGCCCAGCGCCGCACCGACCACACCACCCAGGTCGTCCCCGGCGGCACCGTCACCGAGAAGTGGATGCCCGTCGAACGGGTCGGCCTCTACGTTCCGGGCGGCCGCGCCGTCTACCCCTCCAGCGTCATCATGAACGTGGTCCCCGCCCAGGAGGCGGGCGTGTCCTCCCTCGCGGTCACCTCACCGCCCCAGAAGGACTTCGGCGGGCTGCCCCACCCGACCATCCTCGCCGCCTGTGCCCTGCTCGGCGTCGACGAGGTCTACGCGGTCGGCGGCGCCCAGGCCGTGGCGATGTTCGCCCACGGAACCGAGGACTGCCACCGCGCCGACATGGTGACCGGCCCGGGCAACATCTGGGTCGCCGCCGCCAAGCGCCTGCTCAAGGGCGTCATCGGCATCGACGCCGAGGCCGGCCCCACCGAGATCGCGATCCTGGCCGACCACACCGCCGACCCCGACTACGTCGCCGCCGACCTCATCAGCCAGGCCGAACACGACGTCGTCGCCGCCTCCGTCCTGGTGACCCCGGACGAGGCCCTGGCCGACAAGGTCACCGAACGCCTCGCCGAACGCGTGGCCGCCACCCGGCACGGTGAACGCGTCCGCGAGGCCCTCTCGGGCCCGCAGTCCGGCATCGTCCTGGTCGACGACCTCGACCACGGGCTGGCCGTCGTGGACGCCTACGCCGCCGAGCACCTGGAGATCATGACCGCCGACGCCCCGGCCCTGGCCGACCGGGTGCGCAACGCCGGCGCCATCTTCGTGGGCGACCACAGCCCGGTCTCCCTCGGCGACTACGCGGCCGGCTCCAACCACGTGCTGCCCACCGGCGGCTGCGCTTGCCACACCGGTGGCCTGAGCGTGCAGACCTTCCTGCGCGGGGTGCACGTGGTCCACTACGACCGTGACGCGCTGGCCGACGTCGCACACCACGTCATCACCCTGGCCGAGGCCGAGGACCTGCCGGCGCACGGCGAAGCCGTCGCCGCCCGCATGGACCACGGCCCGAACCGGGCCTGAGCACAAAGACGCACCCGACGGAAAGACGGGCGGAGCCGGCTCACACCGGTCCCGCCCGTCCCTCCCACGACCGACCACGAGTGTGAAACCAGTGAGCTTCACCCTGAACGACCTGCCGTTGCGCGACGACCTGCGCGGGCGCTCACCCTACGGAGCCCCGCAACTGGACGTGCCGGTGGTCCTCAACACCAACGAGAACCCGCACGCGCCCTCACCGGCCCTGGCCAAGGCACTGGCCGACGCCGTCGCCGGCGCGGCCCTGGGCCTGAACCGCTACCCCGACCGGGACGCGGTCCGGCTGCGCGAGGGCCTGGCCGCCTACCTCGGCCACGGCCTGACCTCGGCCCACGTCTGGGCGGCCAACGGATCCAACGAGATCCTCCAACAGCTGCTCCAGGCCTTCGGTGGCCCCGGCCGGACCGCCATGGGCTTCGAACCGTCCTACTCGATGCACCCGATCATCTCCCGGGGCACCGGAACGGAATGGGTGTCGGTGCCGCGCGACGCCGACTTCCGGGTCGACGTGGACGCCGCCCTGTCCGCGATCGCCGAACACGAGCCCAGCGTCATCTTCCTGACCTCGCCCAACAACCCCACCGGTACCGCCCTGGAAACCGGCGCCATCGAGCGCATCGCCCAGGCGGCCCCCGGCGTTGTGGTCGTGGACGAGGCCTACGCCGAGTTCCGCCGCGAGGGCACCCCCAGCGCCCTCACCCTCCTGGAGCGCAACCCCCGGATCATCGTCTCGCGCACCATGTCCAAGGCCTTCGCCCTGGCCGGAGCGCGAGTGGGCTACCTCGCCGCGCACCCCGCGGTGGTCGACGCCCTCCAACTGGTCCGTCTGCCCTACCACCTGTCGGCCGTCACCCAGACGGTCGCCGTCACCGCGCTGGAGTACGCCGACGAACTCCTCGGCGCCGTCGCCGATCTGCGCGCCGAACGCGACGCCCTCGTCGCCTGGCTGCGCGAACACGACTTCCGGGTCGCCGACTCCGACGCCAACTTCGTCCTGTTCGGGGAGTTCGAGGACCGCACCCGCCTATGGCAGGACATGCTCGACCGACAGGTCCTCATCCGCGAGATCGGCCCGCCCGGGTGGCTTCGCGTCACCGTCGGCACATCGCAGGAGATGACCGTCTTCCGCGAGACCCTCCTGCGGGTCACCGGCCGCTGATCCCGACCAGACTTCCCACCGCACCACCGAAAGAGTGACCATGAGCCGCACCGGACGCATCGAACGCGCAACCAAGGAAACCAAGGTCCTGGTCGAGGTCGACCTTGACGGCACCGGCGTCGCCGACATCTCCACCGGTGTCGGTTTCTTCGACCACATGCTCGACCAGCTCGCCAAGCACGGCCTGTTCGACCTGACCGTGCGCACCGAGGGCGACCTGCACATCGACTCGCACCACACCATGGAGGACACCGCCCTGGCCCTGGGCGCCGCCTTCCGCGAGGCCCTCGGCGACCGCGCCGGCATCCGCCGCTTCGCCGACGCCAAGGTGCCCCTCGACGAGGCGCTGGCCGAGGTCACCGTCGACGTGTCCGGCCGCCCCTACCTTGTGCACAGCGAACCCGAGGGCATGGCTCCGATCATCGGCCGTGACTACGACACCACCATGACCCGGCACATCTTCGAGTCCTTCGTGGCCCAGGCCCGCGTGGCCCTGCACATCCACGTGCCCTACGGCCGTAACGCCCACCACATCGTCGAGGCCCAGTTCAAGGCGTTCGCCCGGGCGCTGCGCTTCGCAACCGAGGACGACCCGCGCGTGAACTGGGTCCCCTCCACCAAGGGCGTCCTGTAGATGGACACCGACCTTTGGGGGTTGTTCCTCATCATCCTGGGCGGTTTCCTCGCCGGTGGCGTCTACGCGATGTGGCACAAGAGCCGCTCGGTCGCCATCGGCCTGGCCGTCTGCGTCGTGCTCGCGATCGCCTTCGGCGCGTTGCGGCTCGGCTACCTCTAAGAAAGGCACACCCGATGTCCTCACGTGTGGCCGTCCTCGACTACGGGTCGGGCAACCTGCGTTCGGCCCAGCGCGCCATGGAACGCACCGGAGCCGACGTCACCGTCACCTCCGACCCCCATGTCGCGCTGGAGGCCGACGGTCTGGTCGTGCCCGGGGTCGGAGCCTTCAGCGCCTGCATGGCCGGCCTCAAGGCCGCGGGTGGGGACCGCATCATCGACCGCCGCGTCGCCGGGGGGCGCCCGGTCCTGGGCATCTGCGTGGGCATGCAGGTCCTCTTCGACCGGGGAATCGAACAGGCCGACGTCAACGCCGAGGACAGCGCCACCGAGGGCTGCGGTGAGTGGCCCGGAACCGTCGAGCGCATCAAGGCGCCCGTGGTGCCCCACATGGGGTGGAACACCGTCACCCCACCGGAGGGCACGCGCCTGTTCGCCGGGATCGACCCCGGGGAACGCTTCTACTTCGTGCACTCCTACGGGGTGCGCAACTGGGAGTTCGTCGCGGCGAGCGACCGTATCCCGGCGCCCATGGTGACCTGGTCCGAACACGGGGAGCCGTTCGTGGCCGCCGTGGAGAACGGGCCGCTGAGCGCGACCCAGTTCCACCCGGAGAAGTCCGGTGACGCCGGCGCCCGGGTCCTGGCCAACTGGGTCGACGGACTCCAAGCACACATTTCGTGAACAGAACCGAGAACGAGAAGGCGAGTATGACCGGCGAGCAGACCACTTCCACTCCCGCCCTCGAACTGCTGCCGGCGGTGGACGTCTCCGGTGGGCAGGCCGTCCAGCTCGTCCAGGGCAAGGCCGACACCGGGGGCCGGTACGGTGACCCCTACGAGGCCGCCATGGCCTGGCAGAACGCCGGCTCCGAGTGGATCCACCTGGTGGACCTGGACGCGGCCTTCGGGCGCGGGCACAACCGCGACCTGTTGGGCGAGATCGTCGGTCGCCTCGACGTCAAGGTCGAGATGTCCGGCGGTATCCGTGACGACGAGTCGTTGGCCGCCGCCCTGGCCACCGGTTGCACCCGGGTGAACATCGGCACCGCCGCCCTGGAGCACCCCGACTGGTGCGCCAAGATCATCGCCGAGCACGGGGACAGGATCGCCATCGGCCTGGACGTGCGAGGCACCACCCTGGCCGCCCGAGGATGGACCCGCGACGGCGGCGACCTTTTCGCGACCCTGGAACGCCTGGAGGCCGAGGGCTGCGCCCGTTACGTCGTCACCGACGTCAACAAGGACGGCATGCTCAAGGGACCCAACCTGGACCTGCTGCGCACCGTGTGCGAGCGCACCGACAAGCCGGTGGTCGCCAGCGGCGGTGTGTCCAGCCTCGCCGACCTTGAGGCCATCGCCGGCCTGGTTCCGGAGGGTGTCGAGGGGGCCATCATGGGCACCGCCCTGTACGAGGGCGCGTTCACCCTGGAGGACGCGCTGGCCCTGGTCGGGGGTGGGCGTCGATGAGCCTGGCCGTTCGAGTCATCCCCTGCCTGGACGTGGACGCCGGGCGGGTGGTCAAGGGCGTCAACTTCGAGAACCTGCGCGACGCCGGCGACCCCGTGGAACTGGCGGGCACCTATGACGCGGGCGGTGCCGACGAGCTCACGTTCCTGGACGTGACCGCCTCCAGCGGCAGCAGGGAGACCACCTACGACGTGGTACGTCGCACCGCCGATCAGGTGTTCATCCCGCTCACCGTCGGGGGAGGAGTGCGCACCACCGAGGACGTGGACCGTCTGCTGCGGGCCGGCGCGGACAAGGTGGGGGTCAACACCGCCGCCATCGCGCGCCCGGAGCTGATCGGGCGGATCGCCGAACGTTTCGGCCGCCAGGTGCTGGTGCTCTCCGCCGACGTGCGCCGTGTCCGTGAGGGTGACGCCCCCACGCCCAGCGGGTTCGAGGTCACCACGCACGGTGGCCGCAAGGGCACCGGGATCGACGCCCTGGAGTGGTGCGAGCGTGCCGCCGAACTGGGGGCGGGGGAGATCCTGCTCAACTCGATGGACGCGGACGGCACCAAGGCCGGGTTCGACCTGGAGCTGATCCGGGCGGTGCGCTCTCGCGTGGACGTTCCGCTGATCGCCTCGGGCGGCGCGGGCGCGGTGGAGCACTTTGTTCCCGCCGTCGCCGCGGGCGCGGACGCGGTGCTGGCCGCGACGGTGTTCCACTTCGGGGAGTTCACCATCGCGGACGTGAAGAAGAGCCTGCGGGAGGCCGGTTACCCGGTCCGCTAGGGCGTGGGCCTCGGGCCGGTCGATGGATCGGTCCGAGGCCCACAAGAAATAATTACCATTCGTGGTCAAGGCGTGGCGCTAAGTTAACTCAGTTGTGATTCGTGTGAGCATGAGGCCGTCCCAAGCACACGACACGGGAGTTTGCACCATCATGTCCGAGCACTTCACCGGCGGAGTCATTCGTCGAATCGCGACCCTGGCCACCGCCGGGTTCGTCGCCCTGAGCGGGGCGGCCCTCCTCGCTCCCTCCGCGTCCGCCGACGACCTGGAGCGCACCCCGAGCGAGGTCTTCGAGCAGATCGAGGCCCAGAGCTGGCCCAACTACTCGATCGACAACCCCGGCCCCAGCGTCGACATCCGGTTCGCCCTCTCCTTCCTCAACGACCTCGGGTTCATCACCCCGGACCCCGGTGACGAGTTCACCGAGGAGGTCGAGGCGACGATCTCGGAGTTCGACGACCACTACAACCTCAACGACGACTCCACTCTGGAGTCGCAGACCTGGATCAAGATCCGCAACCTGCACTTCCCGAACGAGGCCGACGCCTACGAGGTCGGTGACCGCGGTTGGGCCGTCATCGGCATCAAGGCGATCCTCAACGAGAAGTTCGGTGCGGACCTGGACGAGACCAGCGGCCTGTACGACGAGGACACCGCGGCGGCGGTCGAGGTCGCCCAGGAGGAGCTCGGCATCGGCGTCGACGGCGCCTTCGGATGGCTGAGCTACAAGGGTGTGGTCACCTACCAGGGCGACGAGGACGCGGCCGACGCCTCCGCCTCCGACGTCGCCGTGGAAGAGGCCCCGGTCGAGGGTGCCGAGTCCGACGGCGAGGACGCGCCCGAGGCCGCCGAGGACGCCGAGGCCGGTGTCGTGACCGAGGGCACCGAAGAGGCCGAGCGCGAGCGCGCCCACCACTAGTTCGGCGACGGTTCCTCACCGTTGACGCGCCACGCGGGCCCGGGCATCCCAGGAGGGGTGTCCGGGCCCGCTCGCTTTCCGAAGCGTCGTTCGAAACGGGAAAATCTTAATCGTTATTGAAGCGTGGCGCTACATTGCCTTGTTCGTTATGCGTGTGAGCATGTTCCCGTCTCAACCACACGACAGGGGAGATTGCACCCATCATGTCCGAGTACCTCACCAGCGGTATCGCTCGTCGCGCCGTCTCGTTGGCCACCGCCGGCTTCATCGCCTTCGGCGGTGTCGTCATGATCGCTCCGACCGCCTCCGCCGACGACTACGAGCGCACCCCCGCCGAGGTGATCGAGCAGATCGAGGCTCGTGCCTGGCCCGTCTACTCGGTGGACCAGCCCGGCCCGAGCGAGGACATCCGAGCCGTCCAGTACTTCCTGGCCGCGCTCGGGCACAACATCCCGGAAGAGCCGGGGGACGAGTTCGACGAGGAAGTGGAAGCGCTGATCCTCGCGTTCGAGGAGGAAGCCGGGACCATCGAGGAGAACGGGGTCCTGGAGACCGAGACCTGGGTCAAGCTCAGGAACACGCTCTTTCCCACTGAGGCCGACGCCTTCCAGGTCGGGGACCAGGGCCCGGCCGTCGTCGCCATCAAGATCCTGCTCAACGCCAAGTTCGGCGCCGACCTCGACGAGGGCGACGACGTCTACGACGAGGACACCGCGGCGGCGGTCGAGGAGGCCCAGGAGGAGTCCGGGATCGGGGTGGACGGCGCCTACGGTCGTATGACCTTCAAGTGCTCCATCACCAAGCCCGAGGTGGGGGCGCCCGAGGAGGAGTGCGTCGACGAAGCGGCCGCGGCCGCGGCCGACGAGCAGGTCGACGAGAACGCGCTGGAGCCCATGGAGGAGCCCGACGACGCGGAGGCGCCCGCCGGCTACGGCTACCACTAGTACGCCACCGGCAGCGCCCTGACGACTGAGCGCCACACGGGCCCGGACACCCTCGAAGGGGCGTCCGGGCCTTTCCGATGGCAGGCGAACAGAAGTTCGCCCGGCCGGAATAGCCCGGGTGCATCCGGCGCTGAAACAATCCGGTGGAAGCTTGTCGGTGCCGCTGGATAGGTTGTGCGGACACCCCACGACCGATCCCGGCCACGCCCGGGCCCGTCGGGGTGCGAACACACCGGTTCACCGGTTCGGGACCAGAAAGCGGGGGCGCATGGCGCAGGGCACGACTACGGCGAGACCGGAGGAACGGGAGGACACCCCCGGATCCGATCCCGGGACCGCGTCCACCCGGGACACCCCCGGGCAGGGCCGGTACAAGCGGGTCTTCACCCGGGGCCTGAAGGTCCTGTGGGTGGCCGCTCGCACCGAACCCTGGATCTTCCTCCTCGCCGTCGGCGGCGCCATGACGCACGCCGCGGTCACCGTCGCCTCGGCCTCGGTCCTGGGGCACATCACCGACCACACCATCCTCCCCGCCTTCGCCACCGGCGAGGCCACCATGGCCGCCCTGACCGGGGCCGCCGGCCTGCTCCTGGCGGTGGGACTCGGCAAGGCCGTCGGTCTGGCCGTCCGACGCCTGCTCGCCGGCTTCATGCAGTTCCGCATGCAGGCCCGCTACCGACGCTCCGTCGCCCGCAAGTACCTCGAACTGCCGCTCTCCTGGCACCATCGCCACCCCACCGGACAGCTGCTCTCCAACGCCAACGCCGACGTCGAGGCCACCTGGCAGCCGCTCGCACCCCTGCCCATGGCCGTGGGCAGCGTGTTCATGCTGGTCATCGCCGCGGTCGCCATGGTCGTCACCGACCCGGTCCTTGCCCTGGTCGCCTTCGTCGTCTTCCCGGCCCTGGCCACCGCCAACGTCATCTTCCAACGCCGTGTCTCCCCGATGGCCTCCCGCGCCCAGTCGTTGCGCGCCGAGGTCAGCGGGGTCGCCCACGAGTCCTTCGACGGGGCCCTGGTCGTCAAGACCCTCGGCCGTGAGGACACCGAGACCGAACGCTTCACCGACGCCGCCCACCGCCTGCGCGACGCACTCATCCAGGTCGGCCGGCTGCGATCCATGTTCGACCCGTTCATGGAGTCCCTGCCCAACCTCGGCGTCCTCGCCGTCCTGCTCCTGGGCATGTGGCGCCTGTCCACCGGCGCCATCGAGCCCGGCGAACTCGTCCAGATCGCCTTCCTGTTCACCCTGCTGGCCCAGCCCATCCGCTCCTTCGGCTGGCTCCTGGGCGACCTGCCCCGCAGCGTCGTGGGCTGGGACCGTGTCCAGTCCGTCCTGCGGGCCGGCGGATCCATGGTCTACGGCGACCGGGTTCTGGAGCCCTCGTCCCGTGGTCTGGCCCTGAGCGCACGCGACGTCACCTTCTCCTACGCCGACTCCTACGACGTCGAAGGCGGCGGACGCGACCTCATGGACGACCCCGACGACCACGAACGCCGCACCATGGTCCTCAACGGCGTCGACCTCGACATCGCCCCCGGGCGCACCGTCGCCATCGTCGGTCCCACCGGTTCGGGCAAGTCCACCCTCACCACCGTCCTGATGCGCCTGGTCGACCCCGACACCGGAACCGTCACCTACGACGGCGTCGACCTTCGGGACCTGAGCCGCGATCAGGTGCCCCGTACCGCCGCACTCGTCCCACAGAGCACCTTCGTGTTCGAGGACACCGTCCGCGACAACATCACCCTGGGCATCGACGCCGACGACGAGCAGGTCTGGGCCGCCCTGCGCCTGGCCCGAGCCGACGGATTCATCGGCGCGCTCGACGGCGGCCTCGACGCCGAACTCGGGGAGAAGGGCACCACCCTCTCCGGCGGCCAGCGCCAACGCCTGGCCCTGGCCCGCGCCATCGTGCGCCGCCCTCGCCTGCTCATCATGGACGACGCCACCTCCGCGGTCGACCCGCAGATCGAGGCGCAGATCCTCGGTGGCCTGCGCGAACGCGACGACGCGGCGACCGTCGTCCTGGTCGCCTACCGACGCGCCACCATCGAACTCGCAGACGAGGTCCTCTACATGGAGGGCGGCCGCATCCTGGCGCGCGGTACCCACGACGAACTCCTCACCACATCGCCGGGGTACAACCGTCTGGTCACCGCCTACGAGCGCGCCTCCGCCGAGAACGAGGCGGAACGCACCCCGATCCCCGAGGAACCGGGGCCGGCCGAACCCCACCTTCGCGGACCAGGCACCGACTCCAAGGAGGAGAACACCCGATGAGCGCACCCACACGGACCCGTACCGACGACAGGTCGGCCCGGGACGCCGAGGCGCCGCGCCCCACGGGTGACCAGGCACCGGCCCTGCACCGCAGCGACGATGGCGCGTTCGGCACGATCAAGCGCGGCCTCCGACTCTCCCCGGAGTTCGCCAGGGGGCTGTGGCTCACCCTCGTCTTCGCCGCGGTCGCCACCGCCGGCAAGGTCATCGTGCCCATCGCCGTGCAGCAGATCATCGACAACGGCCTCACCGGCGAGGACGGCCCCGACCTGGCCTTCGTCACCCGCATGGTCACCGGCTGCGCCGTGCTGCTGGTCATCACCATGTTCTGCTCCTACCTGATGAACCTGCGCCTGTACCGGGCCACCGAGTCCGGACTGGCCACCCTGCGCCGCAAGGCCTTCCGGCACGTGCACGACCTCTCCGTCCTGACCCAGAACAGTGAGCGCAAGGGCGCCCTGGTCTCCCGCGTCACCGGCGACGTCGACCAGATCAGCCACTTCATGCAGTGGGGCGGGCTCCTCCTGCTGGTCAGCACCGGCCAACTCCTGGTCGCCACCACCCTCATGGCGATCTACTCCTGGCAGCTCACCATCGTGGTGTGGCTCTGCTTCCTGCCGCTGCTGTTCGGGGTCCGGTGGCTCCAAAAGCTCCTGTCCAAGGCCTACCTGAAGGTCCGCGAACGCACCGGTGACATGCTCGGCGCCATCGGCGAGACCGTCATGGGCGCCGCCGTCATCCGCGCCCACGGCACCGAGGAGCGCACCGCCGGCCGCATCGACACCACCGTCCTGGCCACACGCAAGGCCCAGGTCAGGGCCCAGCGGCTCTCCATGGCGGTGTCGCCCTTCGCCGAGATCGTCTCCGCGATCGCCAACGCCGCCGTCGTCCTGGTCGGCGTCTGGCTGGGTGTGGGCGGCGACCTCACCGCCGGGCAGCTCATCGCCTTCCTGTTCCTGATGACGCTGTTCGTGCAGCCCATGATGATGGCCACCGAGATCTTCAACGAGGCGCAGAACGCCATCGCCGGTTGGCGACGGGTCCTGGGCGTCCTGGACACCGTCCCCGACATCGCCGACCCGGGCGAGGCCGGCCGCGTCCTGCCCCGCGGGGCCGTCCAGGTCGACTTCGACCACGTCACCTACGCCTACCCCGAGGGTCCCGTCGTCCTGGACGACATCGGCGTGCGCATCACACCGGGCAGCCGGGTGGCGGTGGTCGGCGAGACCGGCTCCGGCAAGACCACCTTCGTCAAGCTGCTCACCCGTCTCATGGACCCCGACGCGGGCACCGTCCTGGTGGACGGCGTCGACCTGCGCGAGGTCGCCTTCTCCTCGCTGCGCAGCCGCGTGGTGATGGTGCCGCAGGAGGGCTTCCTGTTCGACAGCTCCCTGGGCGACAACATCCGCTTCGCCCGCCCCGAGAGCACCGACGTCGAACTGAAGGCCGCCATCACCGAACTCGGTCTCGCCGACTGGCTGGGCAGCCTCGCCCACGGCCTGGACACGCCGGTCGGCCAGCGAGGCGAGTCCCTGTCGGCGGGGGAGCGCCAACTCGTCGCCCTCGTGCGCGCCTACGTCGCCGACCCCGACCTGCTGGTGCTCGACGAGGCCACCTCGGCCGTGGACCCGCACACAGAGACACGCATCCAGCGCGCCCTGGACCGGCTCACCCGCGGCCGCACCTCCGTGGCCATCGCCCACCGGTTGTCCACCGCCGAGGCCGCCGACCGGGTCCTGGTCTTCGACGACGGTCGCATCGTCCAGAGCGGTTCCCACGACGAACTCGTGGCCCGCCCGGGCGTGTACGCGGACCTGCACGCCTCCTGGGTCAGCTCTTCGGCCTAGCGGGCACCACGCGGTCACCCACTCGAAGAAGTGCGCCCCCACCAGTGGGCGGCCAGCAGTTCGGCCACCACCGGCTCGGTCAACAGGCGCACGTCCGGGTCGCCGTCACCCGGATAGCGCAGGGTCAGCGCCGCCCCCGGCACGCGTTCGCGGTCGGGGGTGGCGCCCACCGCCACGAACGCGCCCCGCAACTGCATCAGGTGCTCGGCGAACCTCTGGTCGTACAGGGACCCGGCGAACAACAACGCCCGGTAGTCCGTCACCGCCGCGAGGTGACGATCGGTGTGCGACCACTCTCCGGTCTCCGCCTCGTAGGCGGGCCGAACCGGACCCCGGCGCAACACCTGCACCCCCTGCCCGGCCGAGGCGATCCGCTCCGCCGGCGCCACCAGATGCACGGCCGAGGGGGAGTCCAACACCCGAGTGGCCTCGGGCACCCACTCGGGGGCCTGGTCCAGCAGCGTCCCCACCGCGTTGGCCGCACGGAGCAACAGGCCGGGGAAGTTCCCGCTGCCGCCCACCGGTGCGCCCAACCGATGCCCCAGCAACAACAACAGGGCCAGGGCGTGCTGGTAGGCGCGGCATCCGAGCCCCGACGCCTCCGTCCCTGCGTGCAACGGCACCAGAAGGTCCGCGTAGCGCGCCACCACCGTGTCGGCGTCCGGCGCCAGCACCACCACGGGTGAGCGTCCCACGTAGCGGTCCAGGACCGTGCTCAGCTCCCGCTGACCGTCGCCCAGGGTCACCGCCACCACGAGGGTCTCCGCGCCCGCGGGAGGCTCCTCCACGGAGGTCGACGGGTCGGCGCTCGCCCCGATCCCGGCCCGTCGCAACCGCGCCGCCGCCACCTCGCACGCCCGCCGTGCCGGACCCAACGCCAGGAACCGCACCGAGGCGGGTTCGTCGTCCAACAGGGCCGGCAGCGCGGCGTAGGGGTCCCAACGAGGGAACCTGCGGGCCAGCGCGGCCAGCGCGTCGGGCTTGCCCGCCAGATCGGCGGCCAGGGACTCGGCGGTCACAGTGGGAACCTTCCAGGTCGTCGGGGACACGGGACGTCGTCGTACACGCTCGCACTCTAGAACCCGCGCGCACCCCCTCGTTGGCCGGTACCCGGTGAACTCCGCTCACAGGTCGCCCATAACCTGGGGGCATGAGCGTCACCAACCTCGACCCGGACATCGCCGCGCGACTGAAGCGGAACCCGGACGGACTCCTCCCCGCCATCGTGCAGCAACACGACACCGGGGAGGTCCTCATGCTCGCCTGGATGGACGACGAGGCCCTGCACCGCACCCTCACCACCCGTGAGGGCACCTACTGGTCCCGAAGCCGGGGCGAGTACTGGGTCAAGGGCGCCACCTCCGGTCACACCCAGCGTGTGGTGTCGGTCGCACTCGACTGTGACGGAGACACCCTCCTGGTGCGGGTCGACCAGACCGGTGCGGCCTGCCACACCGGCGACCACACCTGCTTCGACGCGGGACGGCTGCTGTGACGTCCGCCTCCACCTCCACCCGATCCGCGGGCACCGGACGCGAGTACGGGATCGTCACGCTCGCCATGGCCGCAGGGGCCGCCCTCATGCTCGCCGCGTCCGGCCGCGTGTGGGTGACCGGCATGCTCGGCTCACCCGGCCCCGTCGCCCCCGTTCCCGTCGAGGTCACCGGAGGCGACCTCACGGGAGCCCTCAGTGGCCTGGGCTGGGCCGGACTCGCCGGCATCGCCGGACTCTACGCGGCCCGCTCCTGGCCCCGACGCGTGGTGGGCGTCCTCGTCGCGGCCTGCGGTGTGTTCGCGCTCACCGCCCTGTGGTCGGCCACCCGGCCCGCCACGCTCACCTCGGCCATCGCCCATCTCACCACCGACACCGCCGGAACCGGCGAGGTCGTCGGCACCCCCGAGATCCACGCCCTTGGACCGCTGATGGGAGCGGCCGGAGCGGCCCTGCTGATTCTCAGCGGCCTCGTCGCCGTTGTGCGCGCCCCTTCCTGGCCCGGTATGGGAAACCGGTACGATCGGGACGCCGCACCGCGCCCGCAGAAGGCGGAGACACCCGCCGACCTGTGGAAATCCTTGGACGCCGGTGACGACCCCACACTTGACGCCCCGGGCGACGGCACGCCCGCCCAAGACCCACGGGCGGACCGAGCCGAACCCGGCGACGACACAGAACCCGTAAAGCCGACCGACCGGCCGGCCGAACCGAAGGAGAACCACTGATGGCCGACGCGCACCTCGAAGAACACGACGACCACGGCAACACCGTCTCCGCCTGGTTCCTCACCCTCTCCTGGATCGTGGCCTGGACCGTGGCCGCGGTCATCATCATCATGGGCGGCTCCCTGGTCACGTGGACCATCATCGCCTTGGGCGCCAGCGTCGTGCTCGCCGTGATCGCCGGTGTGATGAAGAAGGCCGGTCTGGGTCGCAAGGCACCGCGTCCGGTCCCGCCCACGCGCGAGGAGTGGGAAACGGGCCGTAAGGCCGCGGCCACGAGCGGCAACTAGCGACTTTCGGGCCGGAACTGAGAAACCGCAGCTCACAACGGATGAGTAACGGAAAATGGACGTAGGTCCCACGGGACGGGTACATTCTCAGGACCGGCCCTTTCCGCCGTGTTCGAAGCCGGTCGGCGCTGTCTCGCCGATCTGCCATGTTTCGAATCCGCCGGCCCGCCGTGTCTGGTGAGTCCCGACCTTGTACCTCGTCGGAACCACGTGTGCCCAGGCTGCATCACATCAGACAGAACCCCTTGTCCTCTTTCGGAAAGACACTCCACTCATGAGCTATGGTCCCCCGCCTCCCGGCAACCCCGGCCCGCCTCCCGGTGGCTACGGCACCGGTGGGTACGGTCCGCCTCCCGGCGGCTACGGCCCGCCCAGTGGGGGCCAGCCCGGCTTCGGGGGTCAGCCCCCGATCGGCGCAGGGCCGCCCAAGACGTACCTGTGGATGAACATCGTCGGTATCTTCACCTGCACCGTGGCCGGCATCATCGGCCTCATCTTCGCCCTCCAGGTGAACAGCAAGTGGCAGATGGGTGACTACGCGGGCGCCGAGTCCTCCTCCAACACCGCCAAGATCACCGGCATCATCAGTCTGGTCGGCCTTGGTCTGTGGATCGCCTACTTCGCCTTCGTGATCATCATGGCGATCGCCATCGGAACCTCGCCGACGTACTACTAGTCGACCGCGCGCCTCCCCACGCTCCGCCCCCGGCACCGCCGGGGGCGAAGTCGTTCCACCGGCCCTTCGAGGCCTCGGTAGGCTGGATCCCGTGCAGCACGAAGACACCCCCACGACGACGCCCGCCCGCCTCTCTCCGGCCGACCGGGTCGGGGCCCTCGGCGCGCGCGTCCACCCCCGAACCTGGCCGATCGCCCTGGGAGTCCTCGGCCTGGTCGGAGCGGCGATCCTGCACACCGCCGACCCCAACGACCCCGGCAACGCCTATCCGGGCTGCCCCTGGCTGGCGCTCACCGGTACCTTCTGCCCGGGCTGCGGAACCACCCGGGCCCTGGCCGCGCTCACCCACCTGGACGTGGTCGGCGCCGCGAGCATGAACATCCTGCTCATGCTGTGCCTGCCCTACCTCGCCTACGCCTACGTGTCCTGGCTGACCCGCTCCCTGCGCACCGCCCCCGGGCCCGGACGCGTCGTCGTGGTCAGGCCCTGGCTCGCCTGGGCGATCCTGGGTGTCTTCCTCGCCTTCTGGGTGCTTCGCAACCTGCCCTGGTTCTCCTTCCTCGCCCCGGGCACCCCGCTTCTGCCCGCCTGGTGACCACGAAACCTCCGACCTGCAGGGGGGCGGCGACCCCCACACGGTCCGGGGTGGATACGATGACCACCACACGGTGTGACGGCGACGCGTCCGAAGCCCGCCGAGCCGACCCGCGCCCCGGAGCCGGATCGGTCACCGTGAACCGATACTTCACGAGGGAGCAAGAACTGGTGAGCGTGCTCGACGAGATCCTCGAGGGAGTACGCGCGGACCTGGCGCAGCGGCAGGAGGCCCTTCCGCTGGACCGCCTCAAGGCCAAGGCCGAGACGGTGCCCGTCCCCGCGGACGCCGAAGCGGCCCTGCGCCGCCCCGGGGTCCACGTGATCGCCGAGGTCAAGCGCGCCAGCCCCTCCAAGGGGCCGCTCGCGACCATCGACGACCCCGCCGCACTGGCCCGCGACTACGAGGCCGGTGGCGCCACCTGGATCAGTGTGCTCACCGAGGAGCGGCGCTTCAACGGCAGCCTCGAGGACCTCCAGAACGTCCGCGCCGCGGTCGACACCCCCTTGCTGCGCAAGGACTTCGTGGTCAGCTCCTACCAGCTGTGGGAGGCCCGGGTCTTCGGAGCCTCGGCCGTCCTGCTCATCGTCGCAGCCCTGCCCCAGGAGGCCCTGGTCTCCCTGGTCGAGCGGGCGCGCTCCCTGGGCCTGACCCCCCTCGTCGAAGTCCACGACGAGGAGGAGGTCGCCCGCGCCCTCGACGCCGGCGCCACCGTCATCGGCGTCAACGCGCGCAACCTCAAGACCCTGGAGGTCGACCGGGACACCTTCGCCCGGTTGGCCCCGCTCATCCCCGCGGACCGCGTCAGAATCGCCGAGTCCGGGGTTCGAGGCCCGCACGACCTGCTGGCCTACGCCGGTGCCGGAGCCGGGGCGGTCCTGGTCGGAGAGAGCCTGGTGCGCGGAGGCAATCCGCGCGAGGCCGTCGCCGACCTGGTCACCGCCGGAGCCCACCCCGCTCTGCGCGACCGGAACTGACAGGGAACCACGATCGATGGGAACGACGACCACGCGCACGGAGCGGGGCACGCACATGCTCCCGCGCAGATGGCGATGGCTCTAGGGAGCCCGAGGACGCACCTGTCCGCGGGTTCCCGCCGCCGCGTTGACCCCTGACCATCCCGCCGCCGGAGCCGGCGGCGCACACCGGTCGACGCGCGGCACCTCCGCGGCGCGGACGCCGGCGGGGGAACGCCGCGGTCGGCCTCCTTCCAGGAGAACTTCCCATGAGCCACGCTCTACCGGTGCCCGACGACGGCGGACACTACGGCCGCTTCGGTGGCCGTTTCGCGCCCGAGGCCCTCATCGCCGCCCTCGACGAGGTCGAGACCCAATGGGCCAAGGTCAAGGACGACGCCGACTTCCAGGCCGAACTCGACCACCTGCTCAAGTCCTACGCCGGACGCCCCAGCCTGCTCACCGAGGCGCACAACTTCTCGAAGCACGCCGGCGGCGCCCGCATCCTGCTCAAGCGCGAGGACCTCAACCACACCGGCTCGCACAAGATCAACAACGTGCTCGGCCAGGCCCTGCTCGCCAAGCGCATGGGCAA
>NZ_DYZD01000429.1 GCF_020741345.1 Nocardiopsis listeri
CACCCCGCTCTTCGACAGCCTGGTGGTGTTCGAGAACTACCCCGTGGACCAGGACTCGGCCGCCGAACACGGCCTGGAGATCGTGGGCGTCACCGCCAACGAGGCCACCAACTACCCGCTCACCCTGAGCGCGTACGGTACCGAGCGGATTCGGCTCCTCATCGGCTACGAGCCCGACCACTTCGACCCGGACACGGTCGACCGCCTGCTCACCGACCTGGAGCGCATCCTCACCTCGCTCGTTCAGGACCCGGAGCGGCCGATGGCCGCGCTGGCGGGCGCTGACGCCTCCGACACGGCCGCCTTCACCGACGGCGCCGCCCCGGAACCGGACGACCGTACGGTGGTGGACCTGTTCGAGGAGGGTGCGCACCGCCACCCGGACGCCGTCGCCGTGGTGGGCGAGGGCCGGGAGTGGACCTACGCCGAACTGGACACCGAGGCCGAACACCTGGCGGACCACCTCCGCGCGCACGGTGTCACCCACGAGTCCCGGGTGTTCCTGTCCTTGCCCCGGAGCCCGAGGGTCGTCGTCGCCATGCTGGCCGTGCTCAAGGCGGGCGCCGCCTACGTGCCCCTGCACGACACGGTCCCCGCCGCGCGGGTGGCCGAGCTCGCCGCCGACAGCGGGGTGCGCACGGCCCTGGTCGATCCCGGAATGCTCGACCTCTACACCGGGATCGTCGACGTCACCGTCCACCGCTACGGTCCCGACGGTTTCGCCGCCGTGACCGTCCCGCCGTCGGTGCCCGGGTCGCCCACCGGCCCCGCGGGGCGGGGAGAGTGGTCCGTCCCCGCGCGGCCGGTCTCCCGCTCGTCCGCCTACGTCATGTTCACCTCCGGCTCCACCGGGGTGCCCAAGGGCGTGGTCGTGGACCACCGCAACATCGTGGCCCTGGCGGCGGACAGTAGATGGCCGGGTGCGCACGAGCGGGTGCTCTTCCACTCGCCGCACGCCTTCGACGCCGCCACCTACGAGGTGTGGGTGCCGTTGCTGCACGGAGGCACCGTCGTCGTCGCGCCCGAGGGCGGGGTCACCGCCGAGGCGGTCCGCGCGGCCCGCGCCGACCACGGGGTCCGGTCGGTGTTCCTCACCACGGCCCTGTTCAACCTCTTCGCCCGGCAGGATCCCGGGTGCTTCGCGGGGCTGCGTCAGGTGTGGACCGGGGGCGAGAAGGCCGATCCCACCTCCTTCGCCAGGGTCCTGGAAGTCTGCCCGGAAACCGAGGTCGTCCACGTGTACGGCCCCACCGAGACCACCACGTTCGCCACCTGCGTGCCGATCGGCGCCGAGTGGGCGGGCTCCGGGCACTGCCCGATCGGCCGTCCGATGGACGGCACCCGGACGCACGTCCTGGACACCGCCCTGCGTCCCGTTCCGGTCGGTGCGGTCGGTGAGCTGTACATCGCGGGAGAGGGCGTGGCACGCGGCTATGACGGACGTCCCGGACCGACCTCCGAACGCTTCGTCGCCGACCCCTTCGGCTCGGGCGGTCGCCTCTACCGCACCGGTGACCTGGTGCGCTGGACCACCGGTGGGCAGATCGAGTTCGTGGGGCGCGCCGACGGTCAGATCAAGCTGCGTGGTTTTCGCATCGAGCTCGGCGAGGTCGAGAACGCCCTGACCCGAGTGCCGGGCGTGGCGCAGGCGGTGGCCTCCGTGGTCACCGCACCGTCCGGGGCCAAGGTCCTGGCCGGGTACCTGACCGAGACCGATCCCGGCCGGTTGGACACGGAGGCGGTGAGCGACGCGCTCCGTCACGCCCTACCTGCCTACTCGGTCCCCTCCGTCCTCACCGTCCTGTCCGAACTGCCGCTCAACACCAACGGCAAGGTGGACCGCCGAGCCCTGCCCGCTCCCGAACACACCGAACTCTCCGAAGCGCGCTCCACACCTCCGCTGACCCTCACGGAGGAGATCGTCGCCGAGGTCTGGGCCAACGCCCTCAAGCTCGATCGGGTCGGACGCGAGGACAACTTCTTCGACATCGGCGGTGACTCGGTGCGCAGCATCCAGGTCGTCGGTGAACTCGGGGACATGCTCGACGTCCAGGTCCCCACGAGAACCCTGTTCGACCACCCCACCCTCCAGAGCTACGCCCAGGCCGTCGAGGACCTTCTCATGAGTCAGATGGTCGACTGACCCTGTGGGCACCACCGAAAGCCACCAGCTCCACGGATCTTCGAGGACCACACGATGAACCATGCCAACGACCGGGGACAGCACCCCGGCGACACCGCCGGCCGGGGACCGAACCAGGATCCCCTTCGCGAGGAGATGCTGCGCCGCCTTCGCGAGCGCAGGAAACGGACCGAGGACTTCCCGACGGTGGACCGGTCCGTGCCGGCCCCCCTTTCCTTCGCCCAACAGCGGCTGTGGATCCTGGATCGCATCGAACCCGGTCGGGTCGACTACAACTCGGGTTTCGCCCTGGACCTTGACGGCCCGCTGGACGTCCCCGCGTTGGAACGTTCCCTGACCGCTCTGCGTCACCGGCACGAGTCACTGCGCACGACCTTCCACGAGATCGACGGAGAGGGTCGCCAGGTCGTGGCAGGGCCCTGCGAACTTCCCCTGCACGTGGTCGACGCATCGGGGGGAGAGGAGGCGGCGGCCGAACTCGTCGCCCTCCACTACGCGGAGCCCTTCGACCTGGAGCGGGGGCCGCTGGTCCGCGCCCACCTGTTCCGCGTCCACGACACACGGCACGTCCTTCTCGTCGTCCTCCACCACATCGTCACCGACGGTTGGTCCCTCGGCGTCCTCCAAGGAGAGCTCGACCGCCTCTACACCGAGGTCCTGAGATCGCCCGGGCGGGGAGCGGCCGAATCGGCGGCGACACTGGATCCGCTCCCGTTCCAGTACGTGGACTACGCCGCCTGGCAGCGCGACCGTCTCAGCGGCGAACGCTACGAGGCCTCGCTGGGCCACTGGCGCGACCGTCTGGCCGGCGTCGAACCCCTCAGAATGCCCCTGGACCGCCCCCGGCCCCCGGTGCGCAGCATGCGCGGTGACAGCCATCGCTTCCGGTTGCCCACCGAGACGCTCCACCTCCTGGAACGCGTCGCACGCGACCACAACACCAACCTCTACACGGTGCTGACCACCGCCGCGCGGGTGGCCATGGCGCGCTGGACCGGTGAGGAGGACGTCGTCCTGGGCACCGTCACCGCGGGCCGGGAGAACAGTCGCCTGCACGGTCTCAACGGTTTCTTCGTCAACACCCTCGCCCTGCGCGGACGAGTGGACGAGGAGGCCTCGTTCGGTGAGAACCTGCTCCGCACGCGTGACGGAGTCCTGGCCGACTTCGACCACGCCGAGGTGCCCTTCGAAGCGGTCGTCGACACCGTGCTCGACGACCGTGATCCCTCCGTCCCGCCGCTGGTGCAGGCCGCCGTCGTGTTCCAGAACGCGGACGGCGGGGGCGCGGCGTCACTGGGACCCCTGGACGTTCGGCCCTTCCCCGTCCGTCGAGAACACGCCGTATTCGACCTCACCCTGGAGTTCCGGGTCGAGGAGGACACGCTCGCGGGATCGGCCGAGTTCAACACCGACATCCTCGACGCCGAGTCGGTGGCCCGCTTCGTGGGCGACCTCGTCCGGATCCTGGAGGACGCCGAGGATGATCGCCCCCTGCGCGCAGTGGACCTGGACGGGCCCCGAGCGTGCTCCGGTCCGGTGGGCCCCCGGGCGCGCACGATCGTCGAACTCATGGCCGAGCGGGTGGCGCTGCATCCCGACGCCCTCGCGGTGACAGGGGCCGGGGACACTTGGACCTTCGCCGAACTGGACGATCGCGCCGCCCGGATCGCCGGGTATCTGCGTTCCGAGGGCGTGCGGCGCGGTGACCGGGTCGGGGTCTGCCTCGAACGTGGCACCGACCACGCCCTCCTGCTGCTCGCCGTGGTCTACGCGGGCGCGGTCCACATGCCGCTCGATCCGGACTATCCACCGGCGCGCCTGGCCCACATGATCGAGGACGCCCGCCCCGCCGCCGTGCTGACCACCCCTGGGTTCGCCGAACGGCTCCCGGACGGTGTCCGTGTCCTGCGTCCCTCGTCGGCGTGGGCGGGCGAACCAATGCGTGAGGACCTCAGCGCCGAGGACCCCGCCTACCTCATCTACACCTCCGGCTCCACCGGGCGGCCCAAGGGGGTCCTCGTTCCGCACCGGGGCATCGCGGCACTGGTCGCCACCCAGGGCGAGCGCATGGACGTGACCCCGGGTGACCGGATGCTGCAGTTCGCCTCGCCGAGCTTCGACGCCGCCGTCGCCGAACTCCTGGTGGCCCTGCTCAACGGCGCCGTCTCCGTGCTGCTGCCCCGTGGACGGCTGCTCGGCGAGGGTCTGCCCGAAGCACTGCGGACCCACGGCGTCACGCACGTCACCCTGCCTCCGGCCCTGCTGCCCGCGCTGTCGCCCGAGGACCTCGGCCCGGTCGAGCACCTGCTCGTCGCCGGTGAGGCGTGCCCGCCGGAGCTGGTCGGACCCTTCTCGCGCGGGCGCCGGATGTACAACGCCTACGGACCCACCGAATCCACCGTCTGCGCCACCATGAGCACGCCGTTGTCCGGAGCCGCTCCCCTGCCCCTCGGGGAACCCGTGGCCGGCACCCGTGTCCAGATCCTCGACCGTTGGCTGCGACCGGTGCGCGAGGGCGTACCGGGGGAGCTGTACATCGGTGGTGACGGTCTCGCGCACGGATACCTGAACAGGCCCGGCCTGACCGCCACCCGCTTCGTGGCCGATCCCTCCGGGCCTCCCGGGGCCCGCATGTACCGTTCGGGCGACGTGGTCCGTCGTCGCCACGACGGTTCCCTGGAGTTCCTGGGACGGGTGGACGACCAGGTCAAGGTGCGCGGACACCGCGTCGAGCCGGCTGAGATCGAGGCGTCCTTGACCGCTCTGGAGGGGGTCGGACAGGCGGTCGTGGTCGCGAGTGGCGGGAGCACGGGCACCCGGCTCGTCGCCTACGTCGTCCCCGAGGACGGCACGGACCTCGCCCCCGCCGACCTGTCCGCTCCGGCCGTCGAGGCGCTGCCCGCCCACATGCTGCCCTCCGCGATCGTCGTGCTGGAACGCGTGCCTCTCACCCCCAACGGAAAGATCGACCGTCGGGCCCTCCCCGCCGTGGACTGGGCCGCGCAGGACCTCACCGCCCACACCGAGCCCACCACGGAGGCCGAGCGTCGTCTGGCCGACCTGTGGACCGATCTGCTCGGCCTGGAGAGGGTGGGCGTTCACGACGGTTTCTTCCGGGTCGGTGGTGACTCGGTCACCGCGGTACGCATGATCGCCCGCGCGGCCGACGCCTTCGGCACCCGTCTGCCGGTGCGAGCCGTCTTCGAGCACCCGACCATCGCCGAACTCGCCCCGATGCTGACCGCCGGGACCGCGGAGGACACGCCCGGGTTGGTCCCGGTCGCCCGGGACGCCGCGCTGCCGTTGTCGGCGGCCCAACGCCGACTGTGGTTCCTGGACCGTTACGAGCCGGGTGGCTCCGAGTACAACTCCGGGTTCGCGCTGCGGTTGCGCGGTTCCCTGGACGGCCGGGCGCTCGCGGCGGCCCTGGCCACCCTCGTCCACCGGCACGAGTCCCTGCGCACGACCTTCGAGGAGCACGACGGTCGTCCCGTCCAGGTGGTCCATCCGGCCGACGACCCCGATTCCGCACGAGTGGACCTGACCAGGGTCGACCTCACCGCACGAGACGGACAGACCTCGCTGGACCCCTTCCTGGAGGAGTTCGTCCAACGACCGTTCGACCTCGCCCGGGGTCCGCTGCTGCGCTGGTCGCTGATCACCCTCGGACCCGAGGACCACGTGCTGGCCCTGGGCGTACACCACATCGTCGTGGACGCCTGGTCGCTGTCCGTCCTCACCAAGGAACTCGGCGTCCTCTACGACGCGGCGGTTCGGGAACCCCGCGCCGATGAGGTCGACGACCCCGGCGGCGCGGCCGATGCCGCCCTGGTGGACCCGGCCGACCTGGCCGTACGCGCCGGACTCCCGAACGCCCGTCTCCAGTACGCGGACTTCGCAGCCTGGCAGGACGCCCATATGGAGTCCGAGGCGTTCGGAGCCGAACTGGAGTACTGGCGCACCACGCTGGCCGATGTGGAGCCCCTGGACCTGCCCACGGACCACCCCCGCCCCCTCGTCCGCCGCGGCCATGGAGCGACTCACCGGTTCGAGGTGGGTCCGGGCACGCTCGCAGCGGTTCGCGAGCTGGAGGTCTCCGGCGGCCTGACCCTGTTCATGGTGCTGTCCGCGGCCGTCCAGGTCCTGCTGTCCCGCTACACCGGTCGGGAAGACGTCACCGTCGGCACGGTCGTCTCCGGCCGAGAGCACACCGAACTGGAGGACGTGGTCGGGTTCTTCGTGAACACGATCGCGCTGCGTACCCGGGTGGACGAGTCACTGACCGGATCCGAGTTGCTGGCCGACGTGCGCGAGACCCTGCTCACCGCGTTTCAGCACGGCGGAGTACCCTTCGACGCCGTCGTGGACGCCGTGGAGCCCGAGCGCGACCCCTCCCGGCCCACTCTGGTCCAGGCGGTCGTGGCGCTCCAGAACGCCCCCGCCCAGGAGTGGAACATCGGTGACTTGGAGGCGACCGACCACCCACTGCGGCGACAGCACTCCCTGTTCGACCTCAGCGTGGACTTCCACGAGTCCGAGGGCCGTCTGCTCGGCTCGATCGAGTACGACACCGACCTGTTCGACCCGGCCACCGTGGAACGGATCGCCACCCACCTGTGCGTCCTGTTGGACGGGATCGCCCGGGCTCCAGGGGCCCCGCTGCGCGAGGTGGGCATGTTGCCGTCCGGGGAACGGGCGGACCTGCTCTCCGTCGGACGGGACGCCTCCTCCTCGGAACAGGTGGAACAGACCGGGGACTCCCACGTCCTCGACGCCCTGACCCGTCTGGCGCGCAGGCGGCCCGAGGCGGCGGCCCTCACCGCCGGGTCCACCACCCTCACCTTCCACGAACTGGACGAACGCGTCGACGTCCTGGCCCACCACCTGGCCGGGCTGGGCATCGGCCCCGGCGACAGGGTCGCCACGTTGCTGCCCCGCACCGCCGAGGCCGTGGCCGTCCTCTTCGCCGTGCTCCGCGCAGGTGCGGCCTACGTCCCGGTGGACCCCAAGGCCCCGGCCGCGCGGGCCCGCTCCGTGGTCTCCGGAGCCGGCGTGGCCTACGCGCTCACGGCCCGCGGGGCCGAGGAGGAGGCGCGCGCCCTGGTGGACGGCGCGGTTCCGCTCCTGGTCACCGACGACCTGCCCCGGAGCGACCACCCCGCGCCCTTCACCGACGACCATCGGGTCCGTGCCCTGCACGGCTCCCATCCCGCCTACGTGATGTACACGTCCGGTTCCACCGGTACGCCCAAGGGTGTGGTCGTGAGCCACGCCAACGTGCTCGCCGCCGTCCGCGCCTACCGGACCGCCGTCCTGGACACCGACGACACCACCGGCGGCGCCCTCACCGCGGCCCACCTGGCGGCCTGGACGTTCGACGCCTCATGGGACCCCTTCTTCTGGCTGCTCGACGGACACCACCTGCACGTCGTGGACGAGGACACGCGGGTCGACGCCGAGGCACTGTGCGCCTATCTGGACCGGCACCGCGTGGACTACCTCGACACCACCCCTTCCTACCTGAACCAGCTGGTCGCCGTCGGCCTCCTTGACGGGGGACGCCACCCCATGAGCGTCCTGAGCGTGGGCGCGGAGGCCTTGGACACCGTGCTGTACGAGCGGCTGGCCTCGGCCGGGGTGCGCGCGGTCCACAACTTCTACGGCCCCACCGAGAACACCGTGAACAGCACCGTTTGGCGCGTGCGGGAGGGTGAGCGCCCACGCATCGGGCGTCCGGTCGCCGGAACGCGTGCCCGTGTCCTGGATCCCTGGCTGCGCCCCGTACCGCCCGGGGTGTACGGGGAGCTCTACCTGTCGGGTGACTCCCTGGCCTCGGGATACGACGGGGCGCCGGGGGCCACCGCCGAGCGGTTCGTCGCCGACCCCTTCGGTTCGGGTGGTCGTGCCTACCGGACCGGCGACGTCGTGCGCTGGACCGCCGACCACGAGTTGGAGTTCCTGGGCCGTAATGACGACCAGGTGAAGATCCGGGGGTTTCGGATCGAACTCGGCGAGGTCGAGTCCGTGGTCTCCGCCCTTCCAGGGGTGCAGGCCGCGACCGTCGTCGCACGTGAGGACCGGCCCGGTCTGCGGCGACTGGTCGCCTACGTCGTGCCCGACCCGGAGACGGAGCCGATCGGTGCCGTCGAGGTACGGGAGGGGGCGGCCCGCCACCTGCCCGACTACATGGTCCCGACCGCCGTGGTCGTGCTGGAGGCCCTGCCGCTCAACGCCAACGGCAAGACCGATCGGAACGCGCTCCCGGTGCCCGACGACGGGGCCTTCGTCACGGTCGGCTACCTGCCACCCCGGACCCCCACCGAAGAGCTGCTGGTCCAGGTCTGGGGAGACCTGTTGGGGGTGGAGAAGGTGGGGGCCAACGACAACTTCTTCGAACTGGGCGGCGACTCCATCCTCAGCATCCAGATGGTGTCGCGGGTACGCGCGGTCGGACGCGAGGCCACGTCCAAGGACGTCTTCCTCCACCAGACGCTCGGCGCGCTGGCGGAGGCCCTCGACGAGCGCGAGACGAAGGAGCCCTCCCGAGGTCGGGTCGAGACCACTCCGCTCACCGGTGAGGTGCCCCCGACCCCCGTGCAGCGCTGGTTCCTGGACACCCACCCCCGCCACCCCGAGCACTTCGACATGTCCTTGCACTTCGAACTGGCGCCGGGGACCGACACCACCCTGGTGGTCGACGCGGCCAGGCAGGTCCTGGTCCGACACGACATGCTGCGCCTGCGGGCGGAGCGCGTGGACGGCGCCTGGCGCCAGCATCTGGACGCGGACGCCCACGACCTGGCGGTGCGGACCCTGGACGCCTCGGCCATGACCGAGGAGGAGACCGACCGGGCCGTCCACGCCGAGGCCCTGAGGGAAAGACCCGTCTCCCGGCTGTCGGAAGGCCCGCTGTTCGAGGCCGTGGTCGTGGACACCGGGGAGCGAGACCGGCACAGGATCCTGCTGTCCGCGCACCACCTGGTGGTGGACGGGGTTTCCTGGCGGGTGATCCTGGAGGACCTGGCCACCGCGTACGACCAGCTGGCGACGGGACGTCCGGTGGACCTGGGAGAGCGCACCTCGTCCTTCCCCGAATGGGCGCGACGGCTGGCCGCCCACACGCGCGAGGGCGGGTTCGACACCGACCTCCCCGCATGGCTGGACATGGTGGAGAACGTTCCGGCCCTGCCCCTGGACCACACCGGGGGCGCCAACGACGTCGCCTCTCAGGACGTGGTCACCGTGGCCGTTCCGCCAGAGGACGCCGAGGCCCTCCTGTCCTGGGGGCCCGGCGCCTTCCGAAGCAGGATCGACGACGTCCTGTTGGCGGCGCTGGGTCGGGTCCTGTCCGACTGGACCGGATCCCACCGGATCCTCGTCGAGAAGGAGGGGCACGGTCGCGAGGACCTGTTCGAGGACGTCGACCTGTCCCGAACGGTCGGCTGGTTCACCACCATCCACCCCGCCCTGCTGGACATCCCGGAGGAGGGAGGCTGGGCCGAGACCGTCGCCGCGGTCAAACGCGGCAACCGCGCGGCCCCGGCCGGTATCGGGTTCGGCGCGCTGAGCCACCTGGCGGACGGGCCCGAGACCGAGCCTTTGCGCTCGAAGCCCGAGGTCCCCGTCTCCTTCAACTATCTGGGACGGTTCGGCGACACCGGGGAGGAGGGCCTGGTCCGGCGCACGCTGCCCCTGCCCACATGCGACCACGCCCCGGCCGAGGAACGCACCAACCTGCTCGACGTGACCGGCGCGGTCACGGGGGGTCGGATGGAGTTCTCCTGGACCTACTCCGCCAACCGACACCGGCGTTCGACGGTCGAGCGCCTGGCGGAGGCGTTCATCGACGCCCTGGGCGAACTGCTGCGGGCCGCGCCCCGGCGCCGCACCCGACCCGCAGTGTCCCGCGGCCGTACCCGCACCGAGTGAGGACCGCGCGCCTTCGGCGGTGAACGCGGACACCACGACCACCACGACCGGTAACACCACGAGAGGAAGAACCCCACCATGAGCAACCCGTTCGAGAACGACGACGCCCAGTACCTCGTCCTGATCAACGCCGAGGGCCAGCACTCCCTGTGGCCCTCCTTCGCGGAGATCCCCCAGGGATGGGACATCGCCCTGGAGGCGACCTCCCGAGCAAACGCGCTGGAGTACGTCGAGGAGAACTGGACCGACATGCGCCCGGCCGGCCTCGTGGCCGCCCTGGAGGGCTGACCCGGCCGACCGGAGGGTCGGGGACGTGCAAGAACGGGGGTGACCGCATCGGCGGTCACCCCCGTTCGTCATCGCTCGCGGGGTCGATGTCCCCTCAGGCCGACTCCACCAGCGTGACGGAGTGTTCCCGGGCGTCGGCGTGTTCCAGCAGGGCCAGACCGAAGGCGGTGACCAGGTGACGGACACGGTTGCCCTCACGGGTGGTCGTGATCAGGCCGGCCCGACGCAGAGCTGCCGTGTGCTCGCTGATGGAGGTGGGCGACACGTACAGGTCCTTGGCCAGTTGGCCGGTCGAGGCGGGCACGACCAGCGCGGACAAGACCGCGGTCCGGGTCCGCCCGATGAGTCGCTCCAGGCTCTCCTGTGACCGGTCCCGCTCCAGGAGTGAGTCCAGGGAGTCGCCCGGACCGAGCGCCGGGAACAGGACGACGGTGCGTGGGCCCTCGGTACCGCTCCAGCGCGCCACGCGCGGTTCGGGACCCGCGAACACCGAGGGCATCAGCAGGAGTCCGTCCTCGCTCGCCACGTACTCGCGTTCGAGCCCGTCGTCCACGAACAGCCCGCTGTCCTCCCAACGACACCGGGAGCCCAGCGAACCCAGCGCGACGGCCACGCCGTGCGAGACGATGTGGTCGCCGAGGAGTCGGGCCGCGCGGTGCCCTCGGGCTTCGATCTGTCGCCGGTAGGGCTCGACCGCCGCTTCGGACACCGCCTCCAGGGTGCGCAGCACCCGTCGCAGACCGGTCGGGGAGGTCTCGGTGCGCGCAGTGGCGTTCGGCAGGTCCGACACGACCAGGGCGCGGGCCTCCGCCAACTCACCGTGGGTCAGGCGGGCGTGGGCCAGGTGAGAGCGGGTCAGGCGTACCCACTCCGCCCCGCCCCGAGGAGGCGTGGACCCCAGGAGGGGCACCAGGGCCTGGGCGGCCTCGGCCAACGCCGGAAGTTCGGCCCGGACCCGGACGCGGGCTGTGCCGCGTCCGTCCAGCAGGATTCTCGACATACCGTCACACCTTTCATCCACTCGGCCGTTCATCCGGTACACGTCGGAGCCACGTCATCGGACTCTTCGCAGATAGGCGCGGAGCGCCAAGGGCAGGAGCACCACGTGCGCGACGACCACCGCGAACAGGCTCACCAGCAGCGGCCGCGCCACGGGACCACCGACCATCAGCCCACGCACGGTGTCGACGAAGTAGGTCACCGGGTTGACGCCGACCCACAGCTCCAGCCAGTGGGGCATCGTCTCCGGGTCGGCGAAGATGTTGCTGCCGAAGGTCAGCGGCAGGACGACCGCCATCGCGATCCCCGGGACGGCCTGTGGGCTGGCCGCCACCATCCCCACCAGCACCGACAACCAGCACAGCGTCAACCCGAACACCACGACCAGCACGAACGCGAAGAGGGCGGACAGAGGGTCGGTCTGCACACGAAAGCCCAGTGCGAAGGCCAGGGCCAAGAGCACGGCGACGGCCACCACGTAGCGGATGACGTCGCCCAGGACCGCGCCGACCAGCGGAGCCGAGCGCGCGATGGGCAGGCTGCGGAAGCGGTCGAAGACCCCTTTGGAGATGTCCGTGCTCAAGGCCATGCCCGTACCGATGCTCGCGTACATGGTGATCTGCACCATCAAGCCCGGCACCAGGGTTTGGAGGTACTCCTGCCAGGTGCCGGAGATGGCCCCGCCGAACAGGAACACGAACACCAGCAGGAACAGCACCGGTTGGATGACCGTGTCGATGAGGGTGGCCGGCGTGCGCACCACGTAGCGCAGGTTGCGTTTGGCGAGAGTGAGGCCGTGGGTGAGACCGAGTAACAGGCCGATCCGCTCCGGTCGGGTTCGGACGACGGTGGTCCGGGGCGCGATGGTGGCGGTCATACGGTGCTCTCCTCGGCGTGGGCGTGGGTGCTGCGTCCGGTCAGGGACAGGAAGGCGTCGTCCATGCTGGGCAGTCGTGTTCCCAGCTCGTCGGTGGCGATCGCCTCTTGGTCCAAGCGTCGGACCAGGGCCGCCAACAGGACGGTGTCGTCGGCGGGCGCGGTGATCGTCGTGTTGTCCTCGTGGACTGAGGGCGCGAACCCGAGGAGCTCGGTCAGCAGGCCGACCACGCGCTCGGTGTCGGCCGGGTCGACGGTGCGCACGTGCAGGGTCTGGGAACCGGTCCGACGTTTGAGCTCTTGGGGTTCACCCTCGGCCACCACACGGCCGTGGTCGATCACCGTGACCCGGTCGGCCAGCTCGTCGGCCTCCTCCAGGTACTGGGTGGTGAGCAGGATCGTGGTCCCGTCCTCGGCCAGTTCCCGGACGGTCCGCCACAGCCCGTTGCGGCTGCGGGGGTCCAACCCCGTGGTGGGCTCGTCCAGGTAGAGGACCTGGGGACGGCCCACCAGACTCGCGGCGAGGTCGATACGGCGCCGCATCCCCCCGGAGTAGGTGCGCACCGGCCGGTCCCCGGCGTCGGTGAGGTCGAACCGCTCCACCAGTTCGACGGCACGCGAGCGGTACTCCCGGGTCGACAGACGCAGGAGCTGTCCGATGAGCTCCAGGTTCTCCCGCCCGGTCAGTTCCTCGTCCACCGAGGCGTACTGACCGGTCAGGCCGATGATCCTGCGTACGGCCACCGGGTCGTGCAGGGCGTCGTACCCGGCGATGGTCACGGTTCCCGCGTCCGGTCTGAGCAGCGTCGCCAGGATGCGGACCGTGGTGGTCTTGCCCGCGCCGTTGGGGCCCAGGACACCCAGGATCGACCCGGTGGGGACCTCCAGGTCCACCCCGTCCAGGGCGGTGGTTTCACCGAAGCGCTTGACCAGGCCGGTGGCCCGGATACAGGTGGTCATGGCTTGCCTCCTCGTTCTTGGAGACCACCGTTCCAAGCCGAGCGGACATCGCGCGGACACCGCGCGGACACCGGTGTCCGTGGGCGTGGCGGGAGCGGGAGGCACGGCTCCCGCCACGGCTATTCGCGCACGTTGACGCTCTCCACCGGTGGTGCCCGCAGGGCGAGGCGGACCGGCAGCATGACCGAGAGGACACCCAGCGCGCAGGCCCCGCCCACCACACCGACGTAGACGAGCGGTGAACCCGGCGGGACCGGGGTACCGAGGAACGCCATGCTCAGCACGGTCAGTGGAACGAGTGCCGTCACGGTGCCGATCAGGGTGGCCAGAACGGCCGCCACCGCGGCCTCGCCGCGCATGGCGCGCAGGACCTGGCCGCGGGTGGCTCCGATCAGCATCAGGAGCGCGAACTCGCGTGAGCGGGCCGCGGTGGACATCACCAGGCTGTTCACCACCGCGATCGCGATGTAGGCCAGGATCACGCCCAGCCCGACCAGGTTCACCCAGGCGCTCAGGTCCGCCTCGGCCCTGGCCCCGTCCGCGAACCCCTGCCGGTCCGACGTGTCCAGCGTGGGGTGCTCCGCGGCGAAGTCGGCCAGGGCCACCGACAACTCATCGTCCGAGGTTCCCTCGGCGGCGTTCACCAAGGCGCGGGAGGGAGGACCCGTGTGTCCCTCCAGGACCTCTTGGGGCAGCAGCATTCCCGACAGCCCCAGGCCGCGTTCGTAGGTGGCGACCAGACGCAGGGTTCGTTCCTGTCCGTCGCCCAGCACCACCTCCACCTCATCACCCACGGACGCCCCGAGCAGCGCGGCGCCCGACGTCTCCAGCGCCACCGCTTCGGTGGTGAGGTCGTCCAGGCTCCCCTCCGCGACGCCCGGGTCCAGCGTGTCCGCGACCGACCCGGGGGCGACCCCCAACGCGGTGAAGGTGGCCACGTCGGGGTCGCCGAACACCGAATAGGGCACGAACACCCCTGTCTCGTGCAACGGAGCGACGGTGCCGGTCTCCGGTAGGGCGGCCAGTCCCGTCAGGACATTCGACCCCATCCCTCCCGACCCCTGTTCGACCACCAGGGCGTCGGCCCTCACCCCGGCCTCGGTCTGTTCGGTCACCGCGGCCGAGAGCACCGTCTGCGTGTACACCATGGACAGCGTGACCCCGATGGCGAGGACCAGGGGGGTCAGTACCGTGGAGAGCCGTCCCGGCTCGGCAGCGCTGTTCTCCGCCGCCAGGAAACCACCGGCCCCCATCGCGCGCAGTGGCCGGGTGATCAGGGAGACCAGGGGCACGAGGAGGAACGGTCCGCTGAACGCCACACCGATCACCAGCAGCAGGGTCGCGCTCCCCGTCCCGGCCGCGCCCGCGTCGTTGCGCAGTGCGACGGGGGCCATCGCAGCGCCGGCTCCCAGCACCAGGCACACCAGCCCGGCGGTGATCCGCCAACGGCCGGGCGCGCGCCGAGCGGCGGACGATTCGCGCAGGGCCTCCACGGGGTCGGCCGTGGCCGGCCGCGCGGCGGCGACCATACCGCCGACCAGGGCGGTCAGGACGGTCGAGAGGACGGCGCCGACGGCGGGGAGCGGGCCCAGGACCAGGGGCAGGTCGGCCGGGAGCACGCCGAGGGACACGAACGCTCCGCGCATCGTCTCCGCGATCAGGAATCCGGGCAGACAGCCCAGGACGCCGGCGACCAGGGACAGCAGCAGGACCTCCGAGCCCACCATGCGCAGCACCTGTGTCGGAGTGGCGCCTATGGCCCTCAGGGCGGCGAACTCGCGCTTGCGGGTGTCGATCGACAGAGCGAGCGTGCCGGACACCACGAACAGCGCGATGAGCACCGCCAGCCCACCGAAGGACGTGGCGATGAGCAGCAGCAGCCCCCGTGCCTGGTCGAGATCGGTGAACTCCGCCTGCTGGGTGAGGGCTCCGGTGTAGGCGACCGTTTCGATGTCATCGGCGGCCGCCTCCAGGTCGGCGGCGACCGTGTCGGGGTCGGCTCCCTGCTCCATGAGCACGCCCACCGTGTCGTAGGCCTCGGGGTCGGCGGCCAAGAGCCGGGTCTCCTCGGAGGAAAGGAACAGGGTGCCCTGTCGCCCCCCACCACCGGAGGCGTGGGTGACCAGGCCGCTCACACGGTAGGAACGGGGTTCGGCCTCGTGCACGACCTCCACCGGGTCACCGACGTCCACTCCGAGTTCGGCGGCCAGCGCGGTCTCCAGAGCGACCTCGTCGGTCCGCACGGGCTCCGCGCCCTCCGTGACCTCGAAGGGGCCCAACGGTGCGGTGGCCCAGTCGTGTCCGGTCACCGGGATCGGGTCCATGCCGTCCCGTGGGGAGCGCACGGCCGGCGTCAGGTGGTGGTCGCCGATCGCCGACGCCACCCCGTCCACGTCGCCGAAGGTCTCGACCAGGTCCGAGGGCAGACGCACGGACTCGGTGAGCCGGGGCAGGAAGGCGAGGTCCGTGTCGGGCAGGGCCACCCTCTCCTGGCCCCCGACCACCGCGTCCGCCGCGGCGTAGCGGTGCGGGGACACCGAGGCGCGCAGACCCGACTCGACCAGCACACCGGAGGCGACGAGCAGGGCGGATCCACAGAGAAGGGCGATGAAGGCTCCCACGAAGGAGCCCTTGCGGGCACGCAGGGTCTTCCACGCGATGTCCAGCATCACCGACTCCCCAGGCCGCTCATGCGCGCGGCCACGCTCTCGGGGGTGGGGGAGTCGAGGGAGTCGGCGATGAGACCGTC
>NZ_DYZD01000430.1 GCF_020741345.1 Nocardiopsis listeri
GCACCCTGCCCGGGCGCTCCGAGGAGAGGATGGTCCCATTGGGCACGCCCCGCGCACAGTCGGCACAACACCTGCCCGAGATCCACACCGAGCTGGCCCGGCTTCGCGCGATCGTCGCCGCCGCCCTCGACGAGGAACTGCACGCCCTCGTCGACCTGCGCGCCTCCCTGCTCAACGGCTGCGCCTTCTGCGTCGACCTGCACACCGACGCGGCGCTGAAGGCCGGCGTGTCCGCGCAGCGCGTGACCTTGGTCGCCGCCTGGCGCGAGGCGGGCGACCACTTCACCGAGATCGAACGTGCCGTCCTGGAGGTCGTGGACGCCCTCACCCGACTCGGTGAGAACGGTCTGGCGGACGAGGTCTACGCGCGGGCCGCCGACCATCTCTCAGAGCGAGAGATGGTCGCCCTCATCACCGCCGTCGGCCTGATCAACCTCTACAACCGTTTGGGGGTGGGCACCGCCCTGACCCCACCCGTCCGCTGAACCAGCCTCCGACGAGGCCGGTACGGCGCTCACTCGGGCCGGCGCCCCCGCACGGAGTAGATCAGGCAGGAACAGGCCCGGAAGGCGGGATCGGCCAACAGCTCGCGTACCCGGGCCAGTTCTTCGTCCGTCATGCCCTCGCGCACGAAGGCGTCGCGCAGGTGTCGGGTGTGGTGGGAGATCAGGTGCACGCCCGGGGAGGCGGCGTCCCACAGTTCCACGTGCGGGCGCGGATCGACATCGACCAGACCTGCCCGGAACATCGCCTCACCCGCGTGACGCCCCCAGGCAGGGTCGGCGCCGGCCCGGTGCATCAGCCCGATCTTCGCCGCCAGGAACTTCTCGTACAGTGCGCGGGCCTCGGGGTCCGGCATGAGCAGGGACGGACCGTAGGTGATGTCGAATTCGTCCAGTTGCAGCACCCCACCCGGTTTGAGGGCGCGCACCAACCGATCCAGCACCTCCAGACGTTCGGGCAGGTGCAACAGCACCAGACGCGAATGGATCAGGTCGAAGGCGGCCTCCGGAAGCGGGTCGACGGTGACGTCGTGCCGCAGGACCCGCAGCCCTTCGGCGGGGGTGACGTGGTCGGGCTTGATGTCGGTGGCCACCACCTCACCGTCGGGGGCGACCCGCCGGGCCAACCAGTGGGCGACACCGCCTCCCCCTGCGCCCACCTCCAGGCAGCGCCATCCGGGGCCGACCCCGGTCTCGGCGAGCCCTCGGGTGGTCAGGGGGTCGTAGGCCGCGGCCAGGAACCGGTGCTGGTCGCCGGCGTTCTCGTTGTGGTTGTCGAAGACGTAACCGGCTTCGACGGGAACGGTCTGTGTCACTCGGGGTCTCCTGAGAGTACGGTCGGTCGGTCTCGAATCGCGTCGGCCGCCATCCGGGTCAGGGTGGAGGTGCACGTCTTCCCGGTGGGGCCGAGCGGTAGCGCGGGCAGGAACAACACGTGTTCGGGCAGGAGCCGAACGTCCATTCCGTGCCGGTCGCGCAGATGGAGGAGCAGTTCGTGGGGCGTGGGCGGGTCGACGCCGGGCAGCGGGCAGACGCAGGCGCACATGCGCTCGCCCAGGTCGGGATCGGGTACGGGCACGCACTGCGCCTCGGTCAGCGCGGGATGGGCGGCCAGGGCGCGTTCCACCTGTGAGGGGAAGAGGGTGACACCGCCCCGGATCACCGTGCGGCGCAGCCGGTCCACGACCCACAGGGTGCCGTCGGCGTCCAGACGGCCGACGTCACCGGTGCGGACCCATCCGTCGGGGGTTCGTCCGTGCGCGTGGAGTTCGGGCGCACCGACGTGGCACAGGGGCGTCATCGGTCCCCGGGCCAGGATCTCGCCGTCCTCCCCCGCCGGCAGGGGGCGCCCCCTCCGATCGCACACCCGGATCTCGGTGACCTCGGGGTCGGGTCGACCGGCCATGCCGGGTTCCCACCGGTCCGGGTCGTGCGCGTTGTGGCAGTTCACCCCGTCCGTGGAACCGTAGACGTTGATCACGGGCCGGCCGAAGCGCCGCCGGCACAGGTCCCGAACGTCCTGGTGCAAAGGCGCCCCGCTGGCCACCAGGGCCCGCAGCGACGAGGAGTCGACGCCCTCTTCCACCAGGGCCACCCGCCGAAGCATGGTGGGCACGCCGATCAGGTGGGTGGGCCGGTGACCTTCGATGGAGCGCAGCACGGCCACGGGATCGAAGCGTCCCGGAACGATGAGGGTCGCCCCGAGCCGGATCAGGGACACGATGCCCAACGAGCCGAAGGAGGAGGCCAGGGGAACCGGGATCAGCGCTCGGAGGGGGCCGGAGCCGCCCAACAGCGCCCGTGCGTAGTTGCCCCGCCCTCCGACCATGGCGTCGTGGGAGTAGGCCACCATTCCCGGTGCCCCCTCCGACCCCGAGGAGACGAGAATGCGTGCGGGCGCCATGGAGTCGGGCCGTGCCGGTTCGGGAACCATCAGGTGCGCGAACGGGCCTTTCTCGTCCAACTCCCCCGCGTCGACGCACCAGAGGGAGGTGCGTCGTAGATCGTCGACCCGACCGGGATCGGTGACCACGAGCCTGGCGTGGGACCGGTCCATCAGAGAGAGCACGTCGGCTCGGGAGCGCGTGTAGGGGATCGGAAGGGCGACCGCGCCCAGGGCGGCGATGCCGAGTTCGATGGCGATCGAGTCCCGACCATCGGGTAGCAGCACCGCGACGACGTCGCGCTCACCGCACCCATGGACGGTCAGGGCCGCGGCGGCCCGCCCGGCCCGCGCGGCCAGGCCCGCACGGTCCAGGGCGCCGTGTGCGTCCACGATCGCTTCGCGCCCGGGATCCTCACGCACGGTGTCCAGGAACAGGGAGTACAGGTCCCGTCCCGGGCACGTCCCCTCCCGAATCCAACGCCTACGAAGCCCGGCTGGAACCAGGTCGGGCAGGGCCATACCAGCCGAGGAGGTCCAGGTCATCGCCGTGCCTTCCCGTCCAAGGGGCCGTCCAGGGGCGCGAACGTCCAGGGGGCTCGGGGCAGAGAGACCCCGTGTCTCCTCGTGAACGCCTCGGGGAAGGTTCGGGCGACGGTCTCCGGGTCCGCGACCGGAGGCGTGCCACCCCCGTTCGACCGGGCACGGCCACGTCCGGCCCACCGGAGCAGGCGGGCGGCGTCGACCAGCGCCGTGCGACCGGCGACTCCGACACCGGTGCGGGCACGCAGCAACAGACCGGCCAGAGCGGCCTCGGCCGCCAGGAGGGCGCCGAGTACGTCGGTGAGGGTGACCAGGGACGGGGCGGGGCCGGTGTCGTCGTCGGCCAGCAGGTCGGCGATCCCGCCGTGGGCCTGAACGGAGAAGTCGGTGGCCGGGGCCCCCGGGCCGGGTTCCGCACCGGCCCAACCCTCGGCGTGGACGTGCACCAGGCCCGGGGCACCAGCCATGAGGTCGTCGACGCCCAATCCGAACCGTTCGGCCCGCCCCGGCGGCCAGTTGTAGAGCAGAACGTGCCCCCGTGCCGCCAACTCGCCCGCAGCGCGACGACCCTCGGTGCTCCTCAGGTCGCACTCGACCGCGTCCTTGCCCCGGTTGAACGCGGCGAAGCGGGCCGAGATCCCGCCCGCGAGGGGCGGCACCCCGCGCATGGGGTCACCGCCCGGTGGTTCGACGCGTACCGTGTCGGTGCCCAGCAGGGTCAGCACCGACCCGGCCAGGGGGCCTTGGACCCGGTTGGTGGCCTCCACCAGGCGCAGTCCGGACAGCGGCCCGGTCCCGCTCTGCGACCACGGCGGCAGGGACGGGCCCGGCGTCGCGTCGAGGCCGCGCAGCCGACCGGGCGAGGCCGGTCCCTCTTCGGTGTTCTCCCCCGGTGAACGCAAGGGGACGGCCCCCACCGCGCATTCTCCGGCGATGTCGCGCACGAGCGCGAACGGACGCGCGGCCAGGGTGTCGAACAGCGCGCCGGGCAACGGGCACACGGCGGTGGCGAATCGTCGTTGGAACGGCGCCCATCCTGTGGCGATCGCCTCCATGGGCGCGCCCAACGTCCGCCAGAACAGAAGCCACGCCTCGGGGTCGAGGGTCTCGATCTCGAAGAGGACCCCGTCCGAGGAACGGAACGGCGGTACCTGTCCCGTGCTCTCCACCGCCGGTGTTCCCCGTGTCGCGGTGGCCTCGGCGACGTAAGGGGCCACGGCCATCAACGCCGCCCCGGCCACCGACAGCGACCCTCGCAGCGCCGGGCCACCGCGCTCCAGGGTCAGTTTCGCCGCCAGCACCGCCTGCGTCGCGAGCACACCCGCGCACACCGACGCGTAGTCGATCGACAGGAACCGGTCACGGCCCCGTGCACGGCCGTGCAGGTGGGCCAGGCCGCACGCGGCCTGGACGTCGCGTTCACCGGTCAGGGGCACGGAAGGGGTCGACCACGTGATGTCACAGCCCGGGTCCGGTCCCGCGGGGCCGGTGACCAGGTCGATCCGTCCGGCGGCCCCGGGCCCGGGCGAGGCGTCGCCCACCCGTTCGATCTCACAGCCCAGTTCCCGCAACCGGGACACCGCCACGCGCACCGGCACGGTGTCGCCCACGGCCCGCACCATGGTCCCCGTCAACGGTGCCGCGAGGGCCGCCGTCGTGGTCACGTCCACCGCCCCGTCCCACGGCCGCCGGCGGGCAGGCCCAGCTTCTCCCGCAACGCGCCCCGCCGGACCTTACCGGTCCCGGTGCACGGCAGTTCGTCCCAGGTGAGGACCATCGGATCGGCCATCGTCGGCAGGTCCTCGACGGCCTTCTTCCACTCCCCCAGGTCCAGGGTCCCGTCCTCGGTGGCCACCACCGGGACGGGCGGCCCCTCGGCGACCCCCAGCACGACGCATTCCAACACCCCGGCGAGTCGCTCGTCGACGACGTCCTCGATCTCCAGGCAGCCGCCCTCGGTCAGGGCGTCCACCTCTCGGTCCAACAGTCGGACCGCGCCGGTGCGGTCGATGGAGCCGACGTCGCCGGTGCTCCACCAGGGGCCGACGAACTTGTCCCGCCAGCGTCCCTCCTCTCCGACGTAGCCCAGGCACAGGGCTTCGGTGCGGCAGAACAGCAGGCCGGGTTCTCCGGGCGGGAGGGGGCTCAGCGTTCGGGGGTCCACGGCGCGCAACCGGGTCCGGCCCGGGATCGGCCGCCCCAGATCACGGGTGGTGGCTCCGACCCCCTGGCGTCGGGACAGCGATCGGCGGGTGAGGAAACGGAAGGTCAGCGGTCCCGTCTCGCTCTGCCCCCACCCTTGCATCCACACCGGGGCGCGGCGTTCGCTGGCGTCGAGGAACGTGCGGACGGTGGAGGGGTGCACGGCGTCGAAGGTGCTGACGAACAGCCGCACGTTTCGCAGCCCCTCCCGTGGTCCCTCCTGATCGAGGTGGCGCTGCCAGCGCGCCAGGGTGGCCGGCTGGGCCTCCAGAACGGTGGGGCGGTGCAGGCGCAGCGCGGGCCCGGCCTCCTCCAGGTCCGGTGAGGTGATCACCGAGATCGCGTAGGGGGACAGCCACAGCACCCCGGCGGTCCAGGCCAGGGCACGGCCGTGGGCGAAGGAGATCGAGGAGGTGACGGTGTCGTCGCGACGGCTGCCCAGGATCGGCCACCGGTGGGATTCGAACCCGGCCAGCCTGCGCATGATGGTGCGGGTGGAGTGCACGGCCAGCTTCGGTGTACCCGTGGTGCCCGAGGTGTGCATGATCGCCAGGGGTGCGTCCAGGTGCGGCCTGCGCGGCGAAGGCGCACTGCCCCCGCGCACGTCGTCGAGGGTGAGCGCGCCCTCGACGGCCCCGTCCACCACCAGGGTCCGGGCGGCGTGGAGCGAAGGGTCGTGTCCGGCGTCCCTCGCGCCGCGCAACAGGGCGGTGTCGGTGACCAGCAGCGCCGGTTCCGCCCTCCGGAGCAGGGTCGCCAGGGCCTGCGGCGCCAGGTGGGCCGACAGCGAGACGGGGACCGCTCCCATGCGCGCGGCGGCGCACGCGAGCAGGACGTAGTCCCAGTGGTTGCGTTTGGCGATGGCCACGCGGTCGCCCGACCGGACCCCGGCCTGGGCGAACCATCCACAGATCCGACGAACCAGGGCCCGGGCGCCCGGCACGTCGAGTTCGACCCCCACCTCCGGAGCGATGTCCAGAGGCCGGCTCAGGCGCACGGCGGTGGTGGACCCGCGCATGGTCAGGTCATCGAAGAGGGTGCCCAGGTGAATGGGTTTGCTCGGTATCACGTTGCCTCGATCGGAGTGGGTTCGCGGGTCGCGGTGAGGAAGGCGAAGACGCGTTCGGCCGCCATGTACGCCGACGCCACCGCCCCCTCACTGCAGGGACGGGACGAGATCCAGTCCCCCGCGTAGTCGACGGCCGCCGGAGGGCGATCGACGAAGGCGGGGCGCGCGGACATCGTGCGTGGTTCGGGCAGGGGCAGGCCGTGCCGGAAACGGTGCGCGACCGCCCCGCGCACGCGTGCCCCCGCTCCGGGGAGGTGGCGTTCGACCCTTTCCACGAACCGCCGGGTCACCTCGTCGTCAGGGGCGTCGAACAGGTCCCGCGCCGCAGTGGGGGTGGCGATCATGGAGATCAGGCCTCGGCCTCGCGGTGCCCGGCCGGGATGTTTGGCGTGGTCGATGGTGACCACCCCGATCAGGGGATCGTCGGGCACCAGGTGGGCGAATCCTCGGCGGGCCCCGCGCGGGGACAGTGGAGCGTCCAACATCAGGGACAACCTGAGCATGGGCGCGTACCCGCAGGCCGCCAGGTACTCGTGTTCGACCGCGGGCGCGTCCGGGTACAGGCGTGCGGCGACGGGGGCGGGCACCGCCAGGACGACCGCCCGGGCGGTGAGCTCGCCTCGGGGCGAATCCAGTCGTACCCCGTCCGGGCCGGGGGCCACCGCCGTGACCGGGTGGTCGGTGCGCACGTCGAGCCGGGCGGCCAGGGCCCGAGGAAGGGTGTCCATCCCGTCCCGGTAGGTGCGCCAGGTCGCGGTGCTGCCGGAGGCCACGAGGTGGGCGGCGAAGGGTGCGGCCGCCGCCCGTTCCATCGGCCAGCCGAAGAACCCCGCCGCCAGTGGGCCCAGCAGACGTTCGCGCAACTGCGGGTGATGCGGGCCCAGGAGGTCGGCGATGGTCGCCTCCGCCGGCCCCGCCCTCTCGGGATGCTCGGGGTCCAGGTCGGCCCGGCCCAGGCTCAGCTGCAGACGTGCCAGGTCCCAGCGGGCGCGCGGGGACAGACCCATCCCGGTGAGCAACCCCAGGGGGCGCCCGACGTGACGGTGGGAGCGCCCCTTCCACCACACCGACAGGGCGTCGCGTACCAGGGGGATCGCCTCGGGGTCGTCGTCGAGTCCCATCGCCCGGATGAGCCGCCAGGTCGCCGGGTAGGCGTCGGCCGACGGGATCATCTCGGCGCCGGTGTCGATGAGGTGGCCGTCGGTGCGCAGGGTGCGGGTGCGGCCGCCCACCGCGTCGGCGGACTCCAGGACCCGGACGGTACACCCCGCCCCGGTCAACAGGTGCGCCGTCGCCAACCCGGCGGGACCGGCCCCGACCACCGCCACGTCCATCGACGTGTTCACGACACCCCCATGAGGATCGCGACGACCAGGTTGGCGCCGATGAGCAAGGCGACCGTGACGCGGTGGGTGTGGATGGCCATTCGCCGCGCCCGCAGGATGTCGCCGAGGACGAACCCGATGAAGAGCTGGCTCACCCGCATCGCGATGACGGGCAGCAGGACCAGGGGGAACCACAACGGGGCGATGCCGACCAGGTGTGATCCGGTGACCAGCAGGGTCTCCACGGCGGTGAGCGCGATGATGAAGGTCGCGTTGACGCGCGGCGAGACCATCGTGGCGACGGTGATCCGGCCGGCGGCCCGGTCCCCGTCGGCGTCGTTGGTGTTGGAGTACAGACCGAAGATCATCGGGCCGCCACCGAAGATCAACGCCTGGACGATGACGAACCCGTCGACGTGCCCGATGAGCAGCCCGTAGGGCACCAGGATCCAACCCACGCCCAGGCCGACGAGGAAGATCTCCTGGAATCCCCGGTAGCTGATCTTCAGCCCCCAGGAGTACTGGATCGACGCGACCAGGCACAGGGCGGCGCCGATGACGGCCCACAGCGGCCGGTGCGGGGCCAGCGCCACCACCAGGGTCCACAGGACGACGCTCGCCACGGTCGCCACCCGTCCGAAACGCAGCGCCTGGGGTTCGGTGAGTGTCCCCGCGACCAGGGGCTTGCGGGCCAGTCGACGGCGGGCGGCGTCGGACCCGTAGTTGGCGGCGTCGGACCCGTCCCGGTGGCCGGTGACGTCGTCGAATGCCACCATGGCGGCCACCACCGCGATCTCGGCGACCAGGATCAGCAGGAGGAGCCCGACCGTGTCGACCCGCATGCCCGACAGGGGCAGGGTCAGGGCGAACACCAGTGGCAGACCGATGTAGTAGTCGACGATGTCGAGCTTGGCCAGCCGGGCGTAGGTTCCCAGGGTTGGCCGTGGCGGGGCCGCCGGGCCGGAGGGGACCTCGGGGGTGGGCGACACGGAGGGCGCGCTCACTTGGTCGGTCATCGTGTTCTCGGGGCGGCCGCCCCGGCGTGGGCCGGAGAGGACGCCCCTGCCTCCTTCTGAGTGGTGTGGGCGTGGCCGTCGACCCGGGCGGACCTGGAGCATGTCCGCGCGCAGGCCCTCCGATGGGAGGGGCCCGGCCGTGGGGGCGTGGCCCGTCAGCGG
>NZ_DYZD01000431.1 GCF_020741345.1 Nocardiopsis listeri
GGCGGCGGAGGCGCTCGTGGAACGGCCGGACGCCCCGCAGGCCTGCTACGACTTCGGTTACGCGTGTTTGGAGGCGGGCCTGCCACACCTGGCGGTCCCGGCTCTGCGAACGGGCCGGGAAAGCGCGCCGGAGGCCGCCCCGATCCTGTGGGAACTCACCTCGGCCCTGGAGGACCTGGAGCGCCACGAGGACGCCGTACGCACGCTACGCGCCTGGAACGGCCCGCTTCCGGACTGGCCCGGCGGGTACCTCCTGGCGTACAACACGCTGTGTTCCGCGGACATCGACACCGCACGCGGTCTCCTCGACGACCTCTCCACCCCCGAGGACGAATCCTGGGATTTGGCGCACCACCGGATCACCCTCATGGTGGAGAGGGCCGAGGCGGCCCGGGACGTCGGCCCCATGGATCACCGTGATCTGCGTGGATGGCATTTCGCACTGACGGGAGCCGTCCTGAGCCGAATCTCTCCACATGGCCTCGACGAGGGGATGACCGGACGCTTCGCCTACCTCGGCGACGACTACGAGAGCTGCCGTACCGGGATCACCGACCTTTCCGCGGTCCTCGCCGCCGGTGGTCGCGTTCCCGACGCGGTGATGCCGTTGCCGGACCGTTCCAGCCGCATCCTGGGGATCGCCACCGCGCGACTGCTCGATCTGCCCGTGGTCCCCATCGAACCGGAACGCTCGGACGCTCTGGTCGTGGCCTACGACCTCACCGACACCGACATGGAACTGCGTCGTGCCCTCGTCCCTCGTTCACCGGGCCAGGTCCTGTTCGAGCACGCTTCCTGCTGGACCGATCCCCCCGGTGTCGCCGCCGACGTGGTCTCCGTGCTGCACCAGACCGTGAACCCTCCCTGGGGCGAAAGCCTCCGTGTCGTGGACGGTGACGTCGTCCGGGACCCGGCCGACGAGCGCCCCGAGGAGGAGATCGCCGAGGAGATCGTCGCGCTCGAACCGGAGGAGGGCGACCCCGAGGTGGTGCCCTTCGCCGAGACGGTGGCGGAGAGGTGGGCGGACGGTCCGAGGCTGCCCTCGATGACCTCCGGACCGGTGCGCAGCTCCCGGTTCACCTGAGATGCCGACCCGGCGGCCGGTCCGATGGGTCCGGCCGCCGGTCGGAGCGCCTCGGGTCACAGCGATTCGACCACTCCCAAAGGCCATACGTCTCGATTCGCCACCCACGGAGCGCCACGACCTGCGACGTCGATTCGAGCCATCCACAGGTTCCGGGGCGAAGGCCCGGGAAACCCGAATCTGTGGGTAAATGGAACGTATGGTCTCCCCTCGATCACTCTTCGCAAGGAACCCCGTACGAACGACCCTCCTCCTCGGCCCGGCCTGTGCCCTGGCCCTGGGCGCCTCCCTGATCGCCTCCCCGGCACACGCCGTACCGGCCCCGATCTCCGCCTCGACCGCGGCCCCGTCCGCCACCGCGATCACCGCGGAACTGCGGCCCGGCGACTCCGGTGCTCAGGTGCGGACCCTCCAGGAACGGCTGAACGAACTCGGCTACTGGATCGATGGTGCGGACGGCGAGTTCGGCATGCACACCGAACACGCGGTCCTGGCCCTGCAGAAGGCCGCCGGGATCGACCGGGACGGCATCGTCGGCCCGGCCACCCGCAGCGCCCTCGACGAAGGCACCGTCCCCTCCGCCACCACGGACTCCGGATCGGTGGTGGAGATCGACCTGGAACGACAGCTGCTGCTGGTGGTCACCGACGGCGAGGTGCAGCGCGTCATCCACACCTCCACCGGTTCAGGTCAGCCCTACGAGGGCTCCGACGGCGACGAACACATCGCCCTCACCCCGGAGGGTTCCTACCCGGTCTTCCGCGAGGTCGACTCCTGGGACCCAGGACCCTACGGGGCGCTCTACCGACCCAAGTACTTCAACGGCGGCATCGCCGTGCACGGCTACCCGAGCGTCCCCGCGCAGCCGGCCTCCAGAGGTTGCGCCCGGGTCAGCCTGGCCGCCATGGACTGGTTGTGGGAACAGGGGCACCTGGACATCCACGCCACCGTGCTGGTGCGCTGAGCCGATCGTCCACGCGGGGTCGGCCGGTGTGATCCGGACGACCCCGCCGACACGGATGCGACCTCTTGTCCCGGGTAGGACCGCTTCGTGACCTTCCTCCTCGCCACCGAAGCCGCCGCCCCCGATCGTCCCAACGAGGACTTCGCCGCGGTCACCGCCACGTCCGCGGTGCTGCTCGACGGTGTCAGTGCGCCACGGGACGAGGACAACGGTTGCTCGCACGGGGTCGCCTGGTACACGCGCAGGCTCGGAGCGCTGCTGTTGGCCGGAGCGGAATCCGGTCTGCCGATGCGCGAGGCGTTGGCGGAGGCGATCATGGCCGTGTCCGCCGCGCACGCGGGGACCTGTGACCTCACCCTCCAGGAGACACCTTCGGCGACGGTGGTCGCGGTCCGGGTGGACGACGACGCCCTGGAGTACCTGGTGTTGTCCGACTCCGTGCTGCTGTCCCAGGACGAGGGGCGGGTCCGGGTGGTGGCCGACACCCGTCTCGACGACCTGCGCCCACGGGTGGGTCCGGGCACCGCGATCCGGGCCTGGCGCAACGTTCCGAACGGGTTCTGGACGGCGGGCGCGGATCCGAGGGCCGCCGAAGAGGCTCTGACCGGCACTCTGCCCCGGACACCGTTCCTGGCGATGACCGACGGAGCGAGCCGGTCGGTGGAGGTCTTCGGTGACCTCTCCTGGTCCGGGATCTACGAGTTGGCCCGGGAACAGGGCCCCGAGGCCTTGTTGAAGCGCGTGCGCTCCCTGGAAGCGGCCGACCCGTCGGGGCACCGGTTCCCACGCGGCAAGGTCCGGGACGACGCGACAGCCCTCTGGTGGAACCCCTGACCCCGGGACCGGCCGTCATGGGACCACCGGCCGCAGAGACACTCGTTTCGGTCAGCCCTGAAATCCGATTTCGGTCTTTCAATTCCACCCGTAAGAAAGATCGTTTTCTCGACACGCCAGAGTGAACAGGGAAAAGAAAGTTACCGACATTGCAGACGTTTTTGTCGGTACCCCAGATCACCTTTGCGCTGATTTCCCAGAAAAGCCCCCAACGGGACGGCACGCACCGAAGCTCCCCGGCCCGAAAGAGACGTACGCCTCCCGCGAACCCGGACGGCAAGCGCTTTCGCGTGTCCTCTTCATCCGGTACATTTCCCTGTAACCGATCGGTCGGTGTTCCCGCCACAACATCCCAATCCGACGGTCGACGTTCACGAAAACCCTTGTCCGCGCTCGTGTCGTACGAGCGCCGGAGCGCCCTTTCCATGCCCTTGGCCGTCATCATGACAGCCGAAAAGGAGACCGAGTGAGTGTCCCCGACCTCCTCGAACCGACAGGCCCGAACCGTTCGCTGTACCGGATCGGTCGGGTGGCCCGCGTCCGGGTCGACCTCATGAGCACGCCCACGACCGACACCCATTCCGAATCGGAGCAGCGCCCCAACCCCATGGACGCCCGCACCCCGGCGGAGTTCCTGCTGACCATGCGCCGCTACCTCGCCTGGGCCGGCGACTGGTCCTACCTGGAACTGGAGTTCAAGTGCGGCGGCGTGGTCAGCGCCGAGAAGTTCCGCCGGGCCCTTGAGGGCACCGAACTCCCCGGCTACGTGTTCCTGATGGCCTTCGTGACCGCCTGCGTCGGCACCGACGAGGGCGAACGTCTGCGTTGGGCCACCGCCTGGCACAGGCTGCGCCGCGCAGCCCGTGCCGCCGAGGACGCCCGACTGCGCGCGGCCTCGGAACAGGACGAGAGCTGACCGGATCGTCTGGGACCGTGACGGGCACCGGTCCCAGGCGACATTCCTCCAAAGAGCGCGGTGGGTCCCGCGCCGGATCACTCGGGCGGTACATCCCCGATCCGGCGACCGGTCGACCCCGCGCGGCTTCACCTCTTCCCTCCCCGGAGCCCTGAGCGGAACGATCGCTCCCATCGGCTCCGACGCGCGCGGTGGTGGGTGACCTCCACGGCCCCACGAACAGGTGAGTGAGCGCGCTCACGAGTACGGGAAACCCGCGGTGGCAGGGCTTGCAGGCCTGTGGTTCGGATCACCGGGAATCCAGGGTCAAGTCGGGATCACCATCCCTTGGACATCCGTTGCACGCGGAAGTGTCCCCACGTCGGACACGTCCCAGGTGCCCCACCCGAAGGTGGCTCACGGCGCCGACCCAACACAACCCCCGGGTTGCCCTGTACCTTCTTCTGCCCTGTTCTGGAGAGCTCGTGAGCCTGACCACTGTGCGCCCGAACGTGCGCCCGGACACCGCCGTCGCGACTCCGACGCGGCCCGCCGCCCTGCTCGTTCTCGTCCTCGCCGCGCTGTCCGCGATCGGACCGCTCGCCACCGACCTGTACCTGCCGGCGCTCCCGCAGATCGCCGCCGACCTGGGGTCGAGCGAATCCCGGGTGAAGCTCACCCTGACCGCCGTCATGGCCGGCCTGGCTCTGGGTCAGCTGGTCGCGGGCCCTCTCAGTGACCGGTGGGGACGCCGCATGCCCCTCCTCGCCGGCACCGGTGTGTTCACCGCGGTGACCTTCGCGATCATGTTCGTGACGGCGACCGAGACGTTCATGGTGCTGCGTTTCGTCCAAGGGCTGGCCGCGGCGGCCGGCCTGGTGGTATCCCGTGCGGTCGTACGAGACGTGTTCCACGGCGACACCGCCGCCACCTTCTTCTCCCGGTTGATGCTGGTCACCGGACTGGCACCCATGCTCGGACCGCTGCTCGGGGGCCAACTCCTGTACCTGGGCCCGTGGCAGCTGATCTTCGGGGCGCTGGGCCTGGCCGGCGCTCTCACGTTCGCGCTGGTGTACCTCTCCCTCCCGGAGAGCCTGCCCGAGGAACGTCGCACCAGGCAGGACCCGCGTGTGATCGCCCGGACCTTCCTTCGACTGCTGCGCGACCCCGGGTTCATCGCCCCCACCGCCGTCCTGGCGTTGAGCTTCGGGATGAGTTTCACCTACATCTCGGCGTTCTCCTTCGTGTCGCAGAACCAGTTCGACGCGACCGCCCAGCAGTTCAGTCTGGTCTTCGGGGTGACCACGCTCGGGATGATCCTCGGCAACCAGGTGAACGTGGCGCTGATCCGACGGATGGAGCTGCGCCGCCGGCTGGGCGTGGGGCTCCTGGGAGCCATCGCCTCGGTCCTGGTCATGGGCCTCCTGGCGGTCTCTGGGCACGCCGACCTGCTGAACGTCACCACCGCGCTGTTCGTGATGATGCTCTTCACCGGACTGATCTCGCCCAACGCCACCGCGATGGCGCTCTCCGGGCAACCCTCGGAGATCGCCGGAACGAGTTCGGCGCTGCTGGGCACGCTGCAGTTCGCGGTGGGCTCCGGCCTCGCGGCCACCGCCGGCCTGACCGGCGCCGCCACCCTGGGCAGCATGACCACGGTGATGCTGCTGACCGCGGTGGGCGCACTGGCGGTGTTCCTGTACGCCGCCCGCCGCACCCCCGCCCCGGCCGTCTGAACGAATCCGGTTCCGAGGGCCCCGACGTGTCGACGTCGGGGCCCTCTGCTCACTCGGATCGGGGAGCCTCCCCTTCGGAGGGGACACCCGAACACGACTCGCCTATACATAGGGTGTATACACCGTATGTATAGTGGCGTCCATGTCACTCGGAACCACTTTCCTCGGCCTGCTGGAAGGGCACCCCCAACACGGCTACGACCTCAAGCGTTCCTACGACGAACGCTTCGCGACCAAACGCCCCCTCGCCTACGGCCAGGTGTACGCCACCCTGTCCCGCCTCTTGAAGAACGGTTTGGTGGAGGTCGAGTCGGTCGAAGCCGGCGCGGGCCCCGAACGCAAGCGCTACGCCGTCACCGACGCGGGGATCACCGATATCGAACAGTGGCTGACCCGGCCGGAGAGCCCCGAACCCTACCTGCAGAGCACCCTGTACACGAAGGTCGTTCTCGCCCTCCTCACCGGTCGACCGGCCGAGCACATCCTCGATGTCCAGCGCACCGAACACCTGCGCCAGATGCGCGAGCTCACCCGCCGCAAGACCGACGGCGACCTCGCCGAACAACTCATCTGCGACCACGCGCTGTTCCACCTGGAGGCGGACCTACGCTGGCTGGAGCTGACCGCCGCGCGGTTGACGGACCTGGCAGGGGAGGTCTCGCCATGACCACCCACCCGACCGACCGGACGACCGGACCCGAGCACACCCCGGCCCCGGCGCTGCTCACCGCCACCGGACTGAGCCGTTCCTTCGGACGAACGACCGCGCTGGTGGAAGCCGCTCTGACGCTGCGTCCGGGCGAGATCGTCGCGATCATGGGCCCGTCCGGATCCGGTAAGTCCACCCTGTTGCACTGCCTGGCCGGGATCACACGTCCCGACGAGGGCCGAGTGGAGTACGCCGGTACCGACCTCACCCGGGCCTCGGACACAGAACTCAGCGCGCTGCGTCGCACCGAGTTCGGGTTCCTGTTCCAGTTCGGCCAACTCGTCCCTGAACTCACCTGCATAGAGAACATCGCACTCCCCCTCCGCCTCGGCGGGACCCCTCGCCGCCGAGCCGAACAGGTCGCCCTTCGCTGGTTGAAACGCCTCGACGTCGAGGACGTCGCTCACAGGACCCCCGGCGAGTGTTCCGGCGGTCAGGGCCAGCGTGTGGCGGTGGCCCGGTCCCTGATCACCACGCCCCGGGTGGTGTTCGCCGACGAGCCCACCGGCGCGCTCGACTCCCTCAACGGGGAGCAGGTGATCCGGTTGCTCACCGACTCCGCCAGGGACAGCGGTGCGGCCGTGGTCCTGGTGACCCATGAGCCCCGAGTGGCCGCCTACGCCGACCGCGAGATCGTGGTACGCGACGGCCGGACCCGCGACCTGGGAGGCACGGATGAGCAGGCGTGAACGTGCCCGTGCACGACCGCGGTCATCACTCCTCAGCGACCTGTCGTTCGGAGCCGGTCTCTCCACGCGCGGTGGAGGGGAGGACCTGCTGCGCACTCTGCTGACCGCCCTGGGGGTGGGGGTGGCGACCGCCGCCCTGCTCTTGGCCTCGTCCCTGCCCACCGTGCTGGAGCACCGCGACGAACGCGCCGCCGCTCGCATGGACCACGAGGTCGCCGAAGACCCGCCTCTCCCCGCCGGCGACGACACCCTGGTGTTCCGCATCGCCGACACCGACTACCGCGGCACCCCCATCTTCGGACGGATCGTTCACTCCGAGGGTCCGAACGCGCCCTTGCCACCCGGGGTCGACACCCTGCCCGGACACGACGAGATGGTGGTCTCACCCGCGCTGGCCGGCCTCCTCGACGACCCGGAGCACGAGGTCCTGCAGCGCCGCCTCGACCACACGATCATCGGCGAGATCGCCCCGGAGGGTCTGGACGGGCCCCACGAACCGGCCTTCTACCTGGGCGACGACGGCCTGACGCTCGACAACGCGGGTAACCGCATCACCCACTACGGCGGTGCACCGGGAAACCACGTGGACGACCCGATCCTCCTGTTGCTGGGGGTCGTGGGTGTGGTCGTCATGCTCACCCCGGTGGTGGTGTTCCTCGGCGCGGCGGTGCGCTTCGGCGGAGAGCGTCGGGATCGGAGAACGGCCGCGCTGCGCCTGATGGGGGCCGATCGCAAGGCCACCCGTCGAATCGGGGCCGGGGAGGCCCTACCCGGCGTCGCGCTGGGGCTGCTGCTCGGTGCCGGATTCTTCGTCGCGGGTCGGCCGATCGTGGAGACGGTTCCGCTCTCGTCCGGGGTGTACGCGAACGACGTGCTGCCACATCCGGTACTCGGACCGCTGGTTTTCGTCGCGGTGCCACTGCTCACCCTGTGGGTGGTGCTCGCCTCCCTGCACGGGGTGGTGGTCGAACCGCTGGGCACCGTGCGTCGTGCCGAACGCCATCGCCCCCGGCCGTGGTGGCGTGTGCTCCTGATGTTCATCGGCCTCACGCTCGTCGTCGCCTCGTCGCGGGTGACCGCGGGCGGCGGCCTATGGGTTCCGTTGGTCTCCATCGGGCTTCTCTCGACCCTGTTCGGGCTCACCGCGGTCCTGCCCTGGTTGATCGATCGGGTGTTCGGTCGCGCTCGGGGAGGTCCGCTCTCCCTGCAACTGGCTCTGCGCCGACTGGGCGCGGCCGGAGACGCTCCGGCCCGGGCGATCGCCGGCATCGTGGTGACGGTCGCAGGCGCCATCGCCCTGCAGGGCCTGTTCTCGGGGGCCGTGAACGCGGGCACCGCACATCACGCGGACACCTTGGAGGAGGTCTACGCACAGCAGGAGTTCGGTGCGGCCGGCTACAACCTCATGGCGAACCTGAACCTCGGATCCGCCGACGTCGCCGCCCGATCGGTCGAGGAGGTCACCGGTGTGGAGGCGGTACTCGCTTACTCCGGCGTACGAGGCGAGACCGCCGAGGGAACGGAGATCTCCATTCGTGTCGCCGACTGTCCGACTCTGGAACAGATGGCCGACCTTCCCTCCTGCTCCCCCGGGGACGTGTTCAGCGGTGCCCCCGAACTGGCGGGTGGCGCGAACCTCGCGGTCGGGGAGGGCGAGGAGACTCCGCCGACCGACTGGTCCGTTCCCGAACCGATCGGTTTCGAGGGCACACCGCTGGAACATCCCTGGGCCGCTCTCGGAGCCACCGCCGAGGACTCCGTACTGGCCACCCCCGAAGCCGCCGCGTCCATCGAGGACGCCTTGAGCAGCGGAACGCTCTGGATGCGCGTGGACCCGACGGCCCCCGAACTCCAGGAGGAACTGCGGGCCGCCGTCGCCGGTGTCGACCCGACCTACCGCATGGTGTTCCCGATGACGTCGGAGACCGACCGTTCCCTGGTCGGGGTCGGCACCATGCTGCTCGGCGGGGCGATCGCCTGCCTGGCGATGATCTCCGCCGGTCTGGTCCTGGGCACCGTCGAGCAGATCCGGGAGCGCAGGCGAGTGCACGCGGTCCTGACCGCCTTCGGCGCCCGGAAGCGCACGCTCGTGGCATCGGTGGTGTGGCAGTCCGCCCTGCCCGTGCTCTTGGGCGTCGCCCTGGCCACCGTCACCGGCCTCGCGTTGGGATCCCTGCTCATGCGGTTGTTCCACCTTCCACCGGTCTTCGACCCGATCGCCGTCGTGGGCATCACGGGGGCGGGGATCGGGGTCGTGTTCCTGACGACCCTCGCGGCTCTGCCCGCGTTACTGCGCGGTATGCGCCCCGAGGGGCTGCGCTGGGAGTGACCGGTCACGGCCCCCGGCCCGGTGGTTTCGGGGCCCTCCCACCTACTCTGGGGGGATGTCCGAAACGGCGATGAAGATGGCGGAGGCAGCCTGGGCCGGGGAGCTGCGTCCCTACCAACTCTCCGCCCTCGACGAGGTGGACCGCCGTTGGGCCCGTGGGGACCGGCGGACCTGGATCGTGCTCCCGCCGGGCTCGGGCAAGACCCTCGTCGGGCTGGAGGCCGCCCGACGACTCGGCCGCAGGACCGTGGTCCTGGCGCCCAACACCGCCATCCAGGGCCAGTGGATCCGGCACTGGGAGTCCTTCGAACGCCCCGAGGGCTGCGGCGCCGGCGGTGACCGTGCCCTCGGGGACGCCGTCAACGTCCTCACCTACCAGTCCCTGGCGGTCTTCGACCCCGACGCCGAGACGGACGACGAGGGGCGCTCGCCCACCCCCGTCAGCGACCGACTGCATCCCAACGGCCGTGCCCTGATCCACGCCCTGCACGACGCGGGCCCGCTCACCCTTTTGCTCGACGAGTGCCACCACCTGCTACAGGTGTGGGGGCGCCTTCTCGCCGAGATCCTCGACGAACTCCCCGACGCGCACGTGATCGGTCTGACAGGGACGCCCGCGGGCAGTCTCACCGGTACCGAGCGCGACCTCGTCGACCGGCTCTTCGGGTCGCCCATCACCGGCGCGTCCATCCCCGCCCTGGTCCGCGACGGCTACCTGGCGCCCTTCGCCGAGCTCGTGTACGTCACCGAGCCCACTCTCACCGAACACGAGTACCTCGCCGGTCAGGGCACCCGGTTCAGCGCGATGTGCACCGAACTGCTCGAACCCGGGTTCGCGAGCACCGACTTCCTGCCCTGGTTGGACGCCCGTTTCGTCTCCCGCGACACCGCCGAGGGCGGACGCCTGGGATGGGGTGCCCTCGCCACGGACGACCCCGAACTCACCGACGCCGTGCTCCGACTGCACCACCGCGGGCTGATCGCCCGACCGGACGGCGCCCGCGTGTACGAACAACATCGGCACCCACCACGGGCGGAGGACTGGACGACCCTGATCGGGGACTACGCCCGCCGCTGTCTGGACCCCGAGTCCCCACGGGACAAGGAGGCACGCGAACGGATCCGCGCCGCCCTGCCCTCCGTGGGGTATCACCTGACCCGCCGCGGAGTCCGCAGGGGCGCCTCACCTGTGGACCGGGTGTTGGCTCGCAGCGCCGCCAAGTCCTTGGCCACCGTGGACATCCTCGCCACGGAACGGGACGCCGTCGGAACGCGGCTGCGCGCCCTGGTGTTGTGCGACCACGAACGCGCCACGGCCCGAGCCCCCGCGGCGCTGCGCGGGGTGCTTCCCGACGACGCCGGTTCGGCCTGGCTCCAGGTGGCCCGGCTGGCCGAGGACCCTCGCACCCGCGACCTGGACCCCGTTCTGGTCACCGGACGCACCGTCGCCGCCGGTGCCGACACCGCGGCGGCGCTGTTGGACTTCGCCCGATCGGAAGTGCCCAGGGCCGACCTTTCCGTCCGTGAACTGGACGGACTGCACGTGGTCGAAGGTTCCTGGTCCTCTCGCACCTGGGTGGGGGTGGTGACCCGTTTCCTGGAAAGCGGACGTTCCCAGGTTCTGGTGGGCACGCGAGCCCTGCTCGGCGAGGGGTGGGACGCGCGCGGCGTCAACACTGTGGTCGACCTGACCACCGCCACCACCCCCACCGCGGTGGTGCAGAGCCGGGGGCGGGCGCTGCGGCTGGATCCGGAGTGGCCGGAAAAGGTCGCGCACACCTGGACCGTGGTGTGCGTGAGCCACGAACACCCGCGCGGGGCGGCCGACTGGGACCGGTTCGTGCGCAAACACGAGGGCTACCTGGGTGTGGGCGCCGACGGTGCGGTGATGAGCGGGGTCGCGCACGTGGACCCCGAGCTCTCGCCCTACGAACCGCCCACGGAGCCGGCCCCGCTCAACACGCGAATGCTGCATCGGGCGGCCGACCGGGACGGCACCCGGGACCGGTGGCGGCTCGGCGCCGACTACGAGGACACCCTGTTGCCGACGTTGCGGGTGTACGAGCGCGGAGGGGGCCCGGCCGGGACCGCGGAAGCCGGGGCGGACGTGGCCGTGCCCGGACCACCCGAGGTGTTGGTGGGAGACCAGGGCATCGTGCCGGCGCCCCGGCGTCTCCCCACGGGCCGGGACCTGCTTCCCACATGGGCACTCGGTTCGCTCATGGCCGTGTGTTCGGTGGCGGCGGCCTTCGTGCCGTGGGCGTTCGTGTTCGCCCTCGTCTTCGGTACGGCCGCGGGCGTCCACTGGTGGCGGGAGCTCGGCCGGACCCGCCGAGAGGCCGCACGCCTCAGGTCCTCGGCACGCCTACCGGTGGACACCTCCCGCTACGCGTGCGCGGTCGCCGAGGCGCTGTGTTCGGCGGGTCTGTCCGACACCGGAGCGCAGGGGGTGCGTGTGCACGTGGACACCGACGGGGTGTACCGGTTCACCCTCACCGACCCGGGTTCAGCGGAACTGTTCGCCGAGTCCCTGGACGAGGTCCTCGCACCCCTGGTCGGCGACCTGCGCTACCTGATCCCCCGGCACGTGCTCACCACCCCGGCCGAGGGGGTGCGGGAGGAGACCACGGTGGCGGTCCCGCACGCGGTGCCTTCGATCCTGGCCCGCAACAAGAAGGGGGCCCTGGCCTTCGAACGAGCATGGCAGCGGTGGGTGTCCCTGGGCGAGGTGGTGCACACGCGCAACGAGACGGGTCGGGCCCTGCTGGCCGCGCACCAGGGCAGCGCACCGCTGGAGGTCTCCACCGCCCGCCGCCTGGCCTGGGAGTGAACGCGACGGACACACTGCGGCGAAGGACCTCGTCGAATTCCCTCGCCACACGATTCGGTGCCGGGACGGCCCCGGATGGCATGCGACATGGCACACCTGACTTCCCTTGTTCTCCCGCCCTGATCAGGCAGGATGGCAGGCAGTCCACGATGGTGCACCACATCGGACGGCCCAGAAGGAAAACTCCGTCGACAGGCGGAGACGACCGAAGGGACATCCTCATGAACATCCGTCGTATCGCGATCATCGGTGTCGCCGCCCCCGCCCTGGCCCTCGGTGGGCCCGCGGTGGCCATGGCCGACACCTTCGAGTCCTCCCAGAGCCACGCCGGCCCGAGCGGCGCCCAATCGCACAGCGTCAGCGCCGACAGCGGTGGCGGCAGCGGTGGCTCCTCCTACGAGGAGAACCACCAGTGGGCCGGGCCCGACGGCGCCGGTTCCTCCTCCACCTCCGCCAACAGTGGCGGCGAATCCGGCGGTGCCCTGGGGCTGGGCGTGCTCGGCCTCTGATCATCCGGCATCCATCGGGGCGGTCCGTCATGGGCCGCCCCGGTCCCGTGTCGAACAGGGCGGAGACGGGACGAAAGCAGGCCCGGCCTTCACCCCCGTGGGAAGTGGGAATCGACGAAGGGGTTGCGGAACTTCCCGGTCGGGTCGAAGCGCTCCGACAAGGCGGCGAAGTCGTCCGCCCTTTCGTACAGGCCGACGACCTTTCGGGGCCGCAGTGTCGTGAGCTTGCCCCAGTGCGGGCGCGCACCCAGCGGAACGAGCCGTTCCTCCACCTCGCGCAACACCGGGGTCACCGCACCCGGGTTCCGATGCCAGGTGAAGTGGAAGGTCACCGAGTCCCGGCCGTAGGCGGGGCTCAGCCACAGGTCGTCGGCGCGGACCGTGCGCACCTCCGAGATGTGCAGCACCGGGGCGATGTGGTGACCGATCTGCCCGAGCACCGCGAAGGCCTCGGGGGCGGCCGCCCGTGGCAGGTAGAGCTCGGACTGGAGTTCGGCGCCGGCGCTCGGAGGTAGTTCCGGGCGAAAGTGCGGCAATCGCTCGCACCACGGGCCGGGCACGTCCAGTTGTTCGGTGGCGGGTTCGGTGGGCATCCCCGGGACCGGATGCTGCGGGACGCTCGCCGCACGGCCGCCGGACCACGTGCCCCCGGGATCGCCCACGCGACGCTTCAGCCAGACCCTTCCGCCGGGTTCGCTCCAGTCGGTGAACAGGCTGACGCTGTAGGCCGCACCGAAGACCGTGTCGAAGCCCTCCGCGACCTCGTCCAGGGGTACGTCGAGTCGGACCCGTTGGGAGACCTCGAAGGTGGGTTCGATCTCCAGGGTGAGCCGGGTGACGATCCCCAACCCGCCGAGCGCGACCACCGAGCCGGGGAAGGCGGCGTCGCCTCGGCGCAGCCGGACCGTCTCTCCGTCGGGGCCCATCAACTCGATCCCGCGGACCGCCGCGGCCAGACACCGCTGCCGGTCGCCGGACCCATGCGTGCCGGTCGCA
>NZ_DYZD01000432.1 GCF_020741345.1 Nocardiopsis listeri
ACAGCCCGGCGCGGCTCCTGGGTTGGGAGGGCGGTGGGGGTCCCGAGTCCGCGTGGCTCCACGACCTTGAGCGCGGCCCCGACTACCGATCGGCTCTGGCGGTGCTCACCGACCGAGCGGTCGAGCCGACGGTGCATCAGGCGGAGGTCGCCCAGGAGCTGCTGCGCCGTTGAGGGGGACACCTCTCAGGCTTCGGCCTCCCGGGCCAGGTGGCGGCCGATCACCAGACGTTGCACCTGGTTGGTGCCCTCCACGATCTGCAGGACCTTGGCCTCGCGCATGTAGCGCTCGACCGGGAAATCGCGGGTGTAGCCGTAACCGCCGAACACCTGGACGGCGTCGGTGGTGACCTTCATCGCGGTGTCGGTGGCCAGGAGCTTGGCCATGGCGGCCTGCTTACCGAAGGGGCGGCCGGCGTCGCGCAGCCGGGCCGCGGAAAGGTACAGCTCACGCGAGGCGGCGATCTGGGTGGCCATGTCGGCGAGCATGAAGCTCAGTCCCTGGAAGTCACCGATGGCGGAGCCGAACTGGTGGCGTTCGCGGGAGTAGGCGACGGCGGCGTCCAGGGCGGCCTGGGCCAGACCCACGGCGCAGGCGGCGATGCCCAGGCGTCCGGAGTCCAGGGCTGACAGCGCGATGGGAAAGCCCCGGCCCTCCTGTCCGACCAGCGCCGAGGTGTCGAGTTCGACGTCGTCGAAGAGCACTCCGGCGGTGGTGGAGGAACACATGCCCATCTTGCGTTCGGGCGCGGCCGAGCCCAGTCCGGGTGTGTCGGCCGGCACGTGGAAGCAGCTGATGCCGCGACTCCCGGAGTCGGGGGCGCCGGTACGGGCGAAGAGCGCGTAGTAGTCGGCCTGTCCGCCATGGGTGATCCACGCTTTGGCACCGTTGATCCGATAACCGGCCTCGGTGCGTTCGGCGCGGGTGGTCATGGCGGCGGCGTCCGAACCCGAGGTGGTCTCGGACAGGCAGTAGGCACCGAGGAGTTCACCGCCGAGCATGTCCGGCAGGAGGGCGGCCTTCTGTTCCTCGCCGCCGTAGGCGGCCAGCGGGTAGCAGGACAGGGTGTGGACGCTGACGCCCAGACCGAGGGCGAGCCAGCCGCGGGCGATCTCCTCCACGACCTGGAGGTAGACCTCGTAGGGCTGGCCCCCGCCGCCGTACTCGTCGGGGTAGGGCAGTCCCAGCAGGCCGGCGCGGCCCAGGGTGGTGAAGGCCTCGCGGGGGAAGACCGAGTTCTCCTCGTCCTCGGCCGCACGCGGGACGATCTCCTTGTCCACGATCTCCCGGGTCAGCTCGAGGAGCTGTTCGGCCTCGGGTGTGTGCAGCGTGCGTTCGACCGCCATGAACTCTCCCACGGTTCCGCGCCCTGGTGCGCGTGGGACCCACCCCGCGAACCTCGCGATTTAGTAGGTCGTCCAACTATATGGTGACGCTGGGCACCTTATCCCAAAGCCACCCGCTTTGGGCACCCCGGGACCGGACGATGGACGAGCCAGAAGACGTTCGCCCTGAACACGACGCCCACCCCGAGCCTTCGGGTTCGGCCGCCTGTACACGGAGGGGTCATGCGGCTTAGATTCCACGCATGGACCTCGAACTCCGCCACCTTCGCACCGTCTGCCTCCTCGCCGACACCGGCAGCGTGACCAAGGCGGCCGCGGCACTGTCCACCTCACAACCGGCGCTGACCACCCAGTTGCAGCGAATCGAACGTGAGGTCGGTGGGACGTTGTTCCACCGTGGCCGCTCGGGGGTGCGCCCCACCGAGCTGGGCGAGTTCGTCCTGATCCGGGCTCGCGCCGTGTTGTTGTCCATGGACGACCTGATGCACGACATCAGCGCACGCGGGGCCTCCCCCACCGCGCTGCGCATCGGCGGGGTCGGTCAACTCACCGTGGAGCTGTCCGGACGGCTCCCCGAGGTCTTCCCCGGGGTTCCGGTGCACGTACGCACCGAATACTCCCCCAAACTGGTCACCGACCTGGTCCGGGCCGGGCGGCTCGACCTGGGAACCACCATCGACTACGTGGATCGCGACCTGACCACGGACGGACCGCTGTCGTGGTCGATGCTCGCGGTGGATCCGCTGCACGTGGCACTGTGGGCGGATCACCCGCTGGCCGAGAAACCGTCCATCCACCTGGAGGACCTGGCGGACAACTCCTGGGCGCTCACTCCCCCCGACGGCACCGGTTGGCCCGAGTGCTTCTACGTGGCCTGCCAGCGGGCGGGCTTCAGCCCCGACGTGCCCTACCGGCTGCACGACCGGTCGGAGATCCGCGACCTGATCGCCGACCGCCGGGCGGTGGCACCCTGCCAGTCCGACTTCGACACCGGCCGGGGCGTGGTGGTCCGTCAACTGGAGGGGGCACCGATACAGCTTCGGCACCTTCTGGTCTGGCGCCGCGACGGCCCGGTGAGCCAGGCCGCGGACAGGATCGCGCGTGTGGCGCGGGAGATCATCGGCCGGAGCGCCGAGAAGATCTGAGCGATCGGGAGAATCACCGACTTCGATCCGCGCATTGATCCCATGATCGGACTTTCTGTTCGAAGCATGCCTCCAGGCCACAAAACCGTTGCCCCATAAGGGTTTCTCGACAAAAGCGCGACGGCCCGAACACCTTTGGCGCCGAAGGTCCCCAACCGGAACCTTCGGCTTGTTCGCGCGCCCGCGACCTGGGATGACACCACTATGCGTTACCGGCGGTTGCAGTAGCCGATCTCCTTCGTATGATGTTTACCAGCCGGTAACGTACTGCTGAGTAGGAACCCGCCCCCAGAGCCTTCTCCCGAGCTACGAAGCCGTCTTCCCCCACGAGCCGAAGAGCCTCCCGCTGCGTAGGCACCACCGAAGTTCAGGAAGACCACATGCGAACACTGAGAATCATCGCTTCGACGCTCACCGTGGCGGTTCTCGCGACCTCGTGCGGCGGCTCCGGGTCGAGTACGGAGGAGTCCGCCGCGAGCGAACTCACCACGGGGGTCACCGACGACAGCGTCGTCATCGGAACCCACCAGCCGCTCACCGGTGCCGCGTCACCGGGTTTCGTGCACGTCTCGACCGGCACCAGGGCCGTCTTCGACTACATCAACGACAACGGCGGCATCCACGGCCGCCGGATCGACTACCGCGTCGAGGACGACGTCTTCGACCCCGCGCAGACCATGGACGTCACACGCGACCTCATCGACGAGCAGGAGATCTTCGCGATGCTCGGTGGGCTGGGCACGCCCACCCACGAAGCGGTGATCGACGACCTCAACGACGGAGGAGTCCCCGACCTCTTCGTCTCCTCCGGGGCTCTGGCCTGGGACTCTCCCGAGGAGTACCCCTACAGCTACGGCTTCCAGGTGGACTACTCCAAGGAGGCGAAGATCCAGGGCGCCTACATCGCGGAGAACTTCCCCGACGACAGCGTCGGCCTGCTCTACCAGAACGACGACGTCGGCCCCTCCTCGCACGCGGGCATCGAGCAGTACCTCATCGACGACATCGTCGCATGGGAGGACTACGACCCCGGCGTCGCCGAACTCGACGGGCAGATCGAGGCCTTGAAGGACGCCAAGGCCGACGTCGCCGTCTGCTACTGCATCCCGGCCTTTCTCGGCCTGGCCATCCTCCAAGCCCGATCCGTCGGCTACGAGCCGCAGTGGGTGGCCCCCAGTTTCGGTGGTGACGTCGAGGTCGTCACCGAACTGATCACGCAGTACGCCGAGGGAACACCCGCGGAGAACGTGCCACCGGAAGCCTTCACCGACGGTCTGATCATCACCTCCTTCCTCCCGATGGCCGGCCAGACCGAAGACCCGTGGACCACGTTCTTCCGTGAGATCCATGAGGAGTACAACGAGGGCGCGCCCTTCACCGACACCACGATGTACGGCATGGTGCAGGCCACGCTGATGGCCCAACTGCTCATGGAGGTCGGCCCCGACCTGGACCGGGAGACCCTGATCCGGACGCTCAACTCCCAGGAGTGGGAGGGCCCGGGACTGGTGCCGTTCGTCGCCACCGAGGACGACCACAGCGGTTACTCCGGCGTCATGGTCGCCCAGAACCGCGCCGGAAAGGAACCGGAGATCCTGCAGGAACCGCGGGTCACCGACAGCGAGGGCGGGGAGATCCTCCCCTTCGAACTGGACCGGCCCGGCCCTGATGAGGTCGCACTTCACGACGGCGACCACTAGCGGGATCCACTCCGGGCACACCCGGAAGGCACAGACGTAGGAGGGCGCGGGTCGAACCGGACCCGCGCCCTCCTTCCCTTTTTCCGCTCCTGGTCATCGCCGCTCCAGGCGGGGGAAGACCACCTTCTTCAACACCAGGGTGAGCGCGGCCGCGGCGGGAATGGCCAACAGCGCCCCGACCAGACCGAGCAGCGCGCCACCGACCAGGGCGGCGGTGATGTTGACCGTCGGCGCCACGTCCACGGCGTGCCGCATCACCCGCGGAGAGATCACGTAGCTCTCGATCTGTTGGTAGACGAGGAAGAAGACCAGGGTGGCCAGCCCCAGCCAGAGGTCGCCCACCCCCACCGCAAGCGCGGCGGCGAACGCGCCGATGGTGGTGCCCACCAACGGGATCAGCGCGGTGACCGCGACCACCAGGGCCAGGGTGAGCGCGTAGGCCGAACCGATCGCCCACAGGAAGAAGAACGCCACGACCCCACCGAAGGCCGCCACCATCAACTGCCCGGCGATGAACGCACCGATGCGCCGAACGATCTCGTCACCGATCTCACGGACCCCGTCGCGGCGCGAACGCGGAACGAACCGGTAGGAGACGTCCATCATGCCGGGCAGCGAGGCCATGAAGAACAGGGTCAGGACGAAAACCGTGGACAGGGCGAACAACCAGTTGAACACCACCTGGCCCACCCCGACCAGGCCACCGAAGATCCGCTGCCCGAAGTCTCCTCCGGTGACGACCCCCTCCAGGCGTTCCAACACGTCGTAGCGCCGGTCCACCTCGTGGAAGAACGCCGTGTTCTTCAGGTGATCGATGGCGTCTGGCAGAGCGGCGGCGAAACCGCTCACCTGCGCGGTCAGCGGCGGCACGATGGCCCACGTGAACACCACCACGAAGGCCAGCAGGACCAGACACACGGTGACGATCGCGGCCCAGCGGGGCATCCGCAGCCTGCGCCGCAGGAGTTCGATGGCCGGGTTCAGGCCGACCGCGAGGAAGAGGGCCACCAGGATGTAGACGAACACCGCCCGTGCCCCGGTCAGCGCCTCCACCAGCAGCCAGGCGCTGAGGACACCGAGCGCGCCGACGAACCCGACGACGAAGTAGTTGGGGCGGCGCGCCCCGCCCCCGGAGGGGTGGGCGAAGGGGTCGGTTCCGTCTCCCCCACCGGCGGCTCCGGGCTCACGTTCGGCCTTGGGACCCTCCCGCGGCCCCTGGGGCGGTGTTCCGGTCGCACTCGTGGCCGCGGCGTCCACGCTCATGAGCCTGGCTCCGGCTCGTCCTCGTCGTCGCCCGGCTCCTCCGGGATGCGCAGGGTGAACAGGGCGCCGCCGAGCAGGTCGCTGTGGCCGGCCACGAGCGTACCGTTGTAGGCGTGCACGATCTCCCGGGAGATCGACAGCCCGAGGCCGCTGCCACCCGGGTCGAGCTCCTTGGAGTCGGGCAGTCGGGAGAAGCGTTCGAAGACGCGTTCGCGGTCCTTGACCGGAATCCCCGCGCCGTCGTCGTGGACCTCCAGGACCGCGGCCCCTCGGCCGTGCCCGACGATGATGTCGATACGGCTGTGGGCGTGGCGCTCGGCGTTGGCGACGAGGTTGGTCAGCACCCGCACCAGGCGCAACCGGTTGACCACGACGTAGACGGGTTCGGAGCCATGTACGCGCACCTGTGTGTGCCGGCGCGGGTCGGTGAACTCCTCTCGCACCAGGGCGCCCAGTTCGACGCGTTCACGGACCATGGCCACGTCGGTGTCCAACCGGGCCAGTTCCAGCAGGTCCGAGACGATGTTCTCCAACCGCTCGGTGTCGGAGAGCAGACCGGTCAGCAGGCGCTCGCGGGCGCGCTGGTCGGGGTCGGGGTCGGAGAGTTCGACCTCCAGTTTGGTCCGCATGCCGGCTATGGGATTGCGCAGTTCGTGGGAGGCGTCGGAGACGAAGCGTCTCTGCCGGACCATCGCCTCCTCCAGCCTTCCAAGGCTGGCGTTGGCGGTGCGCGCCAGGTGGGCGATCTCGTCGTCGCTGCGGGGGACGGGAAGCCTGCGGTGCAGGTCGCTGACGGAGATCCGGTCCATCTCGGCACTGATCATCTCCACCGGACGCAGTGCCCGCCCCACCCCGTACCAGAGGATCAGGGCGGTGCCCACGAGCAGGACGACCGCCATCCCGGTCAGGGCGGATTCGAGCGTGTGCTGTTCGAGCACCTGGGGAGTTCGGGTCGCGGCGAGCACGATCACGTCACCGTAGGCGGAGTCGGTGACGGTGTAGCCCACCACCTGGAAGCAGTCATCGGGTTCGGTCCCCGCCACCTCATCACAAACGACCGTGTCCATGCGGAAGTCGTGCTCGCCCGGTTCCTGTTCGGTCAGGGCGGGCAGGCCCCTCAGGGCGGCGCTGGAGGCGAGGACCTCATGGGACTCCCGATCGACGATCTGCAACCGCAGGATCGGTTCGGAGTCGGGGATGTAGGAGTCGTAGCGGTCCGTCATGATGTGCTCGACGACGCCACGCGCCGCCTCCGCGGCCCGGTCGCTCAACTGGTTCTGCACTATTTCCCGGAGGAACAGGAAGGAACCCACCGAGATGCCCAGCACGACCAGGGCCAGTATGGTCGTGGCCCACACCGTCACCCGGGCTCGGATGGAACGGGGGCGTGGCCATCGCCACCTTTTCCGTTGCCGTTCCTGGGGTTCTGACACGCACTCATTCTCGCCCAGGGTCATCCCAAAACCGAGAACTGGCGCCGGTGTGGCGGGACCGAGGCCCTAACGGACCGAAGGTCACGGCCCCTACTCGTAGGGATCCGGTGGGTCGGTGACCTCCTCCATCGCCTCGGTGGCGAACTCGTGCTCGGAGACGTCGTACAGATCACCCTCGGGCTCCACCCAGGTGCCCCGGATCGTCCACCAGCTGTCCGCCTCGGGTGCCGGCTGATCGGTGATGAGAACCTTGTTGACCACGGCGTCCGCCGCGCAGCAGGCCATCTGGAGTCGGGCCAGGTACCAGCCCTCGCCCTCTTCGTTGGGAACGGCGAACCCGGTCAGCTCGATCTCACGGTCGGCCATCTCGCGGTCCTCGTCGACCCAGGCCCGCATCACGAACTCCTGGATGTCGAGTCGGACCGTCTCACTCGGAGCCGCCTCGGAGAGGGCGTCGTTGAACTTGGAGTCGCCGCTCTCGTCTCGGGGCGGTGGACCCGCCGAACCGCTTGTGCTCTCCACCGTGTACGAACCCAGGGCCGGCGGGGCGACCACGAAGACCGCCAGCACCGGGAACAGCAGCAGCCAGGCCACCCATGGGGCGCGGGAGTGGTCGTGGCCGTCGCCGCCGTGCTCGTCGTGGCCACCGGCGTGCCCGTGGACCTCACCCGTGCCCGGACCCGAGGCGTCCATCTCGGCCGTGGTGGGAGCGGCCCGCTCTTCATCCGGAACGTCCGCCTCGCCTCGGACCTCGGCCACGATGACCAGGAGGCCGAGCACGACCATGACGACCCCGGCGGCGATCAGGAAGGGCCCGAAGCCCGCCTTGACCCAGTTCAGGTACAGGTCGGTGGGCACGGTGCTGGTCAGCGCGGCGGCGCCGAGCAGTACGAGTGTGAGTCCCTGCGCGATGCGGTTCACAGGATCAGGGCTCCGATCAGGAACGTGCTGAGAAGGCCGACCACCAGACTCAGGGGGGCGAAGCGGACGACGAAGCGCCAGCCGAAGACTCCCGCCTGCATCGCGATGAGCTTCAGGTCGACGATGGGGCCGATGACCATGAACGCGAGTTTGGCGGTGGGCGAGAAGTCGGTGAGGCTGACCGCGACGAAGGCGTCGGCCTCCGAGCAGATGGACAGCAAAATGGCCAGCACGGCGAGTACCAGCACCGAGACGACGGGGGCCTCGGCCACCGTCAGCAGCCATTCACGAGGCACCATCACGTTGAGCGTGGCGGCCGCGAGGGCGCCCACCACCAGGTACCCGCCGGCGTGCATGATGTCGTGCAGCATCGACTCGCGAAAGACCCGCCACTTGGAGGCGCTCGGGTCGTGGGGCTGCGAGGGCAGGCGCAGCCAGTCGGTGCGACCGAACCTCACCCAGATCCAACCGATGACCACCGACGCCAGCAGGGACGCCGTGAAGCGCGCGAGCACCATCTCCGGCTGTCCGGCGAAGGCCACCGCGGTGGCGATCATGACGATCGGGTTGATGGAGGGCGCCGCGAGCAGGAAGGTCAACGCCGCGGCCGGTGCCACCCCTCGCTTGATGAGGCTGCCGGCGATGGGCACGGACGCGCACTCGCACCCTGGCAGCAGGGCCCCGGAGGCACCCGCCACGGGGACGGCGTGACTCGCCTTGTCCGGGATGAACCGTCGGTAGGCCGAGGTCGGCACGAACGCGACCAGGGCCGCGGACAGGGCCACCCCGAAGACCAGGAAGGGCATGGCCTGGAAGCTGATGGCCGTGAAGATGGTGGCCCAGGCCAGGAAGGCCTGATCGGTCAGCTCGTCGGAGAGCCACGCGTGGCCGAAGGCCATCGCGGTGATGATCAGGGCGAAGAGCCAGACCGTGCCGGTCCTGCGTGCTCCGGGTCGCCTTCCCCAGTCGGCGGGGGGCAGTTCGTCTCGGCCGTCGTCCCAGCCACCGGCGAGAGAGTCGCCGAGTGAGGAGGACGGGGCGGAGTCGTGTGTGGTCCGTTCGGACACGGGTGTGCTCCGTGAGGTTCGGTTGGAAACTCCCCGAATGGTAACCGAAAACCGTTTTCGTTCGGGTGAGCGACGGTGAACCTGTGGACGAGATCCCCTGGAGAGGACCACATGACCGAGAGCGCGGGTATGGGCTCCACCCCCATGGTCGAAATGTGACCCGGGTCTCTATTGTTGGCGCCCATGGAACCGAGAACGACGCCGTCCCCCGCGGGCGGAAGCGCTCCGAAAACCCCCTTCCACAAGGTCGTCACCGCCGGCCTCATCGGCACCACGATCGAGTGGTACGACTTCTTCCTGTACGGGGCCGCCGCCGCGTTGGTCTTCAACGTGGTCTTCTTCCCCGACTCCGACCCCCTGGTCGGCACCATGCTGGCCTTCAGCACCTACGCCGTGGGGTTCGTGGCCCGGCCCCTGGGCGGCGTGGTCTTCGGACACTACGGCGACCGGATCGGCCGCAAGCAGCTCTTGGTGCTGAGTCTGCTGATGATGGGCGGCGCCACCTTCGCGATCGGGCTGCTGCCCACCTACGCGGCGATCGGGGTGGGCGCTCCCCTGTTGCTCACCCTGCTGCGCGTCGTCCAGGGGTTCGCCCTCGGCGGTGAGTGGGGCGGCGCGGTCCTGCTCGTCGCCGAACACGGCAAGCCGCGCAATCGCGGTTTCTGGGCGTCCTGGCCCCAGGCCGGGGTGCCCTGCGGCAACCTGTTGGCCACCGCCGTCCTCGCGGTGCTGGCCGTGGTGATGACCGACGACGCCTTCCTCGACTGGGGTTGGCGCATCCCGTTCCTACTGTCCGGGATCCTGGTGTTGATCGGTCTGTGGATCCGGCTCGCGGTCACCGAGTCGGAGGTGTTCAAGGAGGCCTCGCGCAAGGCCGAGAACACCAAGACGCCCGAGCGGGCTCCGATCCTCGACGTGCTGCGCCACCATTGGCGCGAGACCCTCGTGGCCATGGGGGTGCGGCTGGCCGAGAACGTCTCCTACTACGTGGTCACGGCGTTCATCCTGGTCTACGCCACCCAACAGGCGGGCCTGCCCAACGACGCCGTGCTGAACGCGGTGCTGATCGCCTCCGCGGTGCACCTGGTGACCATCCCGGCGTGGGGAGCGCTGTCCGACCTGGTGGGACGTCGGCCGGTCATCGCGATCGGGGCGGTGGGGATCTCCCTGTGGTCGTTCGCGTTCTTCCCGCTCATCGACCAGGGCACCTTCGGCGCGGTGACCCTGGCCGCGACCGTCGGGCTGATCCTGCACGGTGCGATGTACGGCCCGCAGGCGGCGTTCTTCTCGGAGCTGTTCAGCACCCGGGTGCGGTACTCGGGTGCCTCCATCGGCTACCAGTTGGCGTCGATCGTGGCCGGTGGTCTGGCCCCGTTGATCGCCACGGCGCTGTTGGCGTACTTCGGCTCCGGCCTGCCGATCTCGATGTACGTGGCGGCGGTCGGCGTCGTCACCGTGGTGGCGGTGGTGTGGTCCAGGGAGACCAGGGGCAGCGACCTGTCCGCCGTGCCCAAGGGCGGCGACTCCGGACACCACACCTGATCAGTCCTTCGGATCCGGGCCCCGGTCCTCCCCACGGCCGGGGCCCCCTTCGTCCTCGGGGGTCCGCTCACCGCCTCGGGGGTCCTCGTCCCCGTTCTCCCGATCGGCGCTCTCCTCGTCGAGCTCCTGCTCGTCCACCGACTCCCCCGACACCGGACCCCACGAGGTGACGTTCTGCAGGTCCGGCATCTTGGCCAGGGCGAACTGCGGGTCCAGGCCGTATCGCAACTGCCGGCTGTAGTCGGCGAGCAGGCGGAAGGCGACGGTGGACAACAGGGCGATGGCCACCAGGTTGACCGTGGCCATGATGCCCATGGAGATGTCGGCGAGGGTCCAGATCAAGGTCAGCGGGGCGATGGAACCCAGGAAGACCGCGACCAGGACCGCCGAACGGAAGTAGGTCATGTGGTCGGGGTCGGCGTCCAGGAACTGCAGGTTGGACTCGCCGTAGTAGTAGTTGCCCAGGACCGACGTCCACGCCAGCAGGAACATGATGACGGTGAGGACGTGGATGGACCAGCCGCCCAGCGAACTCTCCAGGGCGGTCTGGGCCACCTCGATGGGCGGGATGTCGGGGTCGAACTCGGTCCCGTACAGCAGCACGATGAACGCGGTCACCGAGCAGATCAACCAGGTGTCGAAGTAGACGCCCAGGGTCTGGACCAGGCCCTGCTTGGCGGGATGGGACACCGACGCGGTCGCACCGGCGTTGGGCGCCGAACCCAGACCCGCCTCGTTGGAGAACATCCCGCGCCGCATCCCCCACAGGATCGCGGTGCCCGCACCGCCCGCCGCGACCTCGCGCAGGCCGAAGGCGTGGCCGAAGATGGCGCCGAAGACCTCCGGGACGGCCTGGATGTTGATGATCACCACGGCGACGCCGAGCAGGATGTAGAGGATCGCCATCAACGGAACGAGGGCCTGGGCGACGGTGGCGATCCGGCGCACACCTCCGAAGATGACCGCGGCCGTGATGGCGACCAGGACCAGGCCCACGGCCACATCGAGGATCCACCCGTTGTTCCCGCCGAGGGCGCTCACCGAGGTGCCGATCGCCCCGGAGATGCTGTTGGACTGAACGGAGTTGAAGACGAGGCTGAACGTCACGGTGATGATGACGGCGAACAGCGCTCCCATCCACCGTCGGTTCAACCCGTGGAGCATGTAGTAGGCGGGGCCACCACGGAAGCCGGTTCCGGTGCGCTCCTTGTACAGCTGGGCGAGGGTGGACTCCACGAAGGAGGCGGCGCCGAGGACGCCGGCCATCAGCCACATCCAGAACACCGCGCCGGGTCCGCCCAGCATGATCGCCAGGGTGACGCCGACGATGTTGCCGGTACCGACACGGGAGGCGGCGGAGATCGCGAAGGCCTGGAAGGAGGAGATCTCCCTGCCGCCGTCCGGGGCGATCC
>NZ_DYZD01000433.1 GCF_020741345.1 Nocardiopsis listeri
GCGGCGCCCGAGGTGAGGGCGGCCCCGCGCAGGAGGGTGCGTCTGTTCAGACCCGACCGGGGGATGTTGGTCATGGGTGTCCTTCGCGATGGTCGTTAATTACTTACCAGTTCATAAAAGAACACGGAGAAGCTTGACGCGCAAAGGGTCGAGTCATGAATTCCCGTGACCGGTACCGGCCAGAGAATTCACCGATAACCCCCATGGTCGAATTCCGTCGGATGTTGTATGGGCGGCTCGATGGACCCACGGTGAACGGGATGATCCCTCTATTCTCCCGTGGCCCATGGTGCCGACACGGTCACCGGTTGTCGAAGGATGGTGCGCCGTTTTTCGGGGCGACCCGACGGAAGTCACGGATGGACCTCGTGGTGCCTGCCCACCATGCGCAGGCCCTGCTCGGGGACGAGTTCGTGGTGCATTCGATGGAGAACGCCCGCCTCGTCGTCGAAGGAACCCACGTGCGGGGTCCGGACGCGGCGGCCTTCGGAGAGGCTCTCCGACCGGACGTCGCCGAGGCGTGCCGGCGGGGTCCTGGCCCCGACCCGTGCCACGGTGGTGGTGTTCGCCATCGGCGACGTGCCCTGGCCGAGCGTGCGGACACTCGCCCTCGTGGCGCTCACCGCCCTGCTGGTGTGGACGGTGAGCGGCCACCGGCGTGGGTGGGTCGAGCGGCCGGGTGTGGCGATCGCCTTCATGGCCGCGCTGATCGCGGTGCTCGGCGCGCTCAGCGCCTGGTTCGCGGGGTCCTTCGGCTTCATCGGTTACGTGCACTCCTGGCGGTTCCTCAAGGGCGCCTGGCGGTACCCGAAGGTGATCACCACCGCTCTGGCCACCGTCGAGGCGTACGTGGGCGAGCCCCTGACCTTCGCCCTGGGCCCGCTCCTGTTGCGCCTGTCGTTCGTGGTGACCATCGTCGTGATGGTCGTGGCGTTCAGCCACCTGGGCGAGGTCACCGAGCAGCGCAGCGCCGAACGCGAACAGGTGGCGCGGCGACTGCGCGAGACCATCCGGGAGAACGAGGGGCTGCACGCCCGACTGCTGGTCCAGGCGCGCGAAGCCGGGGTGCTCGACGAACGCCGACGCATCGCCCGTTCCACCAGGTCGAGGAGCCGGGCGCCCGCTTCGGTCGGTCGCAGGGACCGGGTGGCCGCGAAGGGGGAGGTGATCGCACCTCCATGAACGTCGGGGTCGTGTACGTTCATCGACGTGTGCGAGGTCGAGTGAAAAAATACACGTTGAGAATATTTGCGCGGCCTGAAAAAATCAGCAGTGTGCAAGGAGGGCCGTATGGGGCTGCGAGAGCGAAAGAAGCGGGCCACGAGGCGCGCCCTCCAGGGCGCCGCGGTCCGGCTCACCCTGGAACGGGGCCTGGAGAAGGTGACGGTCGAGGAGATCGCGGCCGAGGCCGACGTCTCCGCCCGTACCTTCTTCAACTACTTCGCCACCAAGGAGGACGCCCTCATCGGCGACGCCCCCATCAGCCCGGATGAGGCGGACCGGGAGGAGTTCATCATGGGCGGCCCCACGGGCGACTTCTCCGAGGACCTCGTCCACCTCCTCATCAATTCCCTGGCCGGACCCGGTGACCTCACCGCACACCGTGCCGAGGCGGCCCAGCGCAAGGCGCTCCTGGACCGGGAACCCCAACTGCTGCCCGTCTTCCTCGGCCGTCTCCACAGCGCCGAACAGGGACTGGCCACCGCGGTCGCCCAGCGCAGCGGTGCCCCCGAGGACGACTTCCGGTCCCAGGTGATCGCCGGCGCGGCCATGTCCGTCACCCGGCACACCCTGAAGCGGGTCCCCTACGGGGACGCGGGCGACATCGAGGCGGCGCGCGCCCTGTTCCGGAAGGCCTTCGTGAACCTGGGCGAGGCCTTCGGCCCGACCGACTGACCCCGGTCCCTTTTTCCTGAGGTTGTGGCCCAGGTCTCGGAACGCCCTTGCGTCCCATTTCGTCCTATTCGTGGGGTTTTAGCCCCGGTGAGGACCCTCCCCCAGAGGACCGGGGGTGGAAGTCAGGGGACGCCCAGGGCTGTCCCCGATGGGAACTGTCGCAAGGAACGGGCACGCTGGAACCATGAGCGAGAACTTCGGGAGCAAGCGACTCCAGCGCAGCGAATCCGACCGTTTCCTGACCGGCGTCTGTGGCGGCATCGCCGCCTACACGGGCATCGACTCCACCCTGGTCCGCGTCCTCTTCGCGGTCTTCACCCTGCTCGGCTTCAGCGGTGTGTTCGTCTACATCGTGGCCTGGCTGATCATGCCGTCGCAGAGCGAGCAGCGATCGCTGCTGGAGCAGATCGTCCGTAACTTCCAGGGAAAGGAGAGCCAGAACTGATGATGTGGACCCTGAGGGCACACCCGGACTGGCACCGGAGGGAACTCCGGTGCCAGAGCGAGGATCACGAGATCGAGGAGGTTCGCGACCACGTCTTGGACCACGGCGCGGCGGAACAGTGATCGGTAGGGACGCGCGCGCCTCCTAGGAGGAGCGCTCCGACTCGGTCTCCTCCATACGGGCGATCGTCTGACCGGCCATCCGGGACCACCGGGCGGCCAGGACCACGGCGCCCAGCACCCCGATCACACCGGCCCACGCGATGACCGGACCGGTGCCGAAGGATTCGACGAAGTAGCTGGCGATCAGGATGCCGAGCCCTTGGGCCACCTGCAGGCCGGAGGCGGCGAGCCCGAACGCCTGTGCGCGCCCCTCCTGCGGCACGCACAGCACGAAGGCGGCGTTGGCGACGAACTGGTAGGAACCCGCCGCGCCGCACACGGCCAGGGCGACCACCATCAGCCACAGGGGCGCCTCGAAGAACCACAGCAGCAGCGGCACCGACGTCAGCACGGCGAGCGGGCCGAGCAGCCTCATCCGCGTCGGCGGTGGCACCAGGCGGGTGAGGATCAGGCCGCCGAACAGGGCGCCGATCGACGCGCCCGCCATGATGAACCCGGTCGCCGTCGGGCCGGCCCCGGCCTCGTCGGCCATGGGCGTGGCCAGGCCGTAGGGGATTCCGTACAGCCCGGCGAGCCAGGCGAGCAGGACGAGCGTGCGCAGCTTGGCGTCGGTGAAGACCAGCTTCGCGCCGTCCCGGAACATCGACAGCAGGCCGGGGCGCTTGGGCGCCTCCGCTCCGCCGGAGCCCCCTTCCGGTTCGGGCAGGGGACGGGCCCGGACGCCGAACAGCACGATCAGGGCGGACAGCGCGAACAACAGGCCGGTGCCCATCACCGTGATGTTGGCACCGATGAGCGACACGATCACGCCGCCGGCGATGAGGCCGAGGAGCATGCCGAGCTGGGCGGTCAGCTGGATGATCGTGGTGCTGGCGACGTAGCGATCGCCCTGGATGATCTGGGTGAGCAGCGCGGCGCGTGCGGCCGCGAAGGGGATCCCTGGCAGCACCACGAAGAACATCAGTGCCCAGATCGCCCACACCGGCATGCCCGGGACGCCGATGAGGACGATGACCCCCGCCCTGAGGACGTCGCAGGCGATCATCACCCGACGGCGGGGCATGATGTCGGCGAGTCCGGAGAGCAGCGGGCCGCCGATCAGCGGTGGCAGGAAGTTCAGCGCGAGGGTGATCCCGGCCGCGAACGCGGACTCGGTCACGTGGTAGACCAGCAGCGAGGTCGCGATGTTCAGCAGGTTGGTGCCGACCACGGACAGGGCGTGGGCGAGCCACATGGAGCGGAACTCACCGATGGCCATGACGTCGCGGTAACTGCTCCGCCAGTCGTCTTCCCGGGCTTCCTGAGCCGCCGAGGATTCGTGGTCCTCGTTGTCGGGGGCATCGTCGATGCTCGGATTGCCCACGGGGCACTCCCTACTGTTACAGGGTTGAAATCACGCTGTGTCGTGTCCCAATGACCAACGGTTCCGGATGGTGGGCGGCCTGGCAAGTCGTTCGGGGAAATTCGTATCTGATTCGTTGCTCCGGGTAATGCCTCCGAATGGGATTCGGCGATGTGCGGGTGAGACCACAAGCGGATTGTTTTCCCAGGTTGCTCCATGCGAAGCGGAGAGGGGTGGGGTGGGTCGGAGCGCCGGTCGGGTGCGGGTGGAATTTTCCACTCGGGCTTTTCCGTCGACGGCGTGTGTTCCCCCTGGAACGGCGTTCCGGGGATGTTCTCCTCCGATGAGAGGATGAATTCTCCGGGCGGGGGTCGCGCTCCGTGAACGACGGACGCGCCGAACACGAACATCCACCGGAGACACCCCCGGTGCCGCTCACCCCCAACCGAGCTCGGTCAGACGCGAGTCGTCGATGCCGAAGTGGTGCGCGATCTCGTGGACCACGGTCACCAACACCTCGTGGACCACCTCGTCCGGTGTCTCCGCGATCGCGCAGATGTTGCGTCGGTAGATGAAGATCTGGTCCGGCAGCACCCCGAAGTAGGAGTCGCCTCGCTCGGTGAGCGGAATCCCCTCGTACAACCCGAGCAGCCCTTCCGGAGACTCGTCCTCGACCGTGATGACCACGTTGTCCATCAGTCGGGAGAGCTCGGGCGGGATCTGGTCCAGGGCGTCGGCCACCAGTTCCTCGAAGTCCCTGCGCGTCAGTTCAACCACACCCGTCATTGTGGTGCCTTCGGGTGGTCGCGAGGAAGAGACATAACACTCTGGTCGGGATGAAGCATTGGGAACGGTCCGAGACGACGGCATGATGGGGGTGTGTTGTCACAGATCCGCGCATTCGACATCCGTGGTGCCCTCGACCGCTCCCGTGCGAGCCTCGGACGTTCACGCGCCGCCTTCGCGCGATGGCGCACCGGGCGTCTGTGGCGCTGGGGCTGCGTCGTGGTGGCGGGTCTCCTCGGCGGCTGGCTCGGCCTGGCTCTGGGCGGACAGGTG
>NZ_DYZD01000434.1 GCF_020741345.1 Nocardiopsis listeri
GGCCGAGGTCGTCGGCGGTATAGGTGTTGAAGTCGCAGTAGCCGCAGCGGACCCGGCAGTACGGAACGTGGACGTAGAGACTCAGCCCCCGCTCGGCGGCGCCGATCCCTGCCGATGTCGGCAGGGAGCCGTCGCGCGGTGGGACCTCACCGGTCGGTTGTGCGGGCACTTACTTCTTGCTGTCCTTCGTCTCCGGCTCATCGGAGGACAGGGCGGCGATGAAGGCGTCCTGCGGCACCTCGACGGTGCCGACCATCTTCATCCGCTTCTTGCCCTCCTTCTGCTTCTCCAGCAGCTTGCGCTTACGGCTGATGTCGCCGCCGTAGCACTTGGAGAGCACGTCCTTGCGGATGGCGCGGATGTTCTCGCGGGCGATGACCCGGGCGCCGATGGCCGCCTGGACCGGGACCTCGAACTGCTGCCTGGGGATGAGCTCGCGCAGCTTCTTGGTCATCTCCACGCCATAGGCGTAGGACTTCTCCTTGTGCACGATCGCGGAGAAGGCGTCCACGGCCTCGCCCTGCAGGAGGATGTCGACCTTGACCAGGTCGGCGACCTGCTCGCCGATGGGCTCGTAGTCCAGCGAGGCGTACCCCTTGGTGCGGGACTTGAGCGCGTCGAAGAAGTCGAAGACGATCTCGGCCATGGGCAGGATGTAGCGCATCTCCACCCGGTCCTCGGACAGGTAGTCCATGCCCTGCAGCTCACCGCGGCGCTCCTGGCACAGCTCCATGATCTGACCGATGTGGTCGGCGGGGGTGAGCAGGGTGGCCTTGACCATGGGCTCGTGGATCGAGTCGATCTTGCCCTCGGGGAACTCGCTGGGGTTGGTCACCACGTGCTCGGTGCCGTCCTCCATCTCCACCCGGTAGATGACGTTGGGGGCGGTGGAGATCAGGTCCAGGTTGAACTCGCGCTCCAGACGGGCACGGGTGATCTCCAGGTGGAGCAGGCCAAGGAAACCGCAGCGGAAACCGAAGCCGAGGGCCGCGGAGGTCTCCGGTTCGAAGTTCAGGGCGGCGTCGTTGAGCTGGAGCTTGTCCAAGGCGTCGCGCAGCACCGGGTAGTCGGTGCCGTCGATCGGGTAGAGCCCGGAGAACACCATGGGCTTGGGTTCCTGGTACCCGGCGAGCATCTCCGTTGCCGACCGGTTCAGGGCGGTGATCGTGTCACCGACCTTGGACTGGCGCACGTCCTTCACACCGGTGATGATGTAGCCGACCTCTCCCACGCCCAGACCACCGGACTTTTGGGGCTCGGGCGCGCTGACGCCGATCTCCAGGATCTCGTGGGAGGCCTTGGTGGACATCATCTGGATGCGCTCGCGCGGGCTGAGCTTTCCGTCCACGACCCGCACGTAGGTGACGACTCCGCGGTAGGTGTCGTACACCGAGTCGAAGATCATCGCGCGGGCGGGGGCGTCCGCGTCTCCGACCGGGGCCGGGATCTGGTTGACGATCTCGTTGAGGAGCTCCTCGACGCCCTCACCGGTCTTGGCGCTGACCTTGAGCACGTCGGAGGGCTCGCAGCCGATGATTCCGGCGATCTCCTCGGCGTACTTCTCGGGCTGGGCCGCGGGAAGGTCGATCTTGTTGAGCACCGGGATGATTTGCAGGTCGTTCTCGAGCGCCATGTACAGGTTGGCGAGCGTCTGCGCCTCGATGCCCTGTGCGGCGTCGACCAGCAGGATCGCGCCCTCGCAGGCGGCCAGCGAACGCGACACCTCGTAGGTGAAGTCGACGTGGCCGGGGGTGTCGATCAGGTCGAGCGTGTAGGTCTTGTCGTCCAGGGCGGTGAACGGGATCCGCACCGCCTGGGACTTGATGGTGATGCCGCGTTCGCGCTCGATGTCCATGCGGTCCAGGTACTGGGCGCGCATCTGACGGTCCTCGACGACCCCGGTGATCTGGAGCATCCGGTCGGCCAGCGTCGACTTGCCATGGTCGATGTGCGCGATGATGCAGAAGTTGCGAATCAGCGCGGGATCGGTCCAGTTCGGCTGTGCCACCGTGCTCCGTTCAACGGGTTTGGTTCAGGGTCGTGTGCGCCTGTGGGGGCGACTTTCCGCCTCTGCCGTGGGCACACGGCGTCCTCCATCCTCCCATGACGCGGGTACCGCCCTCACCGGGTCTCCCCCGAGGCGGTACGGCAGTATGGGCGCGAGGCGCGGGTGTCGACGTCCAGATTATGCGAACCGACGCCGGGAACGGACCCGGCGGGTGCGAGAGCGGGTGGCGTAGGGGTGAAGTGGTTTCTGACACGGCTGTTGGCCGGGGTCGCGGCGGTCCTGGTGCTGGTGGTCGCGGCGGGCTCGCTGTTGAGCTTCCAGTTCTCGGGCACGCCGAGCGACCGGGCGGCCTCCCAGGCCGCGGACGCGGCCTGGGTGGGTTCGTGGGAGGACACCGACGCCCTGTCGGAGCTGTTGGACATCGGCTCGGTGAACACCCTGTACGTGTACGCGGGCGACGTGGCCGCCGACGGAACGGTGGAGCGGGTGCCCGACACCGGGGCTCTGCTGTCGTGGCTGAACTCCACCTACCCGGATGTACGTCCACTGGCCTGGCTACGGCACGTGGAGTCCGGGTCGTCGCTGCTGCGGGACCGTTTCCCCACCGAGGACCGTGAGACGCTCGCGCCGACGGTCGCCGAGGTGGCGGCGGACGGTTTCGCGGGGCTGCACCTGGAGATCCGGCCGGTGACGGTGAACGACCCGTCGATCCCCACGCTGATGGCGATGGTGCGGGAGGAGTTGGGCGAGGACCCGGTGCTGTCGGTGCAGGCCCACCACGTGGAGCTGCTCCCCGGTGGTCGGGTGGCGTCGTTCGTCGCCGAGGGCGAGGAGAAGTACTGGTCCAAGGGGTACATGGACCAGGTGACCGAGCACGCCGACGAGGTCGTGCTGCCGGGGGTGGACGCGGACATGCCGACCGAGGGGATGTACGGCGGGTTCATGGTGCGTCAGGTGACCGAGTCGGTGGCGGCGCTGGGCGCGCGTGAGGACCTGACCCTGCGTTTCGGGGTGCCCGCCTACAGCGGTGAGGAGTGGGGACCGGGCCATGAGAACGAGAAGGCGCTGACCGCGATCGCCGCGATCAGGTTGGGTCTTTCCAAGGCGGAACCGCCCGAGGAACTCACCACGGGTGTGGCGCTCTACCTGGCCGACGAGGCCGGGGAGGGCGATCTGGACGCCTATCGCACGGGGTGGCTGGGCCCGATACCGTGACCTCGCGGACCCGGGGCCCGAGTGGTCCGCCGAATACGGCATAATGGAGAGTCCGTGTCTCGGACCTCCACGTTCGAATTCGAGCCCTTCTGGTCTCACACACACCCTGCGTCGGCGCCCACGCGAGCCACTCATGGAACGGCTGCCCATGAGACGAGCCGCCGGATCGATCGGCGCGCAGATCAAAGTTACTGGAGCACGTTTTCGCATGGCGAACATCAAGTCGCAGAAGAAGCGCAACCGGCAGAACGAGAAGGCTCGTCTCCGCAACCAGGCGGTGCGCTCTTCGCTGAAGACCTCCATCCGGAAGTTCCGCGAAGCGGCCGAGACCGGGGACGTCGAGAAGGCCACCGTCCTGCAGCGTGACGCCGCTCGTGCCCTGGACAAGGCCACGAGCAAGGGCGTCATCCACAAGAACCAGGCCGCGAACCGCAAGAGCGCGATCGCCAAGCGTCTGGACGCTCTCCGGTCCGCCTAGGGACCGCGTAGCACGCGACGTCAAGGGCCCGGTCTCTCCCGAGGAGACCGGGCCCTTTCGTGTCGGCGGGGTCGTCGGCGTGGGTCTTCCGGGCTGGTCGTCCTTGAGTTATCCACAGGTCGAGATCACCCGGTGACAGACGGTCGTGCTCTCCCTAGCGTTGAATCCATGACCGCTTCGCGCCGGTCACGGCGCCGCCCTCCCATCTCGTCCCCCGAGGAACGACTCCGCGCACTCGGTCTGGACTCCTCACCTTTCGCCAGGCGTCTGCGCGCCCGCATCCCACGTCCACCCGCAGATCCCGCGGCCGTCCCCGCGCCCCGGCCGGGCACCGACGTCCCGAGCGCGCCCTACGCGGTAGGCGGCACCCGCACCCCCTACCGGCCCGCCGGGCGGGACTGGCCCGAGCGCGCCCCGGAGGACGTGCTCACCGTCCCCGTTCCCGATCCCGGAACGAAGCGGCCCGATCCCACCCCTCCCGCGGAGGAACCCGACACCGGCCCCTGGCGGGGGGCTTCGGATCCGGAGCGGCCCACCGGAACATCCCGGCCGCCCGCCGGGTACACGGAGTTGGTCCCGGACGAACCCGTGACGGCCCTGAACCGGATCACCCGGGGCTGGGCCGCCGAGGCCGCGCTGTCCCGTCGGTCGCTGGTCGTTCTGGTGGTGTCGGGTCTGCTGGCTGTGGTGGTCGCGTTCCTGATGCTGCGCGAACGCCCCGATGAGGTCGCCGTGCCCGATCTGGTCACCCGGGCGGCCTCCGACGACGGCCCCGCCCCCGTTTCCGGCACTCCCCCACCGGGTGACGACGTCCCGGGCTCTCCCCCACCGGACGGCGAGGTGGTGGTGCACGTGGGCGGTGAGGTGAACGAACCGGGTCTGTACACGATGCCCGCGGGTTCCCGCGTGGCCGACGCCGTGGAGGAGGCGGGCGGCGCGTTGCCCGACGCCGATCTCGACCTGCTCAACCTCGCCCGGACTCTGACCGACGGCGAACGCGTCCTCGTGGGGGTGCCGGAGGAGGAGACACCGGGTGGGGGCGGTGCGGCGGCGGGCGGTGGGGAGGGGACGGCGGTGAACATCAACACCGCCGGTGAGGAGGAGCTGCGTTCCCTGCCGGGGATCGGGGAGAAGAAGGCGCGCCAGATCATCGATCACCGGGAGTCCATCGGTGGCTCCTTCGCCACCGTCGAGGACCTGCTCGGGGTGGACGGGATCGCGGAGAAGACCCTGGAGAACCTGCGGCCGCACGTGACGGTGGGGTGAGTCGACCATGGTGACGTGGTTGGGAACCGACGCCCACGGCCTGGGGCACCCTCCGGACCTGCGGCTGATCGTTCCGGCTCTGGCGTCCTGGGCGGCGGCCCTGGTGGCCCTGGCCGTGCCCGCGTGGGCGGCGTGGTCGCTGGCGGGCGCGATGGCCCTCGCCGCGGCGGTGGTGTTCCTGGGGGGACGACCGTCCGTGCTGCTCGGGGAGGCTCCGCTCACCACCATCGTGGCGGCGCTGGTGTGCGCGGCGACGGTCACGGCGGTGGCCGGACTCCACGTGCATCGGACGATGACCAGCGCCGCGGTGGCCGCCACCGAGCGGGGCGGTGAGGTGGAGTTCCGCGCGGTGGCGACGGTCGATCCGCGTTCTCGGGCGGGCGTGCCACGGCCGGGACGGGCGGAGTGGGTGGTGCCGGCCCGCACCGTGTGGGTCCGTGTGGACGGTGAGCTCCGCGCCTCGCGGGCGTCGGTGGTGGTGTTGGCCTCCGGCGCGGATTGGTCGGGGCTCCTACCGGGCCAGGAGTTCACCGCGCGAGGGGGGTTCCTGGCCGCCGAGGACGAACCACTGACGGCGGCGTTGGTTCCGGTGCGCGGCCCTCCGGAGGAGGTCGCCGAGCCGGGGCGACTCCAGGCCTTCGCCGGTGGGGTCCGCGCCGCCCTGAGGGAGGCCGCCTCGGAGCTCCCCCGACCAGAACGCGGGCTGTTGCCGGCGTTGATCGTCGGCGACACCTCCGAGCTGCGGGAGGAGACCGCGGAGGACTTCCGGGCCACCGGGATGACCCACCTGTTGACGGTCAGCGGGGCCAACCTGGCGATCCTGACCGGGTTCGTGTTGGCGGTGGCGCGGTGGGCCCGGGCGCCGACGTGGTGTTCGGTGTCGGGCGGCGCGGTGATGATCTGGCTGTTCGTGCTGGTGTGCCGACCGGAGCCGAGCGTGGTGCGGGCCGCGTTCATGGGCTCGTTGGGGTTGTTGGCGCTGGCCACGGGCCGGGCGCACGCGGGTCTGGGCGCGTTGGGCGTGACCGTGGTGGGCGTGCTGTTCGTGGCGCCGGGACTGGCGACCTCCTTCGGGTTCGCGTTGTCGGCGTTGGCCACGGCCGGGATCCTGCTGCTGGTGCCCGGGTGGTCGCACGCCTGGTCGGCCAGGATGCCTCGTCCCGTCGCGGAGGCCTTGGCGGTGGCGGTGGCGGCGCACGTGTCGGTGGCCCCGGTGCTGGTGCTGTTGTCCGGGGAGGTGTCGTGGGTGGCGGTGCCGGCCAACGTGTTGGCCGCGCCGGTGGTGGCGTTGGTGACCGTGGCGGGATCGGTGTTGACGGCGTTGGCGTCGGTCTGGCCGGGCGCGGCGGCGTTCCTGGTGCACCTTCCGGGACTCGGGGTGTCCTGGATCGCCGTGGTGGCGAAGGTGGGGGCGCGGGTTCCGTACGGGGCCCTGCCATGGCGCTCCGACGTGGCCGGCGCGTTGCTGCTGGCCGCCCTGGTGGCGGTGTTCCTGCTGACCCGCGGTCGGGCCCGCCGGGTGTTGGCCGCGGTGACCGTCGCGGTGCTCCTGCTGGGGGTGTCGGCCCGGTGCCTACCGGGTGGTTGGCCACCGAAGGGGTGGGCGCTGGTCTCCTGCGACGTGGGACAGGGGGACGCGTTGGCACTGTCCGTGGGCCCCGGGGAGGCGGTGGTGTTCGATACCGGGGAGGACCCGGAACCGGTGGACGGGTGCCTGGAACGGCTGGGGATACGGGAGGTCCCGTTGCTGGTGCTCAGCCACGACCACTCCGACCACGTGGACGGCGCTTCGGGGGTGCTGCGACACCGACGGGTTCCGGCGGCGCTGGCCCCCGCGGGTTTCGAGGACACCGCGGTGGGCCGACTGTTGGTGGCGGAGGGCGTGCAGCTCCTGACCGCCGAACGGGGGCAGACCCTCAAGGTGGGTCCGTGGACACTACGGGTGCTGTGGCCACGACCGGGCTACGTGGGAACGGTCAACGACACCTCGGTGGTGGTCCGGGCGGACGGAACGCACCTGTCCGCGCTGCTCACCGGGGACATCGAGGTACCGGCCCAGGGCGAGCTGTTGCGCGGGCCGGACGCCGCGCTGTTGGAGGTCACCGTCCTGAACACCCCGCACCACGGGTCGGGTACCCAGGACCCCGCCTTCCTCGCCGCGACACGGGCGCGGGTGTCGGTGACCTCCGTGGGCGCGGACAACCCCTACGGCCACCCGGCGCCGTTCACGCAGAACATCCTGGAACGGGTGGCACCGGTGAACGCGCGTACCGACAGGGACGGGGACGTGGCGGTACTGGACGACCCGGTGCGCGTGGTCTCCCGCGGGCCCGCCCCGGACCGTTGACCCCCGAACGGCACCGGCCGGTCGGTGGGTCGTGGCATGCTCGTTGTATGCCTGCACCCGCCCTCATCACACTCGTCGTCGGCGACGAGGAACTGCTCGTCGACCGGGCCGTGGCCGCGGTGGTCGCCGCGGTCCGCGAGTCCGAACCGGAGGTGGACGTCCACGACCTCGTACCCGCCCAGGTCGGCCTGTCCACCCTGGTGGAGGTCACCTCACCGTCCCTGTTCGGCGACCGCCGGGTGGTGGTGCTCCGTTCCTCCCAGGACCTGACCAAGGACCTGGCGGCGACCGTCATCGACTACCTCGGGAACCCCGCCGACGACGTGAACCTGGTGCTCACCCACGCCGGCGGCGCCAAGGGCAAGGCGGTCCTGGAGGCCGCCACGAAGGCCAAGGCGCAGCGGGTGGACTGTAGGGGCCCCAAGAAGGGTCCGGAACGGGTGGCGTTCG
>NZ_DYZD01000435.1 GCF_020741345.1 Nocardiopsis listeri
GGGCGGTCAGCTTCACATGTGGTACTGGTACGGCGACGACGACCCCGCGTCCCTGCCCGAGGCGATCGAACGCGTCAGCGAGAAAGTCGTCCAGGCGTTGGGGGTTCGCCCGGGGGAGCGGGTGCTGGACGCCGGCTGCGGTACCGGTGGACTCGCACTGCGACTGGCCCGAGAGGCGGGCGCGCGGGTCACGGGCGTCACGATCAGCCGCTACGAGGTCCGGCTGGCACGGGAACGGGCCCGGGACGGGCCCGGTGCCCCTGACGTCGAGTTTCTCCTGGGCGACTTCGCCCACCTGCCCTTTCCCGATGCGTCCTTCGACGCCGTCGTCGCGCTCGAATCCCTCCAGAACGCTCATGACCTGGACCAGGTGACGGCCGAGCTCCGCCGGGTGCTCAGACCCGGAGGCCGTCTCACCCTGGCGGACCTGAGCCGTGAGTCCGACACCGAACGCGCACGGCTGAAACGCTTCATGGCCTCTCTCGCACTGCGGCGACTGCCCTCACTGCGGGAGTGGCTGCAAACCCTGCGCCGCGTCGGGTTCGAGGTCGAGGAGTACACCCAGTGCGGACCACGCGTCTACGGACGCAAGAACCGCTTCCTGCGCGCGTCACTTGATCGCCGTGGAGAGTTGGCCGAGGAACTGGCGGAGGAGGACCTGCTGGGCTACGCGGTCAGGCATCGGGGCTTCTTCGCCGCCCGTAGAGACCAAATCGGATACGTGATTGTTTCCGCGCGTAGGCCCTGACCCGCGACGCCACCCAGAGAAGGCAGGATCGATCAGAAAGGGGGCGCGCGTGAGCGTGTCCACACAGTCTTCCTCCACGGCCGCTCTGGTGGCGGACCTGGAGAATGCTCCCACCGAACGCCGTGAGGCGTGCTTCGAAGCCCTCCTCGACGTCGTCTGGCGCGATGGGGCCCCCACCACAGGAGCGGGGGAGGCGATCCCCTTGATGGTGGAGGGAATTCGACGACGACCCACGCCACTCCTGCTGTTGTTGCTCGGTCTCCTTGCCGGGAGCGGTGGATCCGACCTGACCGAACGGGTCTCCGGGGGGATCGACCGTTATCTCGATCTTCTCGGCATGAACGAGGCGGAGCTCACCCCGGTACTGCTCTACCTGCTGGGGAACCTCTCCGGTGACAGGGACGCGATCCTGGCCTCAGAAGGCGTGGCGGAGCTGCCGGAAGTGGACCGGGCCCGTCTGGAACGAGCCCTGGCCCGTTTCGACGTCGACCACCCCGACCTGGGAAGGGCCTGGCCCTCACCCGCGGTTTGGCGGCTGAACCAGGCCGAGATCGACTTCGACCGCACATGGATCGACCGGCTCACCCCCGAACAGGCCAGGGTCAACTGGGACAACGACACCCGAACGCTCTCCGCCTACATGGGGGGACGGGCCCGCTGGATGACTCGGACGGGTTCCCTCCCCGACCCGGAGGAGATGACCCGGACCGCTCGAGAACCGAAGGACCGGGAAGGCTCCGTTGACTCCATCCCCTCCGAGGAAGTGCTGTTCGACCGCCTGGTGGGCCTTTTGCGCTGCCCTTCGTGCGATGAGGTCCTCGACCGCAACGGCCCTGTGTTCTGCTGCCCCGCCTGTTCTCGGGCCGCCCCGACCGCCGAGGGCATCGTGGACCTGTTCGAACCGTTCATCGACGGCGCCGAACCCGATGAGGACGACGCCACGGCCGGTCTGCTCGGCAAGCTCGCGAACATGCCGAGCATGGGTCGCTACTACGAAGAGGTCCTGCGTCCGGCCTTCCTTCGGGTGGCGGGAGGGAACTGGGCAAGGGCCATCACACCGGAGAACGAGGACGACTACATCAGGGGACATGTGCGCCCGGTACGGGGCCCCGTCCTCGACCTGGCGGCCGGAGCGGGGCGATGGACGAGCGTGCTCGCCCGACACGTGGGTGAGGAACGGGTGATCGCACTCGATTCCGGTCTGCCCATGTTGAATCTGCTCCGAAAACGCCTGCCCGGTGTTCCCGCCGTTCTCGGAAGCGCCCTCGACCTCCCCTTTCCCACGGGTTCGTTGGGCGCGGTCAACTGCTGGAACGCGCTTCAGGCGTTCCCCGAACAGGCCGGAACGGCCATCCGAGAGGTCGGTCGCTGTCTTCGGCCGGGCGGGACGTTCACGCTGATGACCTTCCGTTGGGCCGATGATCCGCTGGAACGGCACTTCCAGGAATCCCACCACTTCCCCTCCCGTCCCGAGGGAATGCTGCTGTTCACCTCCGAGCAGGTGCGCACCTGGCTGGCGGAAGCGAGGATGCGGGTGGTCGACGCCTCCGGAGAGGAAGGTTTCCTGTTCATGACGGCGGTTCGGGAGGAGGCGTGAGACCTGAGAGACAGCGGGGGGAAGGCTCGGCAGGTCCCATCGGACCCTTCTCACCACCTGGAACCGAGGCGTACGAGTCGGCCACGGGTGTCTTCAACCTTCTCGCGCCGGCGCGGCCGTCGGCTGCCCTGACCGCCACCACCCCCGAGGAGGTGATCCAGGCGGTGGAACACGCTCGGCGCGTCGGGGCGGGGCTGCGGACGCACTCCACCGGACACGCCGCCGCGGTCGCCGCTTCACTGGAGGGAGACCTGCTAGTCCGTACCCGAATGGCGGAAAGGGTGACCATCGACCCGGTCCGTCGGGTGGCGCGTGTACCGGCAGGGGCCACCTGGGGGGAGGTGGTGGACGCGGCGGCCCCGTACGGGCTCGCGGCGCCGCACGGTTCCTCGGCCCATGTGGGGGCCGTCGGCTACCTCCTGCGAGGTGGTGTGAGCTTCTACTCTCGACGACACGGTCTGGCCTCCAACGCGGTTCGAAGCATCGAACTGGTCACCTCCGAGGGGCGTTTGCGCCGAGTGGACCAGGCCCGTGATCCGGAAGTCCTCTGGGCGCTCCGTGGTGGTGGGGGCGGCTTCGGTGTGGTGACGGCGGTCGAGGTGGGCCTTTTCGCGGCGCGTGGAGCCGTGGCCGGTGCCGCTTTCTGGTCGGGTGAACACGCCGATCGTCTCCTGGCACTGTGGCTGGACTGGGCCCGCGGGGCACCCGAGGAGATCATGTCCTCGTTGCGCGTCATGAATTTCCCACAGGTACCGGACGTACCCGAGGAACTCAGGTCCGGCCCCGTCGTGTGCGTGGACGGAGCGATCACCCACGAGGGCCACGAACGGGCCGCGAGCGCGATGGCGAACGACCTCTTGGGACCGCTACGGGCGTTGGCCGAGCCGATCACCGACAGTTGGGCCGCCGTCGCGGTGCCCGAGGTGACCCGAATGCACATGGATCCCCCTGACCCGGTGCCCATCTTCGGCGACCACATGCTTTTGGAAGACCTCGACACGACCGGTGCACGCACCCTCCTCGACCTGGTCGGGCCGGGTTCGGGCTCCCCGCTCGTGGCCGCCGGCCTCAGGCAGCTGGGCGGCGCCCTGGCACGGTCCCACCCCCAGGGCGGGGTCCTGGACCACTTCGACGCCCCCTTGCTCTACGCCGGTTCGGGGGCGGTTCTGGGAGACGTCACCCATGGGGAACTGGCGGCCCACTGCGCGAGGGTGCGTGCAGGGCTGGCCGACCGGGACACGGGCATGACCGCTCCCACGTTCGTGGAATCGCGTGAACAGCCCCAACGCCACCTCACACCGACACAGGTGGGGTGTTTGGACCGTCTCCGTGGGGAACTCGACCCCGATGGGATCTTCTCCGCGGACATCATGCCGAACGCCACGGCTCGGGAGGCACGCGTGACTTCGTTCCGTTCGTCTGTCGATTTCGACGCGGAGCGTTCGTCGTAGGGGTGTAGGGCGTGAACGCGGAGCCCGCCCGCGAGGGGCACGAATCACCTCCGGGACGGGTCTTCGGGCTCATGCCCCACCCCCGACTCCGCGCGGATGGCTTCGCGCAGAAAGGAACTACGATGACAACGCAGAGCGCTCCAAAGGCCGGGCGCAAGGAGTGGGTCGGACTCGCGGTCCTGACCGTGGCCAGCATGCTCGTCTCCTTCGATGTCTTCGTCCTGTTGCTCGCCCTTCCCCACCTGACCTCCGACCTCGCCCTGAACTCCACCCAACAGCTTTGGGTGGTGGACATCTACGGGTTCATGGTCGGTGGTTTCCTGGTGACCATGGGCACCCTCGGTGACAGGATCGGTCGCCGCAGGCTTTTGATGATCGGTGCGGTGGCTTTCGGCGCGGCCTCCGTCCTCGCCGCCTTCTCCACCGGACCGCAGATGCTGATCATCGCCCGGGCACTGCTCGGCGTGGCCGGGGCCACTCTGGCGCCCTCCACGCTCGCGTTGATCAGCAACATGTTCCTCGACCCGAAGCAGAAGGGAATGGCGATCGGGCTGTGGGCCGGGTCGTTCACGCTCGGAGCGATCATCGGCCCGATCACGGGCGGAATGATGCTGGAGTACTTCTGGTGGGGTTCGGTCTTCCTGCTGGCCGTCCCCGCCATGGTCCTCCTGCTCATCCTCGGTCCCCTGGTGCTTCCCGAGTACCGGGCGCCGGAGCCGGGTCGCATCGACCTCGTGAGCGTCGTCCTGTCATTGCTCATGATCCTTCCCTTCGTCTACGGGGTGAAGGAGGTGGCACGGATCGGCTGGGACCCGCCGGCGATCGCCGCCATCCTTCTGGGGGCCTTCGCGGGAACGGCCTTCGTGCGGCGTCAGCTGGTCTTGGACGACCCCCTCCTGGACCTGAGGCTGTTCCGGAACGATCAGCTCACCGTGGCGTTGGTGTCCATGCTCATGTACAGCATGCTGACCGGAACGACCCTGTTCTACCTCAGCCAGTTCTTCCAGTCGGTGCTCGGGCTGTCTCCGTTCCAGGCCGCTCTGGCCTTGATCCCCGGGCTGATCGCGGGAACCGTCAGTGTGACCCTTGCCCCGGTCCTGGCCCGGTGGATCCGTCCCGCGGTCCTGATCGCGGTGGGTCTGTTGATCGTGTCGGCCGGCCTGCTCATGTTGTTGATGGTCGGCCCCGAGAGCGGCGTCGTGCTGCCCGTGGCCGCGTTCGTGGTCTGGTGCCTGGGTGGCGGCCCCGGGCTGGCACTGGGCATGAACCTGGTGATCGGAGGGGCCCCGCCGGAGAAGGCCGGGTCCGCGGCCTCCCTGCCCCAGATCGGCAACGAGATGGGAACGTCCCTGGGGATCGCCACGGTGGGCACGCTCGGGGCGTTCGTCTACGGCACACGGCTGGACGACCGCGTTCCGTCCGAGATGGACTCCGGCGCGGCCACCGACAGCGTCGCCGGAGCCGTCGCGCTGTCCGAGGAGCTGGGAGGAACGTTGGGTTCTCAGCTGGAGAGCGCCGCGCAGGACGCCTTCACCTCGGGCCTTCACGTCATCGCCGTGGTCAGCGCGGTGATCCTCGTGATCACGGCCGCGCTGGTCCTTGTCCGGCTCCGTCACGTCCCGCCGATGGGAGACGAGGGCGCGGACGGTTCCTCCGAGACTCCCGAAGCCGGCCCGGCCAAGGACGCGGTGGCCACCGACACCTCGGATACGGCGGAGGACGAGGTCGACCATGCCGACGACACCCTGACGGGGCGTGGGGACTGAGGTCGACTCCGTGCGTCGGGCGGTACTGACCCGTTCAGGGCCGCCCGGTGCCCGTCGACAGGGCGTCGGCGCACGGGCAGGCCGGGGCACCGAGGCCGGACACGGTCATTCCTCCCGGTGGCCCGGCTGCTCCGCACACCGGCGAGAGTTGACCACGAACGGTGATGGGGGAGGGTCCCGGACCGGTGCGGGGAACGGGCCCACCTCAGCCACGCGGGCCCCGGCCTGTTCCAACCGGCCCGTCCTTATGGGAAGGATCATCGTCTCCCACCGGTGCCCGACCCGCGCGGGGCCGGGAGCAAAAGGCGAAGCCCCGGCACCAACGCGCGTTCTGGTACAGCCCACCGAGAATCGTTCCAGACGTGACCGCCGGGTCGGCCGGTTTCCGCCCCGAACGCAGAGGCCGTGGACAGGTACCGCGATCGGCCGCCCCGGGGCCGGCGGCGAGAGCGAACCGGGCGGCCTTGGACACGGGGCGCGGGGAACCGTCGAGGCGGGGCCGTCCCAACCGACCTGCCGACACCCGAAGCGGTTCCCCGCATTCCGTCAGCCCTTCTCTCCCAGCGCTTCGAGTAACCGGGTGGGTGCCTGGAAAACCGGGGGAGCGTGACGCAACGCCGGTTCGCACCACCAGTCCAACCGCTGGGTGCCCTCGCTCAGGGAGGACGTGACCGCCACCGGGTGTTCGGGGCCTCCGGGGCCGAACG
>NZ_DYZD01000436.1 GCF_020741345.1 Nocardiopsis listeri
GGTTCTCCCTGGACTACCCCGACATCGCGGCGCTGGCCGTGGCCGATCGCATGCCCCGACTGGCCGCCGGCCCCGCCGAACTACGCGAACTCCTCGACGACGCACCCGAGATCGAGGAGATCCTGGAACGCACCGACGAGCGTGCCTGGGTGGCGCTGCCGATGATGGCCGCCGGCCGCCCCATCGGAGCCCTGCGTTTCTCCTTCACGTCCCCGCGCGAGGTCACCGACGAGGAACGCGTCTTCCTGGAGGCGCTCGCCGGACAGTGCGCCCTGGCCATCGGCCGGGCCATCGTCTACGAGCGTGAACACGGCACCGCCGAGGAGCTCCAGCGCAGCCTGCTGCCGGAGGAGCTGCCCGAGGTCCGAGGCGTGCGCCTGGCCGCCTACTACCGGTCGGGTTCCCAACACGTGCAGGTGGGCGGCGACTGGTACGACGCCTTCCCCCTGCCGGACGGCCGCGTCGCCGGGGTCCTCGGCGACGTCATGGGCAAGGGCATCCCGGCCGCCGCGGGAATGAGTCGGATCCGCAACGCGTTGCGTGCTCTGGCCTTCTCCATGCCCGAACCGGCCGACGTCCTGACCGGACTCGACCGCATGTTCTCGGCCACGGAGGGAATGGATCAGGTAACGACCCTGGTCTACTTCGTCTTGGACCCGGTGACCGGACAACTCGACCTCAGCAACGCGGGGCACCTTCCCCCGCTGGTCGTCGCCGGCAACGCCGGGCCCTCGCTGCTGGAGACCGAGCCGGACACACCGCTCGGAGTCAGCTCCACGAGGGGTCACCACAAATTCTTCGTCCAACCCGGTAACACCGTCGCCCTTTATTCCGATGGACTGGTTGAGAACCGCAAACGATCGGTCGACGCGGGGCTCGACGAGCTGGTCCAGAAGGCGGCTGATGCCCGACCCGATGTGGTGGGCGATCCACAGCAGATGCTGGAGTACCTTGTTGAGAGCATGCTCGAAGGGTATGAGCAGGACGATGATGTCACTCTGCTCGCCGTTCAGCTTCCGGTGATCGATTCGGTGTCAGAGCGGTAGACCGTACGAACAAGTCCATTGCCTTGCTTACAGTGAAGAAGCCGCCGCGCCCCATGAAGCGGGGGTGACCCCGGCTTCCCGCCCAGTGGGGAAGATCCCTGGCCGCAGGTGGGAGAGGGTGCAGTACCCGGTCCCGGCCATCCGGACCACCGGGTCCGACGAATCTCGCCACACGTCCGTTCGAGAGGTGTTTGTGTCATCTGCCAGTTCGACTCGCTCGAAGCAGTCCGAGTCACTGCAAGAGCCCGTCATTCAGCAGCTGATCGAGCGTGGGCGGTCCCAGGGCTTTCTTGAGCCCGAGGACGTGCGCCGTGCCTTCGAAGAGGCCGAAATCCCGATGTCGCAGGCGCAGTCCGTGCTCCGCAGCCTCGCGAAGGAGGGCGTGACCGTCCTGGTTCCGGAGTCGGCTTCCTCCCGGCGCAAGACCACGCGGCGCAAGACCACCACGTCTCGGTCCAGCACCACCACCACCCGCTCGACCACCAAGCCCGCGCGCGCCGCGGCGGCCGCCCAGGAGCAGCCGGAGACGGTCACCGCCGTCGTCGACTCCGAGGAGACCGCCGAGAAGAAGCCCGCGGCCAAGAAGACCACCGCGAAGAAGGCGGCCGCCCCCAAGAAGGCGGCCACCAAGAAGACCGCGGCGACCAAGGCCCCGGCCAAGAAGGCGGCGACCAAGAAGTCCACCAAGAAGGACCTGGAACTGGCGCCCGACGCCGGTGACACGGCCGATGACGGTCTGGACGACGACCTCGAACACACCGGCGCCGAGCTGGAGCTGGTCGAGGACACCCCCGACACCGAGTCCGCCAAACCGGCCAAGCCGGAGACGGTCGGTGCCCCGGTCAAGCCCAGCAAGGACGACGACTCCTTCGTCCTGTACGACGATGACGACGACGCCCCCGCCGCACAGGTGGTCGCGGCCGGTGCCACCGCGGACCCGGTCAAGGACTACCTGAAGCAGATCGGTAAGGTGCCGCTGCTCAACGCCGAACAGGAGGTCGAGCTCGCCAAGCGCATCGAGGCCGGCCTGTTCGCCGAGGAGAAGCTCTCCGAGGAGGACGACGTCCTCACCTTCGAGCTTCGCGACGAGCTCGAGTGGATCTCCGAGGACGGAGGTCGCGCCAAGAAGCACCTGCTCGAGGCGAACCTGCGTCTGGTCGTCTCCCTGGCCAAGCGCTACACGGGTCGAGGCATGCTGTTCCTGGACCTGATCCAGGAGGGCAACCTCGGTCTGATCCGCGCGGTGGAGAAGTTCGACTACACCAAGGGCTTCAAGTTCTCCACGTACGCCACCTGGTGGATCCGTCAGGCGATCACCCGCGCGATGGCCGACCAGGCCCGCACCATCCGTATCCCGGTGCACATGGTCGAGGTCATCAACAAGCTGGCCCGCGTGCAGCGCCAGATGCTCCAGGACCTGGGTCGTGAGCCCACCCCGGAGGAGCTGGCCAAGGAACTCGACATGACCCCGGAGAAGGTCGTCGAGGTGCAAAAGTACGGCCGCGAGCCGATCTCCCTGCACACCCCGCTCGGCGAGGACGGCGACAGCGAGTTCGGTGACCTCATCGAGGACTCCGAGGCGATCCAGCCGGGCGAGGCGGTCAGCTTCACCCTGCTTCAGGAGCAGCTGCACTCGGTGCTGGACACCCTGTCCGAGCGTGAGGCCGGGGTGGTCTCCATGCGCTTCGGGCTCACCGACGGCCAGCCCAAGACTTTAGACGAGATCGGCAAGGTCTACGGGGTCACCCGTGAGCGCATCCGGCAGATCGAGAGCAAGACGATGTCGAAGCTCCGTCACCCGTCGCGTTCGCAGGTGCTCCGCGATTACCTGGACTAGTCGGTCGGCCCAGGACCAGACCACAGCCGTGGACTGAAACAGCGAAGGCGCGCCCTCCCGTGGGAGGGCGCGCCTGTCGTTTTCTCGTGCCCGGCCCGCTCACGGGCGTGTGGCGACCCCCGCGTGTCCCTCGCGTAGCGCCGGGCTGTTCAATCCCCCGCACGGAGTCCGATCTCCATCCGATGGGTCCCATGCTGCCCCACGCACTGTAGGTGCGGCATAAAATCCACCTGGTCCGGTTTCGTGCACGCTTCGGTCGACGGAAAGCACGTATCCGCTAATCCCGGACCACCACGTCCATCGTGCGTGCGGTGCCCGGCTTGGCGGCGGGCCGGAGTTCGACGGTGTGGCCGAGGTCGCGCAGCGCCGTCACCAGCTCCTCGGGGGTGCGGGCCTCGACGTTCTCGGTGATCAGGACCCGGGCGACGTCCCCGCGGGTGGCCTTGGCCATGTGGCTGACCACGGAGCGCTTCACCTGACCATCCACCTCGCGTTCTCGCAGGACCCGCACGGCCACGGTTCGCTCGGCGGCTTCACCGGCCGGCTTGAACGCCACGGCGTAGGACGCGGAGCGGCAGTCCACGAGCAGACGCCCCTCGGTGAGTTCGCCCAGTGGGCCGGTGAGCGCCTTGCGCCAGTAGGCGCCCAGACCGCCCAGGGGCGGCAGCTTCACGCCCATGGAGAGACGGTAGGGCGGCAGGTGGTCGGCCGGGCCCACCACTCCCCACAGCCCGGAGAACACCAGGATCCGCTCACGTGCGCGTTCGTCGTGTTCGGTGAGCAGGCCGGGCAGTCCCAGACGGTCGTAGAGCACCCCCGTGTACAGGTCCGCGGCGCGCAGGGTGGGCGCGGTGGTCAGGTCCAGGTTGCGTTTGAGCGCTTCGGTCTGCGAGACGGACAGGCCCAGCACCTCGCGGGCGGTGTCCTCGGGGCCGGAGCACAGTTCGGTGAGCGCCGCCATGGCCCGTTCCCGGTCCGCGGCCAGTCCTGGCAGGGTGAGCGCGCCGAGGTCCAGGCGCGGTCCGTCGCCGGAGCCGGCCTTGCCCTCGGAGGGCGGGAGCAGGATGAGCATGGATGTTTCTCTTCTTCCGGATCGTCGACGCCTGGGGGCTGAAAAACCCGGACCCATGCTAGATCGTGCTCCGGAGCCGGTGGATAGGATCCGGCGTTCGGCGACCGGTGAGGAAACGAACATGCACGCTTGGGCGGCGAGAGTGTCCAGGGACTGGCCCCCGTTCCAGGTCGAGAACCATGGCGGATGGCGGTTCGGGGTGGCCGACGGGGTCACCAAACGGGCCAACTCCGCGCTGGTGGAGGACCTCGACGCGGACGTCGCGGAGGTCACCGAGTTCTATCGAGAACGGAGCCTGACCCCCTGCGTGCAGGTGTGGCCGGGGCAGGAGAGCGTGGACGAGCGGCTGGCCGAACACGGTTACGAGACCGTGGAACCCAGTCTGGTCCTGGCCCGCGACCTGGACGAACGTCCCGAAGGTCCCGAGCGCACACGGATCACGCACGAACCCACCAGGGAATGGGTCGAACCGTTCGGGGGCGCGGACCCGTCACGGGCCGAGGGCGTGGTGCGCATCCTGGGACGGGTGACCGCGGCGTACGGCGTCCACGCGAGCGGGAACGGCCGTGGCTGCGCGGTGCTGGACGGGGAGTCGGTGGCGATCTGTGCGATGGTCACCGTGCCGGAGGCCCGGGGGCGGGGTGTGGCCAAGGCGGTCCTGTGGGACCTGCTCACCCGGGCGCACGACGAGGGCGCTCGGAAGGCCTACCTGTGCGTGGTGGCCGACAACGGGCCGGCGCTGAGGCTGTACCGGGGCGCCGGTTTCGTCGAGGTCTGTCGGTACCACAACCGGGTGCTCGCGAACTGAAGGGCGGACGCGCCCGGTCGGAGGATCGACCCGGGAACGACGACGGCGGCCCCCTCGGGAGCCGCCGTCATCGCAATCATGCTCGTTGTGGCTAACGCTCATCCCCGCCGCTGTTCTCGCTCTCGGTGAGCTTGCTCGTCTCGTCCTGGATGTCCGAGGCGATCTTGCGGATCGAGTCGTCGTGCTTGCGCATGTGGTGCGCACAGAACAGAAGCTCACCGCCGGAATTCAGCAGTACCCGGACATAGGCCTGTGCACCACAGCGGTCGCAACGGTCGGCAGCCGTCAGCGGCTGAGTGGGGGCAAGGGTTCCAGTCACTTCGCCATCCTCAATACTCGGCGTTAGTCACCTCTGACAACATCTAACCCGACCCAGACGTTCCCAACCTGATCCCGTGTACGCCGACAGCGGAATCCGCCCGGTTCATGCCTGGAAGGTGCAGATTGGGGCCTTTCTGTTCCGACGTCTTGTCTCCTCCTCGTTGTACCCATCGGTAGGCCCCGGCTATCCCCGGAAATCGGGCGTATCCAGGTCGCAACCGTCAGAGGTGGTAGTCTCGCGCGGGGCAGGCCCGACCGATTCCCGACTTCGGTCGGTGGAGCCGGTCGCAGCGCTCCCGGCGAGGACGTCGAGGAGGCGCCCCTCTTTCCGGGGAGGACACGACCCCACCCATACGGCCCGCGTCACGACACAGCCTTCGGCCCGTCGTAACCTGGCCCCTTCAACCGTCGGTGCGGCGCGGTACAAAGGGCACACGCCGCATCAGCGCCCCCGATGGCCCACAAGACGCAGGAGATGTCCGAGTGACCGCCTTGACCGCAGCCGTCCACGACCCCGAGGATTACTCCGCCCGGCACCTGTCGGTCCTCGAGGGTCTCGAAGCGGTTCGCAAACGGCCGGGCATGTACATCGGGTCCACCGACAGCCGCGGCCTCACCCACTGCATGTGGGAGATCATCGACAACTCCGTCGACGAGGCCCTGGGCGGCTACTGCGGACGCATCGATGTGACGCTGCACGCGGACGGCTCCGTCTCCGTCAGTGACGACGGCCGCGGTATTCCGGTGGACGTCGAGCCCCGGTCGGGGCTGCCCGGTGTCGAGCTGATCATGACCAAGCTCCACGCGGGTGGCAAGTTCGGCTCCGGTTCCTACACCGCCTCCGGTGGTCTGCACGGCGTCGGCGCCTCCGTCGTCAACGCCCTGTCCGCCCGGGTGGACGTCGAGGTCGACAGGCAGGGTCACACCCACGCCATCAGCTTCCATCGCGGCATCGCCGGACGGTTCGCCGGTGACGGCCCCGACGCCGAGTTCACCCCGGTCTCCGGGCTGGAGCAGGTCCGCAAGGTCGCCAAGAAGATCACCGGCACCCGCACCCGCTTTTGGCCGGACTCCCAGATCTTCCTCAAGGAAGCCGAGATCGTTCGGCAGAACCTGCTGGACCGGGCCCGACAGACCGCCTTCCTCGTGCCGGGGCTGACCATCTCCGTGCGCGACGAGCGCACCGAGGGCGACCCCGTCTACACCGAGGAGTTCCGTTTCGACGGCGGGATCAGCGAGTTCTGCACCTTCCTGGCCCCGGACGACGCCGTCAGCGACGTCCTGCGCATCCAGGGCAGCGGAAACTTCAACGAGACCGTCCCGGTGCTGGACGAGTCCGGTCACATGGTGCCCGCCGACGTCCAACGCAAGCTGGACGTGGACGTGGCCCTGCGCTGGGGGACCGGCTACGACACCAACGTCCGCTCCTTCGTCAACGTGATCTCCACCCCCAAGGGCGGTACTCACATCAACGGCTTCGAGCGCGCCCTGGTCCGGGTGATCAACGACCAGTTGCGCGCCACAAAGCTGCTGAAGAACAGCGACGATCCGGTCACCAAGGACGACACCCAGGAGGGGCTCACCGCGGTCGTCACCGTGCGACTGCCCGAACCCCAGTTCGAGGGGCAGACCAAGGAGATCCTGGGTACCTCCGCGGCCTCCCGGATCGTCTCCCAGGTGGTCGGCCAGGGGGTGCGCGAGTTCCTCACCTCCACCAAGAAGACGGAGAAGGCCAAGGCCCGCACCGTCATGGAGAAGGTGGTCGGCGCCGCCAAGGCGCGCCTGGCCGCCCGCCAGCAGCGCGAGACCCAGCGGCGCAAGAACGCCCTGGAGAGCTCGGCGCTGCCCGCCAAACTGGTGGACTGCCGCAGCGAGGGCCTGGAGCACAGCGAACTGTTCATCGTCGAGGGTGACTCGGCGCTGGGCACCGCCAAGCTGGCCCGCGACTCGGAGTTCCAGGCGCTGCTGCCCATCCGCGGCAAGATCCTGAACGTGCAGAAGTCCTCGGTCGCGGACATGCTCAAGAACGCCGAGTGCGCAGCGATCCTGCAGGTGGTGGGGGCCGGTTCGGGCCGGACCTTCGACATCGACGCCGCGCGCTACGGCCGGATCATCCTCATGGCCGACGCCGACGTCGACGGCGCCCACATCCGCTGCCTGCTGCTCACCCTGATCTACCGGTACATGCGTCCCATGCTGGAGGCCGGTCGGGTGTTCGCCGCCGTGCCGCCGCTGCACCGCATCGAGCTGACCAACGTGCGGCGCAAGCGGGGGGCCAAGCCCGAGGACCGCTACATCTACACCTACTCCGACGCCGAGCTCCAGCGCACCCTGCTGGACCTGGAAAAGCGCAAGGTCTCCTGGAAGGAGCCGGTGCAGCGGTACAAGGGTCTGGGTGAGATGGACGCCGACCAGCTCGCCGAGACCACCATGGACCCGCGCCACCGCACGCTGCGCCGGATCCGGGTCGAGCAGGCCGAGGAGGCCGCGTCCGTCTTCAACCTGCTGATGGGCAACGAGGTGGCCCCGCGCCGCCGGTTCATCCAGGAGGGCGCTCAGGAACTGGACCTGGAGCGCATCGACGCCTGACGTGACCGTACACGTGAACGGGGCCCGCGCCGTGAGGGAGGACCTTCGGCGCGGGCCCCGTGTCGTACGGTCGCCGGCTCAGGGTGCCTTGGGCGGGTCCCACACGCCCTCGTCGAGGAACCGGTCGATGGCCGCCCGGTACGGGGTGGGGTCCAGGCCCCTTTCCGACACCCACTCGTCGTTGTAGTAGCTGTGCTGGTAGCGCTCGCCACCGTCACAGATCAGTGTGACCACGCTGCCCTTGCGACCCTCGCGGCGCATCCTGTCGACCAGGTGCCACACGCCCCACAGGTTGGTGCCGGTGGAGCCGCCCGCGCAACGTCCCGTGAGGTCGTTGAGGTGGCGCATCGCGGCGATGCTCGCGGCGTCGGGCACCGGCATCATCAGGTCGATCACCGACGGGACGAAGCTGGGCTCCATGCGCGGCCGCCCGATGCCCTCGATCCGCGACGGCATGCCGGTGGCGTAGTCGTGCGCCCCGGTCACCCAACCGGGGAAGAACGCCGAGTTCTCCGGATCCACCACGGCCAGGCGGGTGGGCAGCCGCCGGTAGCGAACGTAGCGGCCGATGGTCGCCGAGGTGCCGCCGGTGCCGGCGCCCACCACGATCCAGTCCGGGTGGGGGTGACGTTCCATCGCCAGCTGTTCGAAGATCGACACGGCGATGTTGTTGTTGCCCCGCCAGTCCGTGGCGCGCTCGGCGTAGGTGAACTGGTCCATGTAGTGGCCGCCGCTCTCGGCCGCCAGGCGCTCCGCCTCGGTGTACATCGCCGGCGGGTCGTCCACGAAGTGGCAGCGACCCCCGTAGCGCTCGATGAGAGCGATCTTCTCCGGGCTGGTCTTGCGCGGAACCACCGTCACGAAGTCCAGCCCCAGCAGCTGCGCGAAGTAGGCCTCCGAGACCGCCGTCGACCCGGAGCTGGCCTCCACGATCGTGGTGCCCTCGGTGATCCACCCGTTGGCCAGCCCGTACAGGAACAGCGACCGGGCCAGTCGGTGCTTCAGGCTGCCGGTGGGGTGCACCGACTCGTCCTTCAGGTACAGGTCGATGCCCCACTCCGGGGGCAGTGGGAAGACGTGCAGGTGGGTGTCGGCCGAACGGGTGTCGTCGGCGATCACCTTGCGCACCGCCTCGTCCGCCCAGGAACGGACGCTGTCGGAACATCGATCGACCCACGGGACGTCGTCCGGGGTCTGGTCGGGTCGTTCGGGAGCCATGTCCGCAGCCTAGCCCCGACCGCCGGCCGAGACGACGAAGGGCCGGACGGGTGGTCCGGCCCTGCGAGCGCTCCGATCAGTCCAGGGAACCTCCGGACATCACCGCGTACATCCTCCTGTAGGTGGCGGCCTCCTCGTGGCGGTTCTGCCGTTCCAGGGTGCGGGCCAGCGCGATGTGGGCCCAGTTGTCCACGGGGTCCAGCTCGATGAGCTTGCGAAAGGTCGTCTCCGCTCTGTTGAGCTGCGCGGAGTAGAAGTAGGCGCGCCCCAGCAACTCCAGGAGGGAGAGGCTGCCGGGTTCGTTCTCCACCACGGGTTCCAGGATGCGGGCGGCGTAGATGGGGTCGCCCAACTCCAGGAAGATGCGGGCCTGGTTGAAGGTGTCGTAGGTGCTCTCTGCCACGGTGCTCCTCTCGACGCCACACCGGACAGGGCACAACGATCCGAGGAAGGGACCGCATTCCCGCCGGGGTGGACGGGCGGACGTGGGCCCGGTGCCGGGAGGCGGCCGTGGTCCCCGCGCCCACTGGAGTGATCCCCGGTCCCGGCGACCCCGACACATCGACGGTCGGGGCCGACCGGGATCGCGTCGATCGGAAGGCCCGAAGCTCAAAGACCGGTGGGGGAGACCCTGCCCGTGTCCACGTCGTAGATCGCGCCGGCCACCGGTAGCCCTTCCGGCAGCAGCGGGTGGTGCCGGATCCGCTCCAGGTCGTGCCCGAGAGCGCCCAACTGGTCGTTGTCGGTGTGGAACTCCAGACTGCGGGTGTCCACCCCGTACTCGTCCATGATGAGGTCGTGGACCACCTGGTCCCCGGCCACGGACGCCATCTTGCAGCGGGTGTGCGGCAGGATCAGCACGCGCTCCACCCCCAGCAGGTACACGGCCAGGACCAGGGTACGCAGGGTGTCATCGGTGACCCGGGCGCCCGCGTTGCGCAGGATCTTGGCGTCTCCGGGTTCCAGACCCAGCATCTCCAGGGGTTCGATACGTGAGTCCATGCACGTGACCAGGGCCAGGCCGCGGGCGGCCAGCGGTTTCAGACCGGCCAGCGAATAGTTCTCGACGTAGGCGGCGTTGGCGCCGAACACGTCGTCGAAGGGCCCCGGGGGAGCGGCGTCCTCGTTCACGCTCATGCGTTCTTTCTCCCTAAGTACATGGGCACACGGACGCGGGCCGCGCAGGGGGTGAACCCGTGCACGGCCCGCGCCCACGTGGCCTCAGGCGTCCTACTCGGGTGCCGAGATACCGGAGTCGGTCTGTCCGCTACCCACGGTGGTGATGGCGCGTGGAAGCGCCTCACCGGAACCGTCCCGCCGTTCGGTGAGGTCGGGCAGTCGAACCGGCTTGCCGTCGGCACGCGAAGCCCTGGCCGGCGAGCGCCCCACCCACGCGAAGAGCAGGGTGTCCTCTCCCTTGAGGTAGCGGTGGCAGCGTACGCCTCCGGTGGCCCGTCCCTTGGCCGGGTAGGACTCGAACGGGGTGACCTTGGCCGAGCCGGCCTGTGTACCCGCGAGGGCGTTACCGCTGCCGGACACGGTCACCACGACCGAGTCCTCGGGGCTCGGCACCGCACCGAACCACAATACGCGGGCGTCCTCGGCCAGCCTGACACCGGCCACCCCGCCGGCGGGGCGGCCCTGGGGGCGCGCCGTCGTGGCGGAGAAGCGCAGGAGCTGCGCCTCGGAGGTGACGAAGGCGAGATCCTCCTCGCCCGTGGACAACTGGGTGGCGCCGACGATCCGGTCGTCGTCCTTGAGCGTGATGATCTCGAAGTCGTCCTTGTGGGGCGGGTAGTCGGGGGCGACCCGCTTGACCACACCGCCCAGGGTGCCCACGACGAACCCGGGTCCGTCGACCCGCATCGACACCACGCTCACCACGGTCTCGTCCCCGTCGAGTTCGACGAACTCGCCCACGTCGAGCCCGTGGGTCAGCGGCGGGGGCGGGTCCTCCTCACCTTCGACCGGAGCGGGCAGCTCCGGTAGTTCCACGACCGGGACCCGGATCATCCGACCCAGACTGGTGACCAGGCCGACGTCCGAACGCGAGGACGTGGGGATCGACACGTGGACCGTGTCGTGCGCTACGCGCAGCCCCTCGTACGGGCGGGGCAGCGTGGCGCCCTTGGTGCGGACGATGCGGCCGTCCACGCCGAACAGCACGTGGCAGGGCTGGTCGGCCATCTCCAACGGGATCACGGCCGAGCGGGTGGCGCCGTCGCTCTCGCGCAACCGGGTGCGGCGGGGGGTGGCGAACTTCTTGGAGACCTCGTTGAGCTCCTTGGACACCAGGCGGCGGAGCTTGCTGTCCGACTCCAGGATCGCGGTGAGCTCGGCGATCTCCTTGTTCAGCTTCTCCCGCTCGGTCTCCAGCTCCAACCGGTCGAAGCGGGTCAGACGACGCAGCGGGGTGTCGAGGATGTAGCGGGCCTGGATCTCGGACAGCTCATAGGCGCCCATGAGGGCCTCGCGGGCGGCCGCGGTGTCGTCGGCCTCGCGGATGAGCGCGATCACGCGGTCGATGTCGAGTAGGGCGACGACCAGACCGTCGACCAGGTGCAGGCGCTCCTGGCGCTTCTTACGGCGGAACTCGCTGCGCCGACGCACCACGTCGAGGCGGTGACCGACGTAGACCTGAAGGAGTTCGCGCAGGCCCAGGGTCTGCGGCTGGCCATCGACCAGTGCCACGTTGTTGATGCCGAAGGACTCCTCCATCGGCGTGAGCCGGTACAGCTCCTCCAGGACGGCCTCGGGGTTGAAGCCGTTCTTGAGCTCGATGACCAGGCGCAGACCCTGGTTGCGGTCGGTGAGGTCCTTCAGGTCCGAGATGCCCTGGAGCTTCTTGGACTGCACCAGTTCCTTGATGCGCGCGATGACCTTCTCGGGTCCGACGCTGTAGGGCAGTTCGGTGATGACCAGGCCGGTGCGGCGGGCGGACACCTTCTCGATGGACACGGTCGCCCGCGTCTTGAAGGTGCCGCGGCCCTTGCGGTAGGCGTCACGGACGCCTTCCAGACCGACGATGGTGCCACCGGTGGGCAGGTCGGGGCCGGGGACGAACTCCATGAGCTCGTCCAGGTCCGCATCGGGGTTGGCGATGAGGTGGCGGGCGGCCGCGATGACCTCACCGAGGTTGTGCGGGGCCATGTTGGTGGCCATGCCGACGGCGATGCCGCTGGTGCCGTTGACCAGGAGGTTGGGGAAGGCCGCGGGAAGGACCTCGGGCTCGGTCTCCTGGCCGTCGTAGTTCGGTTTGAAGTCGACGACGTCCTCGTCGATGGAGGACACCAGCAGCTCGGCGGGGTGGTCCAGACGGGCCTCGGTGTAACGCATGGCCGCCGGAGCGTCGTCGCCGCCCAGGGAACCGAAGTTGCCGTGGCCGTCGACCAGGGGCACACGCATGGCGAAGGGCTGACTGAGCCGCACGAGAGCGTCGTAGATGGCGGAGTCGCCATGGGGGTGGAGTCGGCCCATCACCTCCCCGACCACGCGGGCGCACTTGACGTGTCCGCGGTCGGGCCGCAGACCCATCTCGTTCATTTGGTAGAGGATGCGCCGTTGAACCGGCTTCATGCCATCGCGTGCGTCCGGTAGCGCGCGTTGGTAGATCACCGAGTACGCGTACTCCAGGAAGCTGCCGCGCATCTCCTCGGAGACGTCGATGTCGATGATCTTCTCGGCGAGATCCTCGGGGGGACGGGAAGTAGTACGGGCCATGTCCGTAATTCTGGCCTGCTCCGGTGACTGAAACGTACACGGGAGCGTGGTCGGGCGTGTGTGAGTCGTACTGCAACGGGGTTTCGCGCCGCTCCGGAGAGGGTTTTCCGTCCCCGGCACGGTGCCGGGGACGGAAAACCCTCAACGCTGAGTGACGAACTCTATCCGCTGGTCACAGCGGTCTCTCCGGCGGGGACCTCCAGGGTGGTCCCGTCGGAGAAGCCGACGGTGAGGGTCTCGGAGGTCGGGTTGAACGCCGTGTAGGTACGGGTTCCGGAGTCGTCGAAGACCGCGTAGTGGGCGGTGTCGGCGGTCACGGAGGCGTCCACGGTGCCGAACTCGGCGAGTGTGGAGATCCACTGGTAGGTGTGCGGCTTGGAACCGCCCTCCTCGGGCTCGTAGGTCTCCCACTGCTCCTCGAACATGCGCAGGGCGTCGTCCCCGTCGGACAGGGCCCGGTGCGCCCAGTGGATGTCGCGCCAGATCTCGGGTTCGCCGCCGAGCTTGTCGACGAGCGAGTCGTAGATCGCCCCGGCGTGCTCGGGGTCGTGGCCCAGGTACAGGGAACCGGCGGTGATGGGCAGGTAGTTGATGCCGTAGTGCTCCTCGTGGCCGCCGTCCCACCAGATGCGGTAGTCGCCGCCGTCGCCCCAGACCATGCCGACGACGTCCTCGGGGTAGTCCTCGGGGAAGGTCTCCCCGCCCTGGTCCTGCCAGTAGCGGGCGATGGTGGAGGCCTGGGTGGTGTGCAGGTACACGCCCAGGTCGCGGAGTTCCTCGTCGCCGGTCAGCGCGCCGAAGTGGGCGGTGGCGGCGGCGAAGTGCATGCCCTCGGAGGAGGACTCCTGGTTGTTGCCGGCGGCGAACCCGGCGTGGCCGGAGGCCCAGCCGTGCCCGGCGTAGGGGGAGAAGGACCGCAGACGCGGGAACATCTCGTCGTCGGTGTCGGTGGAGGCCACGTCGCGGATGAGGAGACGGATCATGCCGCCCCAGGCGTCCTCGGCAGCCCACTCGGCGTCGTAGCGGGCGACCACGGCCGCCGCCGAGACGAAGTATCCGTAGTGGAAGTCGTGGTCGTTGAGCTCGGTGGCGGCGCCGAAGCTGTCGGGGTAGCCGAGCATGGCGCCCCATTCGGCGTCGTGGTGGAACTGGCGGGTGCCGCCGACGGTCAGCCAGTCCTCCAGACGTTCCTTGACCAGTCCGAGGAGTTCGTCGCGGGCGTCGGTGTCGCCGATGGAGTCGGCGATGGGCACGAGCTGGGCCAGTCGTCCCATGGCCTTGCCGTCCCAGTAGGTGTCGCCGGGCTCGGGGAAGAGCTCGTCCTCCGCCAGGACCTCGTCGATGAGGGTGGCCATGCGGTCGTGGTCGGCGCTGTCCACCGTGGGCAGGGCGGGCATGATGCCCTGGGTGGTGAGCTCGGTGGTGAAGGACGCGCCCTCCGAGACGCGCATCTCTCCGCGGGGCGAGGCGTAGGTCAGGTCGGTGAGGTCGCCGGTGACGTTCGCCCACTGGTGCGGGTAGAGCGCCATGAGGGTGTCGGTCTCCTTACCCTCACGCGCCTCGGTCGTCAGACTGTAGGTACTGGTGAGGGTGGCGGCGGCCTCGTCGTAGTCGTACTCGACGAGCGAGTCGGTGACGACGGAGTGCGCGTAGGGGGCGAAGGTGTCCAGGTCGTCGGGCTCGGGCAGGACGGCCACGGAGTAGTATCCGTCGTCACCGGTGTCGGCGGTGAGGGTGTCGCCCGAGAGGGTCCAGGGGGCGTCGGAGGGGGAGAACAGGGCGTAGTGGCGGCCGTTGACGGTCGCGCCGACGGTGGATCCGTCCTCGTGCCAGATGTCGGGGGTGCCCTCGAAGGTCACCTCCGCGGCGCCGCCGGAGGTCTCGGCGTAGGCGAAGGGCAGGCCCTGGCCGAGGGTGACGCGCAGGGTGGGGCCACCGCCCTCCCAGTGGGCGGTGACGGTCCAGTCCCCGTGGTCGGCGGTGCGGGTGTCGGGGGAGTCCAGCCCGGCCACGCCGAGGCTGAGGTCGGAGACGGCGGTGTACTCGTACTTGAGGTCGTCGCCCACGAGCTGATGGGAGTCGGGGTAGCCCATTTCCAGGCCGCCGGAGTGCGGCAGGAAGCTCAGTGGGTGGGCGAAGAGGTTCTCGCCGTGGGGGCTGTCGGCATAGCGCTGGAAGATGAGCGAGGACCACCACTCGTTGGTGGGCGCCGGCCCCTCGAAGTCATCGGTGACCTTGGGGGAGACCGGGTTCCCGTCCAGGTCGGATGGTCCCGAGTGGCCCTCGGGGATGGTGTCGGTGTAACCACCGGAGCCGACGGGGACCTCGGCGGCCTCGGCGGAGACCGGGATGATGCCGCCGGTCACGGCATCGGTCACCGCGAGGGCGGAAGCGCCGACCACGAGCGCCGAGGCGGCGGCGAGCAGGCCGAGCCTGCGGCCGCGTGGGCGCCCGTGAGCGGGGCGGCGGGGGTGTGCCATCGTGTGCCTTTCGTGCTTCTGGTGGGGCGCGAAGGTAGCGGGAGCGCTCCCACAGCGGGGAGGACATGAGTCCTGACGGACAGTGTTCGGAGCGCTTGGCGGGAGCGCAATGCCGGCAGACTGGAAAGTTTCCTTACTGTTATCTGGCCTCCTTGTGAGATGGCTCCCCGCACCAGGCCTGTGGACAACCGCCCGGACCCCCTCCGGCTCTGGTACCAAAGAGGACATGGCCACTCCCACGGACCTCACCGACACCACCGCCCTGCGCGAACGCGCCGAGGAACACCTGCGCGCCCTTGCGGGCGACTCCGCGCGACTGCGAGAGGACCAGTGGACCGCCATCCACGCCCTGGTCGCCGAGCACCGCCGCGCCCTGGTGGTGCAGCGCACCGGATGGGGCAAGTCGGCGGTGTACTTCGTGGCCACCGCCCTGCGTCGGGCCGAGGGCGCCGGGCCGACCGTCATCGTCTCCCCGTTGCTGGCGCTGATGCGCAACCAGATCGCCGCCGCCGAACGCGCCGGGATCCGCGCCCACACCATCAACAGCACCAACACCACCGCATGGGAGCAGACCTACGCCGAGGTCGCCCAGGGGCGGGTCGACGTCCTCCTGGTCAGTCCGGAGCGGCTCAACAACCCCGAGTTCCGCGATCGGGTGCTGCCCGAACTCGCCGCGGGGGCCGGCCTGGTCGTCATCGACGAGGCACACTGCGTCTCCGACTGGGGGCACGACTTCCGCCCCGACTACCGCCGCATCCGCTCGCTGCTGCACGACCTTCCCGACGGGGTCCCGGTGCTGGCCACCACCGCCACAGCCAACGAACGGGTCACCCACGACGTGGCCGAACAGCTCCAGGCCGGAGCGGAGAGGGCCGACACCCTGGTGCTGCGCGGCCCCCTGGAACGCGAGAGCCTGCGCCTGGGCGTGGCCGAACTGCCCGACCCCACCGCCAGGCTGAGCTGGCTGGCCGAACACCTGCCCACCATCCCGGGTTCGGGCATCGTCTACACCCTCACCGTCAGCGCCGCCGAGGAGACCGCCCGGTTCCTCACCGAGCAGGGCCTGGAGGTGCTCGCCTACACCGGACGCACCGACCCGGACGAACGTCGTGCCGCCGAGGACGCTCTTCTGGCGAACCGGGTGAAGGCGCTGGTCGCCACCAGTGCACTGGGAATGGGCTTCGACAAACCCGACCTCGGGTTCGTGGTGCACCTGGGCGCCCCGCAGTCGCCCATCTCCTACTACCAGCAGGTCGGTCGTGCCGGTCGTGGTGTGGACCGCGCCGAGGTGGTGCTGCTGCCGGGCCGCGAGGACGTCCAGATCTGGGAGTACTTCGCCGGACTGTCCTTCCCCCCGGAGGACACCGTCCGCGAGACCCTCGCCGTGCTCGCCGAGGCCGACGGGCCCCTGTCGGTCGCCCACCTGGAGACCCGGGTCGACCTGCGCCGCACCCGACTGGAGCAGATGCTCAAGGTGCTGGACGTGGACGGCGCGGTGCGGCGGGTGCGCGGCGGTTGGGTCGGCACCGGTCGGCCATGGACCTACGACACCGAACGCTACGCCCAGGTGAGCGCCGCACGAGAACGCGAACAGCGCGCCATGCTCGACTACATCGCCACCGACGGTTGCCGGATGGAGTTCCTCCGCCGCCAGCTCGACGACCCCGAGGCCAGCGCCTGCGGCCGCTGCGACGTGTGCACCGGACAGTACTGGCCCACGGAGGTGGACTCCGGCCGCCGCAAGGCCGCCGCCGACCACCTGGACCGCCCGGGCACACCCGTCGCCCCACGCCGCCAGTGGCCCACCGGAATGTCCGCGCTGGGGGTGGACCTGTCCGGGAAGATCCCCGAGAACCTGCGGGCCGGTGAGGGCCGCGCACTCGGCAGGATCACCGACATCGGCTGGGGCAACGAGCTGCGTCGTGTCCTGGCCGAGGACGCCCCTGACGCACCCGTGGACGAACGGATGCTCCAGGGCGTGGTGCGGGTCCTGGCCACCTGGGGCTGGGACGACCGGCCCGTCGGCGTGGTCGCCATGCCCTCCCTCACCCGCCCGACCCTGGTGGCTGACCTGGCCGCCCGCCTGTCCTCGCTGGGAAGGCTGGTCCCCCTGGGATCGCTGTCCTACCGAACAGAGAACGGTCCGGGCCCGCGCCGGCACAACAGCGCCATGCGCCTGGAACAGGTCTACTCGTCGCTGGTCGCCGACCCGGGACTCCAAGAACGCGTGGCCGAACTGCAGGCGAGCACCCCGGGCCCGCTGCTGCTGGTGGACGACGTGGTCGACACCGGCTGGAGCCTGACCGTCGGCGCCGCCCTGCTGCGCCGTGCCGGTGCGCCGGAGGTCCTGCCGCTCACCCTCGCCACCACCGGTGGCTGAGCCCGGTCCTCGAAACGGACGAGGGCCCCGAGGTCGTCGACCACGGGGCCCTCGTAAGACGAGAAGGCGATACCGCCCTAGCGGATGCGTTGGCCGCGGGGGGCGCCTCGACGGACGGGGCGGCCCTCGCCAAGGTCGGGGCGGGCGCCCGGCTGGTGCAGGGCACGGGCGGCCAGGCGGCTGGCGCGACCCAACGCCTCCTTGGGGTGGCGCCCGGCCAACCACGCGGGCAGGAAGCCGGCGATGAAGGCGTCGCCGGCGCCCACCGAACCCGGGGACGGTTCCACCGGTTCGGCCGGAGCGGTCACGCAGTCCTCACGGGTCTTGGACGCCCACAGGCCGCCGTCCTCGCCGAGTTTGATCACGACGTTGGGGAACCAGGCGGTCAGAACCTTGGCGGCGGCCTCGGGTTCGTCCCGGCCGGTGAGCACCCGGGCCTGGTCGACGTTGACGAACAACAGTCGCGCGCCCTGGGTCCACTCCAGGAAGTCCTCCGCGCCGGCGCGCTCCAGTGGTGCGTGCGAACCGCCGTCCACCGAGATCGACATGCCGCTCTCGCGGGCCATGCGCAAGGCCACCCGGGCCGCGCGGCGGGAGTCGGGGTTGATCAGCGTGTAGCCGGAAACGTGCAGGTGTCCGTCGGGGCCGAAGACGTCGCGTGGCAGGTCCTCGGGCTGCAGGCGCGCGTTGGCGCCCGGGTCGCTGAGCATCGTCCGGTCACCGCGGTGGGTGATCATGACGACACAGTGGCCGGTGGCGCGCTCGGGGTCCATCACCATGCGCGAGTCCAGGCCGTAGCCCATGAGTTCCATCTCGCGGGTGCGCCCGGTTATGTCGGAGCCCCGGCGACCCACGAACGTGGTCTCGGTGCCCTCGACCGACAGCCAGGACGCGATGTTGGCCCCGGAACCGCCGCCGTACATGACCACCGAGGCGGGGGTGTCACTGCCCCTGGCCAATGGGTGGAACGCGCGCGCGACGGCGTCGGTCATCAGATCACCGATCACGACCACTCGAGTCATTTCGCCAGCCACCACCGAGTGTTGAGAACCTGTGCCCGCACGACGTTAACAGCTTAACGATCAGGGGCGGGTAACGAACTGACAGCGCCCCGGACACACGGTCACCAAGGCGATGTCGGGGTCTTGCGACCCACCGCTTCAGGGTACGTGGAACCGGGTGCACACCGTCCCGAAAGCGCTTGCACGGGGGAGGATCGGGCGGTGATTTCGGCCGGACGGCGGGGACTCTCCCCGTATTCGACCGATTGTCGTCTAGTCTCGCAGTCGTGCAGTCCTACCCGAAACACTGGGAAGCCGACGTCGTTCTGACCGACGGCGGCACCGCGCACCTGCGCCCCATCACCGCTGACGACGCCGACCTGCTGCGCGAGTTCCACGCCCGGCTCTCGCCGGAGACGATCTACTACCGGTTCTTCGCGCCCTACCCCAAGCTGTCCAACCGCGACGTGGAACGCTTCACCACGGTCGACTACGAGGAGCGTGTGGCCCTGGTCGCTACCATCTCGGACTCCCTGGTCTCCGTGGTGCGTTACGACAAGGTCGCCCCGGAGGAGGCCGAGGTCGCCTTCGTGGTCGAGGACGGTCATCAGGGCCGTGGCCTGGCCTCGGTCATGCTCGAACACATCGGAGCGGCCGCCCGCGAACGCGGGGTGCGACGCTTCATCGCCGACGTGCTGCCCGAGAACCGGCGGATGATCAACGTCTTCCGCGAGGCCGGGTACACCGCCCAACAGACCTTCGACGAGGGCGTCATTCGGCTCACGCTGGACCTGCAGCCCACCGACGACTCCCAGGAGGTCATGCGGGCCCGCGAGCAGCGCTCCGAGTCGCGTTCCATCGCCCGTCTGCTCTTCCCGGAGTCGGTCGCCGTCATCGGTGCCAGCCGGACCGCGCACACCATCGGTCAGACCGCCCTGCGCAACCTCCTGGGCGGAGAGTTCCAGGGCCCCGTCTACCCGGTGCACCCCGAGGCCAGGGCCGTGGTGGGCGTACGCGCCTACCCGTCGGTGCTGGACATCCCCGACCAGGTCGACCTGGCCGTGGTGGCGGTGCGCGCCGAAACGGTCGTCGACGTGGTCGAACAGTGCGCCGAGAAGGGCGTGCACGGACTCGTCGTGGTCAGCTCGGGCTTCGGTGAGATCGGCCCGGAGGGGCGCGCCCGCCAGGACGAACTGGTGCGCACAGCCCGCGCCGCCGGCATGCGCGTGGTGGGCCCCAACTGCCTGGGCGTCGCCAACACCGACGCGTCGATCTCCCTCAACGCCACCCTTTCCCCGGACCTGCCCCCGGCCGGCCCCATCGGCTTCTTCTCCCAGTCCGGCGCGCTGGGCCGCGCCATCCTGCAGCGGGTCGCCGACCGGGGCATGGGACTGTCCACGTTCGTGTCCGCGGGCAACCGCGCCGACGTGTCCGGCAACGACCTCATGCAGTACTGGCAGGAGGACCCGGCCACCCAGGTCGTCCTGCAGTATCTGGAGTCCCTGGGCAACCCGCGCAAGTTCACCCGTCTGGCCCGGCGCCTGGCCAAGCAGAAGCCGGTCGTGGCGGTGCGCAGCGGTGGTTCGGCGCGGACCACGCCCACCGGCCACGCCGCCGGCGGGCTGGCCCTGCCCGACTACGCCGTCACCTCCCTCTTCCAACAGGCCGGGGTGGTGCGTGTGGACGACATCACCCAGATGTTCGACGCCGCCCAGGTGTTCGCCTACCAGCCGTTGCCCGAGGGGCCGCGCGTGGGCATCATCGGTAACTCCGACTCCCTGGAACTGCTGGTCAAGGACGCCGCCGTCCGCCAGGGCCTCAAGCCGCACGAACCCGTGAACCTGGGTCCGCAGGCCACCGCCGAGGACTTCGACAACGCGCTCCGGGCGGCCCTGGCCGCCGAGGACGTGCACTCGGTCGTGGTGGTGTTCGTCCCGGCCCTGCACCCCATCGGCGACGACGTGGCCCGGGTACTGCGCGCTCGCGCCCTGGAATCGGACAAGCCGATCGTCACCACCTACCTGGCCCGACAGGGCATCCCCGAGGAGCTCAGGCACGTCGGGGACCAAGGGCAGACCCTGCACGGTTCGGTCCCCTCCTACCCCGCGCCCGAGGACGCCGTACGCGCCCTCGCGCACGCCACCCGCTACGCCCAGTGGCGGGACCGCAAGCCCGGACGGCACCCCGAGCTGCCCGACATCGAGGGCGCCCGGGCCCGCACGGTCATCGCCCGGGCCCTGTCGAAGGCCGGAGCCGAGAAGGGCGACATCGCCTGGTTCGGCGGGGAACGTCGCTACGACGAGGAGACGGCGATCTCCAGCGAGGACGCGCACGAGCTGCTGTCCTGTTACGGCATCGCCGCCTACCCCGACATCAAGGTGAACTCGGCGGAGGAGGCGGTGGTCGCCGCGGGTGAGCTGGGCTACCCGGCGGTGGTCAAGGCCGACGCACCCGACCTGCGGGTTCGTGCCGGTGGCGCGTTCGTCCGCGCCGACCTGCGCACCCCCGAGGACGTGCGCAGCGCCTACCTGTCGCTGTACGACCGCTTCGGCGACGAGGCCGACCTGGTGGTCCAGCGTCTGGCCGCGCCCGGGGTGCCCACGGTGATCCGGGCCGGGGACAACCAGTCCTTCGGGTCGGTGGTCTCCTTCGGCCTGGCCGACGTCACCGCCGAACTCCTCGACGACCGCGCCTTCCGGTTGGCGCCGCTGACCGACATGGACGCGGCCGACCTCATCCACGCGGTCCGTGCCGCCCCGCTGCTGTTCGGGCTGCCCGCGGGGGCGACCTCGCTGGCCGAGCAGCCCAACGTGGAGGCCTTGGAGGAACTCCTCATCCGGGTCTCGCGTCTGGTGGAGGCCTTCCCCGAGGTCGGCTACGTGGACCTGGACCCGGTGCTCGTCAACGCCACCGGCGCCCACGTCCTGGGCGCGCGCATGTGGTTGCGGGAGGCGCCCGACGTGCGCCCGGACTCCGGACCTCGGAGGTTGCGCGGGGTGACGTTCTGATCCGCCAGTGGTCCGCTCTCTTCGGGCGACGGTCGCGAAGTGTCACCGGGAGGGGGCAGGATAGAGGTATGAGGAAAACACGTGCCGTGCCCACGGACTGGCGCCTGGAGATCGAACGGAGCGGGTACTACCCCGCCCTGGTCATCGACGCGGTCGCCGACGTCCTGGGCGACGAGGACGCCAAGGCGTTCATCGTGCACCACGAGGCGACCTTCGACCCCGCCATGGAGATGCGTCGGCACATCACCGTGATGCTGCTGACCGAGACCCGACTGGTGGTCTGCCACACCGACGAGCACCCACCGACCGAGCCGGGCGGTGCCTCGCACGCCTCCACCACGACCGACAGCATCCAGCTGGGCAACGTCCAGTCGGTGGCGCTGACCCGGGTGGTGCCCAACCCGGCCCAGTACACGCCGGGGAGCACCCCCAGCGAGCTGGTGCTCAGCGTCAACCTGTCGGTGAACTGGAGCGCGGTCGCCCACATCGACCTGGAGCCGGCCTCCTGTGCCGACGAGAGCTGCGAGCTCGACCACGGCTACACCGGTGCCATCACCGCGGAACCGCTCACACTGAGGGTCAGTGAGGCGGCCGACGGTGCCGAGGCGGTGCAGGCGATGATGCACTTCTCCGACGCCCTGTCCGTGGCGACCCGGGGACACTGACCACGCCGCGGGCGGGGGCCGCACAGTCCCCGCCCCGGTGTCGGTTCGAGCGAAGGTGGACGGTTAGCGTGTGTTCCGGTCAACTGTGGTGACCGGGTTCACTCCCACCGACGCAAGAGAGGTCAGCTCGCGATGACGCAGCACCAGCCTTCCGCGACCCCCGACGCCCCGCTCGTGAGGTCGAGCGTCGACCGGGCCATCGCCACGATCACCCTCGACTCCCCGCGCAACCGCAACGCTCTCTCCGCACGGTTGCGCTCCGAACTCTCCAAGGCCCTCTCCGACGCCATGGCCGACGACGAGGTGCGCGCCATCGTGCTCACCGGTAACGGCCCGGTGTTCTGTGCCGGCGCCGACCTCAAGGAGATCGCGGCGGCCCTGGCGGGCGAACCCGTCGAACCGGCCCCGGAACTGCCCGAGATCTTCGAACGGATCATGGGCGGTCCCAAGCCCGTCGTCGCGGTGCTCAACGGAGCGGCCCGGGCCGGCGGCATCGGCCTGGTCGCCGCCGCCGACATCGCCCTGGCCCCCAAGAGCACCACCTTCGCCTTCACCGAGGTGCGTATCGGCGTCGTCCCGGCGATCATCTCGGTCCCCGTGTCCGCGCGCGTGCACTCGCGCCAACTCAGTCGCTACTTCCTCACCGGCGAGATGTTCGACGCCGTGGCCGCGGCGGAGGCGGGGCTCATCACCGAGGCCGTGCCCGACCGGGAGATGCAGGACACCATCGACTCGATCCTGCGGGGGCTGCGCGGAGCGGCGCCACGCGCGCTGTCTCGCACCAAGGAACTCGTCGGCGAGCTGAACGGTGGCGCCCAGGCCGCACCCGTCCGACGCGGCGAGGCCTTCGCCCAGATGGGCGAACTGTCCGCCGAGTTCTTCGCCGGAGAGGACGCGGCCGAAGGACGCGCCGCCTTCTTCGAGAAACGCCCTCCGCACTGGGCTCGGTGACCTGGGTGCACACGCTCGCCATGACAGGCCACAATGGACGGGTGAGCTACTCCGGAGATACCAGGGTCGGCGGCCCCGCCGACCTGCGCGAACTACCGCAACTGACGATCACCAAACTGGCCGTGGGCCCGATGGACAACAACGCCTACCTCCTGCGCTGCCGCGCCACGGGGGAGGCCGTCCTCATCGACGCGGCGGCCGAGGCCGACCGCATCCTGGAGATGATCGGTGAGGACGGGCTGGCCCGCGTGGTCACCACCCACCGCCATCAGGACCACTGGCAGGCGCTGGCCGAGGTCGTCGGCCAGACCGGCGCCCACACGGTCGCCCACCCCGACGACGCCGACGAACTGCCGGTGTCGGTCGACGAGCCCGTCACGCACGGCAGCACGGTCATGGTCGGGGACTGTGCGCTCACCGTCATCCACCTGCGCGGGCACACACCCGGTTCGATCGCCCTGCGCTACGACGACCCCGAAGGCCACACCCACCTGTTCACCGGGGACAGCCTCTTCCCGGGCGGGGTCGGCAAGACCTGGTCCGACGAGGACTTTCGGACCCTGTTCGGTGACGTCTCCGAGCGTGTCTTCGGGGCCCTCGCCGACGACACCTGGGTCTACCCCGGCCACGGCAAGGACACCACCTTGGGCGCCGAGCGCCCGAACCTGTCCCAATGGGGTGAGCGCGGCTGGTGACTCAGCCGACGTAGCAGCAAAAGCCCACGTGTCCGAGGTGGTCGGCGACCGCCTCGGACACGTCGCCTCCACCGGCCAGGGCGCGATGGAACAGACGCATGGCCGCACCCGTGCGTTCGTCGGAGACCGGCAACGGGCTCGCGACCACGGTGCGCGTGCCGAGCGTCAGCAGGGTGCCCGCGAAGCCGCCCGGTGAGCGTGTGAGGAAACCCCGGCCGCCCCAACAGGTGGCCAGGGTGACCAACGCCGCCGGAGCGGGCGCCCGCAACAGGTCCCGGGCCAGCAGCGGGCCGTCGGACAGCTCCACCCGGGACAGCAGCGCCGAACGTTCGCCGGTGTGCCCGTGCCCGGCCAGGTGGGCCACGTCGGCGTCGGTGAGCGCCGCCAGGACCTGATCCCGTCGGGCCCGCTCCAGTACCCGGGCGCCCGGGTAGGTGCCGGCGAGCGCGCGGACCTCCGCGCCCGCTCCGGCCGGTTCGGCGGCCGCCGCCAACAGCACGCGCCCGCCCCTCGGGGAACGCCTCCGCGACCAGGACCGTGCCCCGGAGACCACCGTGACCGGTCGACCCCGCAGACTCGGCAGCAGCCCCCAGGGTGGATCGTCCAGGTAGGGGGCACCGGTGACCACGAGTGGACGCCCATCGGTCAACGGCAGCACCGGGCCCACCAGGGCCTCGTCCACGGCGGTCAGGGCCGGGGTCGATCCGTCGACGGGCTCGGCCTCGCACTCGTGCCGCATCCGGGCCAGGAGACGACGCAGGGGCAGCAGCGGACCCAGGAACGCGGTGCGCACCCGACCCGCCACCGCGACCAGCGCGACGGCTCGGTCTCCCGCCCTGGTGAAGTGCACGAACGCCCGATCCCCCAGGGTGTCGAACAGCCTTCCCAGCACCGGGCCGCGCGGAGCGCGCCGACGGGGCACCGTCAGGTCGGTCTCGGTCTCGGTGTCGACCGTCGCGGCAAGGGTGTCGCGTGAGACCTCCGCTCGGGTCAACTCCGCCCACTCCAGGGCCGTCGCGGGGTCGCCCACCGCCAACGCGCCCTCCAACCCGGCCTGGATCACGTGAGGGTCGCCGAAACCGCCCTCCAACCACGCGCCCGGTAGTGGTGCGGTCCGTGGTCGGACATGGAGGTTCGGGGCGGGCAGGCGTTCGGCGAGGGCGGCGAGCGCGCGGGTGGCGTGCGGGCTCGTGGCCGGGACCGCCGTGGAGGGCGAGCGCACCTCCAACGCCTCACGGGCGCGTTCGAGGGGACGGGCCCGGTGGGTACGCTCGGCGAGCCGTTCCAACCGGTGGGTCAGGCCGTACCAGGAAGACCCGCGTCCGATGTGCCGCCGCACACGCAGGGACAGCGCCAACGCCGCCTTGTGATCGCCCTCCAACAGGCGCAGCTTGGCCTCCAACAGGGTGCGGGCGGTGTCGGTGGGCCCCTCCCTCCAGGGTGCCTCGGCCAGGATGCGGCCGGCCTCCTCCACCTGCCCCTCACAGAGCAGGGCTTCGGCCAGGTCCACGCGCAGCGCCTCCTGCCGGTCGGCCGGTACCAGCGGCAGGAGTTCGAGGAAGATCCCGATCGCGCCCGGCGCGTCACCGCGGTACAGGGCCAGACAGCCCTGGTTCTGTCGGGCCACGGTGCCGAGCAACGGCAGCCCGCGGGTCTCGGCCAGGTCGCGTGCCGCGTGCAGGTGATCCTTGGCCGGGCCGAACCGTCCGCACAGGGCCTGGGCCAGTCCAAGGTCGGTGAGCACCCCTGGCAACACCGGGGCGAGGTCCGCTGCGGGGTGTCCCCGCAGCCGGCTCCGGATGTCCTCCAACAGGGTGACGGTGTCCTCGAAACGTCCGTCGCGGGCCAGCCGGACCCCGTCGGCGACTCTGGCCAGGAGGGGTCGGGTGGTGGTCGGGGTCGCGGTGGTGTCGGAGGTCGCGCTGGGGGACAACACGTCCGGCTGCCTTTCGCCAGTGGGGCCGGTCGTCTCCAGTGATAGCAGCGGTTCGGGCCGTGCGGGAGTGCCCTCGGCCAACCTGTGGACGAACGAGGTGGGACCGAACCGGACCTATGCCGATAAAGGGTGGCCGAGTATGAGCGCTCCGGGCGGGACCGTGCCCCGTTTCGGCTCGGCTCTATTCAGATGGTGAACCAGTCGGTGACCACGGGGAGCCGGCCCGGGCGCTCCATGGTCAGAGCCAGGGGGCCCCGGCGAAGCCCTTCGGCGTGGAAGGCGCCGTCTCCCCGGACGAACAGGCGCAGGTGCTCCTCGGGTCGGCGCAGGCACACCTCCACGTGGTCGAAGTCGCCGATCACCAGGCCGAACAGCGAACTCAGATCCCCGTGCGCGCGCAGGCGCAGGTCGACCCTCAGGTCATCGAGGTGGAAGCACAACGTCGTCGTGGCGGCCTCGGAGCGGGACGGGACGAGTGACGGGGTGGAGTCGACGATGGTGGGGGCCGTGCGGGCCCGGTCGAGGGAGCGGTCGAAGGCGGCCAGCGCCGCGCCCCGGCCGGGTTCTGTGTCCTTCACGGGTCACGCACGCCTTTCGTCGGTTCGGTCCTGGCGAGGGAACGGCGCAACCGGCGTAGCAGGTTCCGTCGCTCGTTGGCGGTGGTGCGGTGGGAGAGGGGCGCGGCGTCGGGGGAGTCGTCCAGGTAGTGTCGGGCGACCCGTCGGTCGATCGGGCCCAGCGCGTCGATGGCCCGGTACAGCTCGGCATGGCGTTCCTTGCGCAGGTAGACGTCTTCGACGTCGGGAACGGGGGCGGGCCCGGACCCGGTGATCAGCCGGTGCGGGTCGACCGGCACCAGCTTCCGCAGCCGGTCGCGTTGACGGCCGCACACATCGCGGGTCACCCGGATCAGCCAGGCCCTGAGCAGGTGAGGGTGACGTAGCCGAGGCAGGTGCTGGTTGAGGTTGAGCCAGACGGTCTGCACCGCGTCCTCCCGGTCCTGCCGGGGCAACCGGTAGGACCGGGCGATGCGGTTCACGGCGGGCAGGTGGCGATCCACGATCTCCTCCCAGGCGCCGGCGTCGCCGTTGCAGGCGGCGAGCACGAGTTCGGCGTCGGGTCGAGGGGCGGGGCCGGAAGTGGCCGTAACCGGCTCGAAGGTGGGGGATACATCCCCTGAAGTGCCCGAATATGACCTATTGCGGCGAGGGATGCCGCGGTGGATGCCCTCGCACGGCTGGTCTGGCACACCCGCTCCCACTATGATCGGACTCCCTGTCGTCGCCTGTGGCACACGGTAATCCCTGGGTGTTCGGGTCACGTGGGGAACACTGGAAAAGTCCAGTGTGCGAGATGGTTTCCAGAGTGCCTATAGGGCACAATGGGGCAAAAGGCATGCAGCGGGTATGTAACCTTCTCGTGATACGAGGGCGTCGGGGAAGCGCACTCGTTCGTATCAGGAGGTTCGGTGTCCGCACGTGGCGTCTTGTACGTCCACTCCGCGCCCGCGGCGCTGTGCCCACACGTCGAGTGGGCGGTCGCGGGTGTCGTTGGAGTACCCGTGAAACTCGACTGGGTCGCCCAACCCGCCGCTCCCGGTAACCACCGTGCCGAGCTCAACTGGCAGGGGAAGCCGGGGACCGCCGGAGCGGTGGCCTCCGCCTTGAACGCGTGGCAGCGCCTGCGCTTCGAGGTGACCGAGGACGCGTCACCGGGTTGTGACGGCGTCCGCTACAGCTACACGCCCACCCTCGGCGTGTTCACCGCCGTCACCAGTGCCGCCGGTGAGGTCCTGGTTCCCGAGGGACGCCTGCGCGCGGCCATGGAGACCGCCGCCGTCGACGGCGGCGACCTGGCCGCCGAACTCGACCGGCTCACCGGCCGGGCATGGGACGAGGAACTCGAACCCTTCCGTTACGCGGGCGACGGCGCGCCCGTTCGCTGGCTGCACGCCGTCGGCTGACCCCCGGGGGAGGGGTCAGCAGGGCGGCTCGGTGTCGCCCGGCCAGATGGTGGAGGCCAACAGCACCGCCGCCCAGATGCCCAGGGGGACCAGCGGCCAGTACAGCATCAGTTCGCCGCCCAACAGGCTGGTCGCACCCCACAGGCCGGTGAGCACCCCTCCGGCACCCAGCCACCAGCGCCATTCCTCGCCCCATTCCGCCCACGGCAGTCGCCGTGGCCGGTGCGCGGGCTCGGGCCGGGGGTCGCGGACGCGCCCGCTGTAGAACCGGGGAGGAGGGACGGGGACCACGGGAACGGGCAGGTCAGAGGTCAGGGATCGCAGCTCCCCGACCCGGATCGCGACCAGGGCCGTACCCACACGGCGCTCGTACTCGTCGTCGTCCAGACGGCCTTCCGCGTAGGCGGCCGCCAGACGGTCGATGGTGAGGTCGCGTTCGGTGTCAGAGGCGCGCATCCGGTTCAGCGGCAGACGTTGGGTCTCCACTTCCCACCCCCATAGGCGCGAGTCGGTGACCACACTGTACGTGGCGCGCCCCCGCCACGAAAGAGCGTGAAGGGGTCGATTCCACACGCTTTTCCAGCGCCGTTCCGGGGGCGATATCGCCGCAGGTCAGAGCTGCAACCAGCGCGACACCGCGCGACAGGTCGCGGGGTCGGCCGCGCCCACCAGGCCGGTGTGCTCGTAGGTGCCTCGATAGGTGAAGGGAGCTCCGTCCAACCGGGTCAGGTGCCCGCCCACCTCCGACAGGATCAGCGCGGGCGCGGCCACGTCCCAATCGCGTACCGGAACGTCCTTGACGAACAGGTGGGCGGCCCCCTCGGCGATCCGACACAGCTTCAGCGAGATGCTGCCGCTCTCCAGGTACTCGCCGTAGCCGAAGTGGTCGTACACCCGCCGGGCGATGCCCGCCGGCTCGGAGGTGTTGTCGGTGAGCACCCCCTGACCGGGAGGGGAGGGAGCG
>NZ_DYZD01000437.1 GCF_020741345.1 Nocardiopsis listeri
GTCGGGTGGGGAGACCTTCTTCAGTTCGTTGGCGCTGGCACTGGGGCTGGGCGACGTGGCCACCGCCGAGGCCGGCGGCGCCGAGATCGACACCCTGTTCGTCGATGAGGGATTCGGCACCCTGGACGAGGACACCTTGGAAGAGGTCCTGGACGTGCTGGACCGACTGCGCGACGGTGGTCGGGCCGTGGGGGTGGTGAGCCACGTGGCGGACCTGCGCCGGCGGGTGACCACGCGGTTGACCGTGCGCAAGAGCTCCGCCGGTTCGAGCGTGGAACACCACGGCTGACCCGACCACCGCCGGCCGGGTACCCCGGGTCGGGGTACCCGGCCGGCGGTGGGACAATGACCATCGTGAATTCGCTGGTCAACATCGTCGTGTTCGGAATCGGGGGCGCCATCCTGGTGGCGGCCCTGCTCGGCCTGCTGCTCGTGGTGTCGGGGAGCTCCCGGGGGTCCTCTCCCCGGCTGCTCACCGCCTTCGGAGTCGCCTCGATCGTGCTGTGGGTGGTGTTGCCGGCGTTGACCGCCCTGAACGAGATGTCGGCGGGCGCCGGCTTCTGGGTGGGGTTCGCCGGCGCGAGCGTCGTGGCGATCGTGATGTACGCGGTCAACACGGCCATGCTGCCGATGGTGGCGCGTCGTCAGGCCTTGGTGAGCGGCCGGACCGGGCTGACGGGGGTCAAACCCACCCCCTCGGTGCTGGTGGGCGGCCTGGTGATCTGTCTGGCCATGGCACTCCTGGTGACCGGTGTGACGGCTTTCATCTCCTGAACCCGGTGTCCACCCCTGTGACCGTTTCCGGCCACAAGGACGCCAGGAGCGACGACCCTCTGTAGCTTCGTGCCGGGGTTCCCCCATCGGGGAGCCCCGGCTTCGTTGCGTGGAAGGATGCGGGATGCGCGGGTGCGGATGGGCGGCCGTGGCCGTGGCGGCCGTGCTGGTCGGCGGTTGTGGTGGCGAGGTCGACCTGGCCGACCGCGACTCCATCGATCAGTTCGACGTTCCCCCGCTGGACCCCGGCGCCCGGCACCCCTGCGACCTGCTGACCGACGAGACCGCTGTCGACCTGGGTCTGCTCGCCGAGGGCGGTGGCGGCAGCCCGCAATCGGACCAGAACTGCTTCTTCACCGACGCGGTCGACTCCAGCGTGGACGTGCGGGTGCGGACCCACGCCCCCGACGCCGATGAGAACGATCCGCCGGTCCCCCGCATCCTCTCGGCGGCGTTCGAGGGCGGTCAGGCCTACGAGTACGTGACGGTGGAGGGCTACCCCGGCTACACCGAGGCCTTCTCCGACTCCTGCAACCTGGAGTTGGCCACCTCTGACACCCACAGCCTGTTCGTCCAGGTCAGCGCGGACGACGCCTGTGAGACGGCGATCGAGACCGCCCGGAGCCTCATCGCCGCCTCCCCGGAGCTGTGATCACCGAGGGCAAGGGTCGGGCCCCCTTTCCACGGATGGGGAAGGGGGCCCGTGAAGGGTCGACCGCGGCTCGGGGTCAGTTGGGCTGTTGGCGGGAACGGCGGTCGAGTTCGGCGAGGTATTCGTTGTAGGCGTCCATGTCGGCGTCGTCGGAGCCGCCACGACTGCTGTGCCGCTGCCGACGACGTTCCTGGCGTTCGTCGTCACGCGCCCACTGCACCACCAGCGCCAGCATCACCAGGAGCGTGGGAATCTCGCCCAGGGCCCAGGCGATGCCACCGCCCTTGTACTGGTCGGCCATCGGGTCCTGCATCCACGGGATCTCCAACCGGCCGTAGTACTCCGCCGCGATGGGCGTGGCCTGCTCCATGATGGCGATGCCGAAGAAGGCGTGGAAGCCCATCACCACCAGCAGCAACAGCAACCGCAGCAGGAACGGGACCTTCCGCGGGGCCGGGTCGATACCGATGATCACCCAGTAGAAGAGGAAGCCCGAGACGAGGAAGTGCACGCCCATGAACAGGTGACCGAGGTGGTCGCTCATGAGCATGCCGAACAGCGGCGTCAGGTAGAGGACGTACAGGCTGAGCACGAAGATCGGCGCGGCCACCGCCGGGTGGGTGATGAACTTCGAGTAGCGGCTGTTGAGGAAGGCGTTGAGCCATTCGCGCGGCCCCCGGTCACCCCGCTGCTCGGCCGGCTTCAGGGCGCGCAGGGCCAGGGTGGCCGGCGCGCCCAGCACCAACAGGATCGGGGTGACCATGGCCAACACCATGTGCTGGATCATGTGCACCGAGAACATGATCATCGCGTAGGTGGCGAAACCGGTGAGCTGGACCAGCACGATGGTCACCAGCCCCAGGAGGAAGGCGACGAGGCGTCCGATCGGCCACTTGTCGCCCCGCTTGACCAGCCGGTACACGCCGCCCAGGTACAGGCCACCGGCGACGACCACGAACATGATGAAGAACAGGTCGGGACGCCACAGGGTGAGCAGGTTCTGCATGCTCATGGCGGACGGGATGGTGAAGCCCAGGATGGCCGCGGCCGGGTCGACCGTGCTCTCCAGCGGAGGGGGCGGCGCGGTGCGGCCCAGCCCCACGGAGACACCGATGACCGCGGCCATGATGATGACCTCGGCCCCGGACAGCAGGATGAAGTTCCAGCGGCGGAAGGCGTGGCCGTCCTTGCCCTCCGGTGCCCCAACGATCCGGTTCACCGTCCACTTGCGGTGCGCGTAGCCGAGCACGCCGAGGACGCCGAACAGCACGATCTTGGCGACGATGAACAGCCCGTACTCGGTGAAGAACAGGTGTTCCAGGGAGTAGAGGCGGGCCAGGGCACTGGCCGCACCGCTGATGGCGACACCGACGTAGGCCCACAGCGCCATGCGACTGAACCGGTGCGCGGCGGTGGCCGGCGCCTCGCCGTCGGTTCGTACCGCGTGGTAGGTGACCGCGGCCAGGCCGCCGACCCACACGCAGATGGAGACCAGGTGCAGGGCCAGACCGGTGACCGCGAGCTCGTGGGAACCCGAGGAGGCCGAGTGCCCCGTCAGGGCCGGCGGGGTGACCGCGACCAGGGAGGCCACGAGCAACCACAGGCCGGAGGTGGCGCCGGTGCAGGTACGACCGAACAGCGCGATACCGGTCGTGATCAAGATGACGAACATCAGGGCGATGCCGCCGGAGACCGAACCCGCGAAGGCGGTCACCTCGTCGATCGAGACCTGGCCCATGGGTTTGGCGAGGAACTCGGAGGCCTGGAAGTACAGGGTCGCCACGGCGGCCACGGCCCAGGCCAGGGAGGCCCAGGTGGCGGCGCGTACGTAGCCGATGGCCTGGTCGGACAGGCGCCCCTTGTAGGAGGGCAGCAGCAGGACCGCCATCACCAACAGGCCGATGGTCAGGACGGCCCCGACGTTCATGAAGGCCTTGGCGATCGGCATGCCCCAGCGCACGGCCTCACCGGCGTCGGGCAGGCCGGGGATGACCCTGGCGAAGACCGAACCGCCGATGACCAGGGTGAAGCCCAGGAAAATGGCGCAGACCAGGGCGACGATCATGGCGAAGATCGGTACGACACCGGTGCCCGGAGGCAGGTCGTCGTCGTTCTGGTGAACCTTGATCGGGGAATTGTCGTTCTGTGCGGGAGGAGCCACGTGCCACTCCGTCTTCGAGTGCGGTCAACAGCAGGTCAGGGCTCTCGGCCGTGATGGCCACCGCTGTGCTGTTCAGATCGGGGTCGGCAGGGGCCGTGCACGGAGGAACACCTCGACCAAGGTTAGTCCGTTTACTACACAGTGTCGGACTTGGTACCCGGTCGGCCGCTCCGGGGACCCGTCCAGTGCGTGAAAGCCACCGCCGTTGGTGATGTTTCCCCCATGCGAAGGGGTTCCACGCGATACGCTCGACGCCCCGACGAGTCCCCGCTCCGTCCCCTCCCCGACACCTCTCACCCTGACCTGAGCCCTGCGCACGAAGGGGGAGCGATGCCCGATTTCGACACCGTCGTCCGTTCGACACGAGTGGTGGTCCCCGATGGGATCGAAGCGGCGGACGTGGCCGTCCGCGAAGGACGCATCGAGGCGGTGCTGCCGTACCGCTCGATCACCGACCCGCCCACACCATCGGATCGAACCGGGACCGAACGACCCGAAGGGCACGGTCCTCGGGTCGTCGACCTCGGAGATCGGCCCCTGTTGCCCGGGGCGGTCGACCTGGGCACCGGGGTGCACGCCCCCGGCGAGGAACTGACCGACTCCTACCACCGGGCCGGTTCCGCCGCCCTGCGAGGCGGGGTCACCTGCGTGGTGGCCTCCCCCGCGCCCGCCCGGCCCGCCATCACCTGCGCGGACTCCCTCCAGGTCCACCAACGCGCCGCCGCCGGGTCCCCGGTGGCCATCGCCTTCCTGGGCGGGGTCAACCAGGGCACCGGCCCGCTGGACCTCGCCGATCTCCAGGCCGGTGGGGTGGTGGCCTTCCAGGCGTCCCTGTCGGACGGGGGCGCCCCCGACATGGCGGCGCTGAGCGACTCCGGGCTGCGCAAGGCCATGGTGGAGATCGCCACCCTGGACTCCCTGCTGATCGTGCACGCCGAGGACGCCGCCGAACTCGGGACCCCTCCGGTCAGCGCCGAACAACGTCCGCCCCGGGCCGAACGTCGCGGGCTGGAACGGGTGATCTCCGCCGCCCGTGTCGTGGGCGCGCGCACCCACATCGCCCCGTTCACCGCCGCCGAGTGCGCGGCGCTGCTGTCCGCGGCGGAGGCGGCCGGGGTGGAGCTGGGCGCGCAGACCTGCCCGCACTACCTGTGCCTGCCCTCGGAGTTCCCCGGGCCGGACTCGCCGGTACACGGCTGCCGTCCGCCCCTGCGTTCGGACGCCAACCGCAAGGCGCTGTGGAGCGCCCTCCTCGAACCCGGATCGGCGCTGGGCACCATCGGTTCGGGCCACCTGCCGGCGATCGGGTTGTACACCCTGCCGTGGAGCCTGTCGGCGCTGTGGACCGCCGCGCGTCGACGTAACCTCACCCTGAACCACCTGGCCCGCTGGACCGCCCGAGGCCCCGCCGACCTCCTGGGGCTGGCCCGTGGCCGGATCCAGACCGGATACGAGGCGGACCTGGTCGCCTTCGACGACGAGGCGACCACGCTGGTGCCCGAGGACGACCCGGGTCCCTACGCGGGTATGCGGCTCGTCGGAAGGGTCACAAGGGTGTGGGTGGGGGGCCGAGAAGCACACCCGTAGACCCGTGTCACACGCCACACCGAGTCCTTACACCCTGTCAACATGGCCCTACAGGGCTATGCACATTGGCGATAGCGCCGGGGCGCCTTCGCAGTTCACAGTGGTAGGTGTCCATGGCGATACCAGTTGGAGGAACCGTGCTCATCGGTGTGCCCCGCGAGATCAAGAACCACGAGTACCGAGTCGCCATCACCCCGGCAGGGGTCCACGAACTGACCGGCCGAGGTCACGAGGTCTTCGTCGAACACGACGCGGGTCTGGGTTCCTCCATCACCGACGAGGAGTACCGGGAGGCCGGTGCCACCGTCCTGGACACCGCCGACGAGGTGTGGGCCGCCGGTGACCTCGTCCTCAAGGTGAAGGAACCCGTCCCCGCCGAGTACCACCGCATGCGCGAGGGCCAGACCCTCTTCACCTTCCTGCACCTGGCGGCCTCGCGCGAGTGCACCGACGCGCTGGTCGAGCGCGGGGTCACCGGCATCGCCTACGAGACCGTCCAGCTGCCCGACGGTTCCCTGCCGCTGCTCGCACCCATGTCGGAGGTGGCGGGCCGACTGGCGACACAGGTCGGCTCGGTGACCCTGCAACGTTCCGCCGGTGGTCGCGGGGTCCTCATGGGCGGGGTCCCGGGAGTGCGCCCCGCCCGCGTCACCGTGATCGGCGCCGGTGTGTCCGGGCTGAACGCCACCCAGGTCGCGGTGGGGATGGGCGCCGAGGTGACGGTGCTGGACCTGAACGTCGACAAGTTGCGGCACCTGGACTCCCTGTACCGGGGGCGGGTCAAGACGGTGGCGTCCAACCGCTTCGAGGTGGAGCTGTCGGCCCTGGAGTCCGACATGGTGATCGGCGCGGTGCTGGTCCCCGGTTCCAGGGCACCGAAGCTGCTCTCCAACGAGCTGGTCGCCCGGATGCGCCCGGGCGCGGTCCTGGTGGACATCGCGATCGACCAGGGGGGCTGCTTCGAGGACTCGCGCCCCACCACGCACGACGACCCCACGTTCACCGTGCACGACACGGTGTTCTACTGCGTCGCGAACATGCCGGGCGCGGTCCCCAACACCTCCACGCACGCGCTCACCAAGGACACCCTGCGCTACGTCGTGGCGCTCGCCGACAGGGGGTGGAGGCGGGCCCTGCGAGATGACCCGTCGCTGGCGGCCGGTCTGAACACCTTCGGCGGGGAGGTGGTCTACGCCCCGGTGGCGGAGGCCCACGGTCTCAAGCACCGTGGGCTCGACGAGGTCCTCGACCACTGATTCCGACTCCGAAGGGGGCCGTCCCACCAGGGCGGCCCCTGCTTCCCGTGGTCGGGGTGACACACCCGACGTGGCCCCGACCCGAGATGGACGAACCGGCCCCGACCCGCACAAAGCCCGCACCACCAGGGAAACCTTCGTCCACAGGGTGGGCCGTACGGGGTGGTCGGGCGGGTCCGGCGGGGGTACCGTCGAAAGTGGGTCCTTCCCCGTGGCGGGCCCGACGCCCGAGGCCCGAGCAGAGGTGGACTGTAGTGACGCACGCCGGAGCGGTGACCGTGACCCGCATCGTCGAACTCGAACTGGTGCGGCTGCGTCCATCTCTGGCCGGGAGAGGCGCCGGCACCGCGGCCCCCGTCCTGGTCCGGGTGTCCGACGGTGAGGTGAGCGGTTGGGGCGAGGTTCCGAGCGCCGCCCCCGAGCAGTGGGACGCGCTGGCTCAGGTCTTCGCACCCGCTCTGCTCGACCACTCCTGGCGTCGGCCGACCGAGGTCGTGGACGCCTTCGCCGACCTGCCATGGGATCCCGCACTGGTGGGCGCGTTGGACACCGCATGTTGGGACCTGTGGAGCCGACAGCGCTCGACCCCGCTGGCGCACGCCCTGGCCGGATCGCGCACCGCGCTCACCGCGGGTGTGACCCTGGCCCGGCAGGTGACGTCGGAGTCGGTGATCACCGAGGTGAACCGTCAGGTGGGGGCGGGCTTCCGGCGGATCAGGTTGGAGATCCAGCCGGGTTGGGACACCGACGTGGTCCGCGCGGTGCAGACCAGCTTCCCGTTCCTGGTGCTCCAGGTGGACGCGGGGGGCCGGTACACCGAGTCCCCCGAGGACCTGGACGCGCTGCGATCCCTGGACGCCCTGGGGCTGGTGGCCATCGAGGACCCCTTCTCCCCCGACGACCTCGCCGCGCACACCCGACTGTCCTCCGAACTGCGAACACCGGTGGCCCTGCACCGTTCGTTGTCCTCGGTGGAGGACCTGGGCGAGGCGATCCGGGCCGAGACCGGCGGCGCGGTCAACGTGGATCCGGCCCGGTTGGGCGGGTTGACCGCGGCCCGTCGGGCGGTGGACATGGCGGTGGACGCCGGCTGGCCGGTGTGGTGCGGTTCCTCGGCGCGGACCGGGGTGGGCCGCGCTGCGACGGTCGCGTTGGCCTCACTGGCCGGGGCGACCCTGCCGGTGGAGATGCCCGGTGCGGGCTCGCGCGGGCGCGGTCTGGTCGTGCCACCGGTGCGCGCGCACGACGGTGTGGTTCCGGTGCCCTTGACCGCGAGCGGCCTGGGGCACGAACTCGACCCGACGGCCCTTCGTTCCTTCACCGCCAGGACGCTGCTGCTGGACGCCCCACGGGCTTCCGATCCCGGTGCGGCCTGACGCCCGATCGGCCCCGGACACTCTTAACCGAACACCGTTAGGTAGAGTGTCGCGCACCGCAGAGGGCCTCGACGAGCAGGCCCGACCCCCAACCCGAACGTGGAGGCGTCGTGCGCGTTTTCGCCGACATCAACGAGGTCATCTCCGCCCAAGGCGAGTCCTTGGGCGTCACCGACTGGGTCACCATCGACCAGAGCCGTATCGACAGGTTCGCCGACGCGACCGAGGACCACCAGTGGATCCACCTCGACGCCGACCGCGCCGCCCAAGGCCCCTTCGGCGCCACCATCGCGCACGGCTTCCTGTCCCTGTCGCTCGTGGCGCACTTCTCCCAGCAGATCTTCCGGATCACCGAGAAGCCCAAGATGTCCATCAACTACGGGCTCAACAAGGTGCGCTTCCTGCAGCCCGTCGTCGTGGGCTCGCGCGTACGCGACGCCGTGGAACTCATCGAGGTCAAGGAGACCCCCAAGGGTCACCTCGTCTCCAGCCGGCACACCGTGGAGATCGAGGGCCAGGAGCGCCCCGCCCTGGTCGCAGAGTCCCTGGGACTCTGGGTCCCGTAACCGCCCGGCCTCCGCCTCGCGTTCGGGTGTTCGGGCACCTGGGAGTCAGGCCCCTTCAGCATCTACGGCACCTCCGCGGGCCGACCCTTGGTCTTCAGCGGGCGATGCGGCGCAGGACTCGGTGGACCAGACTCGGGGTGAACCAGCGCAGCTTACGTTCGGCGCGTTCGGCCCGTCGACGCATCCGGTCGCCCCGGTCCGTGGCCTGCTTCAGCCTGGCCCGCAGCCGCTCCACCGACTCGTCCTCGGGGCCGGTGGAGGCCTTCTCCTCCAGTTCGGCCTCCTCCGGCCCCAGGGACGCGATGACCCCGGTCGCCGGGGTCCAGTGGATTCCGAACACCTCCTCCACGAGGCGGTCCAGGTCCTTGCCCTCGGCCTCCGGATCCAGGTGACGAGCCCGCTCGAAGGCGGCCACCCGCTCCAGCCGCAGCACGCCGTCACCGGCGCTCAGCGCCCCCGGCATCGGGGAGCACAGCAATCCGGCCCCGGAGCGGTCGCAGGCCGTGACGAGTTCGGCCAGGGCGTCCGGGGTCGGCGGCGGCCCCGCCTCCAGGTACAGCCGGAACGGAACTCGCGGGTCGGTCTCGGGCGGCGACTCCACGAAGCGCACCCGCGGGTCCCCCCGGAAGGTCTCGTGCGCCAGGCGCAGGTCGAGGAACACCTCCTCCAACGGCGGGCGACGGTCGTTGTGCAGCCGCGACCACGGCCCCACCATCCACAGACGCAGGTCCGGGGTGGAACCGGACAGCAACGCCCCGGCGGTCTCGTCGACCTCCTCAAGGGTGCGTTCGGCCACGTCGAGGACCACGTCCACCAGCGGTACCTCCCACTGGCGGTCCGGACGCTTGCGGCGCAGGTGGAAGTCGGGCACCCGGTTGGACACGTACGGCATCCGGTAGCGGGTGCCCGCGTCACGCTTCTCCTGCATCTGGGAACGCCCCAGGTGCCAACTGCTGCTGTCCAGGTCGGGCACGAACACCGCGCCGCGCTGAGCCAGCCGGTGCCCGAACTCGCTGTCGCCGCCCAGGACCATCTCGGGGTCCATGCCCCCGGACCTCAGGTAAAGGTCGCGGTGCAACGACCCCGTGGCGCCGACGTAGACCTTGAATCCCTCGTGTCCCGCCGAACGCAGGCGGTCGGTCCGGTCGATGAACCGTTCCACCCAGTGCGGGTCGGCGCCGTCCCGATCGAAGAGCGTGTCGCCGCGGCCCGCCACGACCTCCTCGTACACGTACTCCGGGACCATCGCGGCGGGGTCGAAGTCGACGAACAGCTTGTGGCCCAGCACCACCGTGTAGTCGGCCTGGTGGTGCCAGCGCAGCTGCGACTCCACGTGTTCGCGGTGGACCAGCATGTCCGAGTCCAACCGCAGGATCACCCGACCCGTCGCGGCGGCGACGCCGGTGTTGACGGCGTGCGCCGACCCCCACCCGCCTTCGGCCGAGCGGATGATCCTGGTGTTCTCCGGGCGTATCCGCGGTGGGGTGAGT
>NZ_DYZD01000438.1 GCF_020741345.1 Nocardiopsis listeri
CCCCGCCTCCTCCTGCTCACGGGTCTTGATCTCGTAGGCGGCCTCGTCCATCTCCACCGTGTGGAGGTCCAACCCGAATTCCGGTACCCGGGCTCGCCCCCGGGCGCCTCCATGACACCGTCGACGGACACGAACGCGGTGATGATCGGCGTGCGCATGTTCTGTCCCCCCGGGTCGTCCTCGCCTCGTCGTCGAACGATCCGAGCCGCGTTCGACACGGTCGAGAGGATTCTTTCGGTGCCCGGGCCGGGCAGGGCGTCAGTCCTGGGAGAGGGACCGGGCGCGGACCATGACGCAGTCGAACTCCAGTACTCGGCCGGTGCTCTCCTCGCGGGTCACCGGGTACATGCCGGTCACCTCGAAACCGTCGGCCTCGTACACCGCGATGGCCTCGGCCATACGGGGCATGCCCTCGTAGATCTGCATCAGGGCCACCTCGGACTGCAGGCCCACGAACTCTTCGATCCGCTTGCCCGCGCCCGCGTAGGCCTCCAGATCGAACCCCTGGGTGTCCATCTTCAGGTAGGGGCGCGGGTTCTTGATCCCGGCGAGTGCCTTGTCCATGAGACCGTCCAGGCGGCGCAGGCCGATCGTCTCGGTGCGCGTCCTCTGGAAGCGCTTGTACCGGGTGTTGCCGAACTCGCTGGCCTCCAACAGCGAACTCATCGACCCCGGCACGACGTTGATCTCGGCGGTGCCGTCCTCACGACCCAGCGCCATCTCGTGGACCTGCCAATCGGGGTCCCGGGCGGCCACGGTGCGCAGCTCCGCCGCCATGTCCGGGACCGGTTCGAAGGAGACGATCCGGCCCCGGTAGCCGTGTTCGCGCAGACTACGGCCGTACTGGCCGATGTTGGCGCCCACGTCGAAGACGCAGTCGACCCGGTAGTGGCGCAGGACGGAGGCCACGTGTCGGGCGCCCAGGTGGTTCTGTGCCCTCTTGTGCAACGCGAGCTCGTCGGCGTCGCTCATGGACTCGCGGGCGAGCAGTTCCGCGCCCGGACCCAGGGGTGTTCGGGTCCAGCCCTGAGGCGGAACGACGGGGCGGTGGTCGCTCTGGCCACGGGTGACCAACCAGGTGCGCGGTCCGGCCGGGGTGATCCGGTAGTCGCCGCGGCGTTCGAGTACGGCGGCCCCCGGGCCGAGGTCGTGCACGTTGACCTGGCGGCCCAGCAGGTCGAGCAGGCGTCGGCGTAGCGTCGGCATGGTCTCCCCAGTGGTCACTGTGGGTGGTGGTGTCGGACATTACGCGTGGTCGAGGGTTCTGTCGAGCGGTTCGGGGATATCGGTAGCCGAAAGCGCCTCCACGAGGGCCCCGGCGTGGTGGATCTTGCGAAGGCTCGCCCGTTCAGGCCTGTTCGCTCGCCTCGGCGGGGAGGTTCCGACGGGGGACGACGTCTTCGGGACGCAGGGGTTCGTCGCAGGTCGGGCAGTGTCGCGGGGAGTCCAGGGGCAGGACGTGCTCGTGGCCGTCGGCGGCGCGATGGCGCAGCTCGACCGGTGATTCGTCGAACAGCCACCGGCCGCCCCAGGTGAACAGGGCGAACACCACCGGTGCCAGGTCACGGCCGGCCTCGGTCAGGTGGTACTCGTACCGGGGAGGACGCTCCTGGTAGGCGCGGCGTTCGACGATGCCGGTCTCCTCCAGGGAGCGCAGCCTGGCGGTGAGCCGGTCGCGGGGCGCGCCGGTGTTGCGGGCGATCGCGTCGAAGCGACGCACCCCGAACAGGAGTTCGCGGACCACGAGCAGGGACCAGCGCTCACCGACGATCTGCAAAGTCGCGGCCGCCGGACAGGGGCGACCCGGGACGGTGACGGAGGGCGGTCGTTGCGGCATGCCCCCAGGGTCGCACGGAGCCGATGGTTTGAAAACCAAACTCACCATGTAACGTGTCCTCCATGCAGACTCACGACAGCGTCCCCGAGGCCTGGGGCGAACCCCGCAGCAAGACCGTCACCTGGTTCGACCCCAAGCTCACCGTCGAGGGGCGTGAAGGGCTCAGCGGCCTGGAACACCTGGAGGCGGGGCTGCGCGGAGAGATCCCCTTCGCCCCGATCGGCCACCTCATGGACTTCCGGTTGAGCGCGGTCTCCCCGGGCGAGGTCCGTTTCGAGGGCACCCCCGACGAATCCGCCTGCAACCCCATGGGCGCGGTGCACGGCGGCATGATGTGCACCCTGCTGGACTCGGCCGTGGGCTGTGCCGTCCAGAGCACCCTGCCCGCCGGCGTGGGCTACACCTCGGTGGAGATCAAGGTCAGCTACCTGCGTCCGGTGTTCGCCGGCGCCCCGCTGTACACCCGCGGTTGGGTCACCAAACCCGGTCGCCGGGCCGCCTTCGCCGAGGGCGAGATCCGCGACGCAGCCGACAAGGTGGTCGCCACCGCCTCCTCCACCTGCCTGGTCTTCGAGCTCTGACCGAGGTCGCCTCCGACCCCGTGCGGGTCAAGGTGGCGGGGACGCGGTCCCCTTCGGATCGGTACGGCGCAGTCGCTCGAAGACCAGATCGAAGGTGAAACCCGCGGCGAACCCCATCGGCACCACGAAGAACAGCAGCCGCCGCGCGTCCAGATCCCCCAACAGCTCGGGCGCGGTCAGCAGTTGCGCCGCCACGTAGGTCAGGACCGACACCGCCCCCGCGCCCAACCCGCGCGCGCAGGCCCGCAAGGCCGAAGGGGAGAGCCCGAACGAGTCACGGATCAACCCCCCGGAGACCGCCGCGCACATAGGTGCGCCGAGCAGCAGCGCCAGGGTGGAGGTCCCGGCAGGTCCTGGACCGGGCACGAACACGATCGCGGCGAGCGCGGCCACCAGCAGCAGGATCGCCGCCATGAGCCCGCCCGACTCGGCCCACCGCTCCCACCGGCGCGAGAGTCGCTCCCGCCGCCGGCTCTCGGCCCGCCGCTCCAACTGCGCGCGCAGCAGTCCGGTGACACGCCCCGCCGACCCGGTGGACCAGGACTCGCCCAGCGTGTGCACGTCCGCCTCGGTGACATGGCGACCCGAACGAGGCAGGTCGGCCCACACCTGCCGGGCACCGCCACCGAAAGCGGCCAGCGGAACCACCGGAATACCCTGCGCCAACGCCAGGATCCCCGCCACCCGGGTCGTCCGTCCGCCTCCGACCAGGACCACCCCGTCCGTCGCCAACAGGGTTCGGTAGAAGGGGACCTCCCACTCCTCTCCGGTGTCGCGCATCGTCGTGATCCGCACCGACGCCCCCTCGGGCAGCTCCGGAGCGTACTCCTGGTGCCGCGCCGGGTGGGCCAGCACCCGTCCCTCCAAGGTGGCGGCCGCCGCGTAGCCGCGCACCACCACGGTCTCCGCGTAGTGGTCGCGGTCGGAGAACACCACCAGGTCGAAGGAGGCCAGGGCCAGCGCGCGGCCCAGTTCGTGGCAGGCGGTGCGCGCTCGGTCGAGGTCGCGCAGCGGCGGGTCGTACTCGCGCCGGGAGTCCAGGCTGCCGACCACGGCGATCCGGGGACGCCGGTCCATCGAGGTGGCGGAATCGGGGGAGGGGGTGCTCACGGTTCGAGGCTCCTCTCCGTCTCCGGGCCGGGGGCCAGGCTCGCCAGGGCGTCCGCGGCGCCGTCGATCCCGGTGGTCTCGCGCAGTGCCCGGGAGAGCCAGGCGATGGTGTCCTCGGGGTGGTGTTGGTGCGAGAGGTGCTCCACGAGCCGGCTCACGCGATCGAACGTCGGTTCGGTGACCGGCCAGTGGAGGGGGTTCTGGGCGCGGCCGCCGCGCAGTTCGCCGAGCCTGCTCAGGAAGGACCGCCACAGGTGTTCCTCGTCCAGTACGGGCACACGGGACAACACGTGCGCCACCCGGTACTCCAACGGAGTCCGTGGGTCGAGCCCCTCCAGGAAGCACTCCTTCGTGCGGGGTCCGGGGCGGCGCCCGTTCGCTCGGGCCCTTACACGCTCGGGCGCGTCCCACGCCGGTCGTACCGACCCGGCCTCGTCCACCGGAAGGGGCGGTAGGGGGGTGGACATCGCCCGGGCCACCAACCCACCGACCCGAAAGCACAGTGCCCGATAACCGTCCGGGGCGGTGTACATCAGGTCCAGCACGCCTCGGTCGGCGTGCCCCACCGGCTCCACCCAGTCCAGCCGCTGTCGTGCCCGGACCGCGGGCGGTAGCGGGCCGCTCAACGGGGTCCACACCAACGGAAGCAGCGGGTGGGCCACCTCCCCGTTCGGCCGGAATCGGCGCAGACGTTCCTCGAACACACCCCACTCCCGCGCGCACCACTCACTGTCCAGTTGGGTCTCGCTCAACAGCACCACCATGGTGGCGGCGGTCGCGCAGTGCTCCAGCAGTTCCTCGCGCCATCTCCCGCCCTGTCGCAGGTGGGGGCCGCTGATACCCGTGACGTGGTCGTCGGTGTGCAGTCGCACCGCCCGCTCCAGGTCGGCGTGGAAACGCAGCACCTCCTCCCGGTCGGCCCTGCGGCCGCCGTAACTGGTGAAGAAGGCGCCCGGACGTTCGGGGGCGCCCTCGCCCGTGGCCTCGTGCGTACTCAGATCTCCGGTACCTCCAGGTCGATGTGGGCACGTTCGCTGAACGGATCACCGGTGTGCCGGGCGGAACTGTTGAGGTAGTTGGCGAACGCGATCTCGGTGTGCGGGTGTTGCGGGCCGAAGCATTCGCGCAGGGCCTCCTGGGTGCGCACGTCCAGCGCGACCGCCTCGGTGATCTCGCCGGTGGCCACCAGGGTGTTGGCCCGGTTGACCGCCGCGCCCAGGGTGAGGGGGTGTAGTGGTCCCACCTGGTCGTCTTCGGCCAG
>NZ_DYZD01000439.1 GCF_020741345.1 Nocardiopsis listeri
ATGGTGCTCGCACTCTTCCGAACGTGTGCTCTGGTGTGTGGTCTCGGCGGTTGTGCCGCGGGTTCCCGAACGTAGCGGTGAGGGCCACCGATGACCAATGGGATCGCCGGAGAGCGAGGTCATGGTGTTCGTACGGGTGCGTTCGGGCAGTCTGGGGAACATGAGCGACGACAGCACCGCGACCATGTTCGCCAACAGACAGAGCACCTACGGTGGCCCCGAGGTTTTGGAGTGGACCAGGGTGCCTCGGCCCGAACCCGGGCCGGGACAGATCCTGGTCGCGGTCCGGGCCGCCGGGATCAACCCCACCGACTGGAAGCATCGCGCCCAGGGCGTGTTCTTGAACCGGCTTCCCCTCGTCCTGGGTTGGGACGTCTCCGGTGTGGTCGAACAGGTGGGTTACGGCGTCACCCTGTTCAAGCCCGGCGAGGAGGTCTTCGGGATGCTGCCCTACCCGAACGGGGTGGGTTCGCACGCCGAGTACGCGCTGGGCCCGGCGCGTGCCTTCACCCACAAACCCTCCGGTCTCGACCACGTCCAGGCCGGAGCGCTGCCGTTGGCCGCCCTGACCGCCCACCAGGCCCTGGTCGAGACCGCTCGCGTCGGTGCGGGGCAGCGGGTACTGGTGCACGCGGCCGCGGGCGGGGTCGGCCACTTGGGGGTACAGATCGCCAAGGCGCACGGGGCGCACGTCATCGGCACCGCCGGCACGCCCAAGCACGACTTCCTGCGCGAGTTGGGCGCGGACGAGGTCGTCGACTACCGCGAGGTCGACTTCGCCGAGGTGGTCGAGGAGGTGGATGTGGTCCTGGACCCGGTGTCGGGCGACACCCGGGCCCGTTCCTTGAACCTGCTGCGCCCGGGCGGTGTCCTGGTCTCGCTCCTGCCGGGCCAGGACCCCGATGAGGCGGCCAGGGTCGAGAAACTGGGTGTGCGGGCGGAGACGCTGCTGGTGGAGGCCGACCACGAAGGGATGCGCTCCATCGCCGATCTGGTGGAGCGAGGTGCCTTGCGGGCCCATGTGGAGGCGACCTTCCCGATGAACCAGGCCGCCAAGGCACACGCCCTGGGAGAGAAGGGGCACACCACCGGCAAGATCGTCCTGGTCGCCGAGAACGCCTGACCGTCCTGGAAGGGGCCCGGTCTCCCCCGCGCGCGGGAGACCCGAACGCACCGAACCCCGTCACCGAACACGCGTGCCGTGGGCCTGTGGTCGCGGTGGCCTCCCACGCCGACCACGGGCCGGGTGAGGTGGCCGTCGCTCAGTGGGCCGGCGCCGGTGCGGGAGCCGTCGTCCTGGAGTTGTTCGTCTTGCGCGCCTTGCCCTTGGCCGTTCGGTTTCCCAAGTGTCTGCTCGCGGTGCCGGTCGGTCTGGTCACGGTCGTGGCCGTGACCGGGGCGGTGGGCATGATCGGTCGGGCCGTGCTCACCGCCTCCGGTGGTGCGCTCTTCGGCGGTTACCGCGTGGTGTGGGCGGTACCGGCCGCCGCGGTCCTCACGACGCTGCTCCGTCGGAGGAGCTGAGCGAGGCGGGGAAGGGCACCCCGGTGGGACGGCGGTGGGCCCAGGGGCGGGCCTGTTCCAGTTGGCCGGCCAGGCGCAGCAGCATGCCCTCACCGGCCGCGGCGGCGATGAACTGTACGCCCAACGGCAGCCCGGAGTCGGTCCAGTGCAGGGGCACCGACATGGCGGGGGTTCCGGTCAGGTTGGCGGTCATCGTGAACGGGGTGGCGGTGAGGTTGTTCATCACCTCGGTGGTCACCATGTCGGTGGCCGTGACGATCCGTTCGGTGCGGGTGCGCACCAGCAGACGTTCGGCGGTGCGCAGCCAGGAGGGCGGGTCGAGGCGGCCGATGGTCACCGGCGGCCCGGCGATGGTGGGTGTCAACAGCAGGTCGTAGCGGGAGTGGAAGTCGGCCAGGGCCAGGATGTGCTGGTTCCAGCGGTCGTGGCCGCGCACGTAGTCGGCCGAACTGCGGGCCCGCCCCATGGCGGCCAGCATCAGGGTGTCGGGTTCGAAGCCGTCGTCGGAGCAGCCGGTGTCGGCCTTGACGCCGTCCACCAGGGCGGCCATGGACCCATACCACATGGTCAGGAAGTCCTCGGTCAAGGAGCGGCCGTCGATGGCGGGTTCGGCCTCGACGACCTCGTGGCCCAGCTCCTCCAACAGCGCGGCCGCCTCGCGCACGGCGCGCACCGCCTCGGGGTGCACTCGGGTGCCCATGGGCGAGTGCTCGCCGAACCCGATCCGGAGCCGGCCCGGGTCGCGTCCCACCTCTTGTGCGTAGGGGCGTTCGGGAGGGGCGATGGGATAGGGCGAGGTCGGTTCGGAGCCGGCCATGACGTCCAGCAGCGCGGCGCTGTCGCGCACGGTGCGGGTCAGTACGCCGTTGACCGAGGCGCCGTTCATGGGTTCGCCCCGCAGGGGCCCGAACGGTACACGTCCGCGCCCGGGTTTGAGCCCGAACAGGCCACAGGCGGCGGCGGGGATGCGGATGGAGCCGCCACCGTCGTTGGCCCCGGCGGCGGGGGTGATCCCCGCCGCCACGGCCGCCGCCGAACCACCGGAGGAACCGCCGGGGGTGTGGCCGGTGTGCCAGGGGTTACGGGTGGGGCCGAATTCCAAGGGCTCGGTGACGGCCTTGGCGCCGAACTCGGGGACGTTGGTCTTGCCGAAGGGAACCAGGCCGGCCTTGAGCCAGCGGCGCACCACCTCGGCGTGCCTGGAGGCCGGGACCTGGCGCAGGGCCCGGTTCCCGCAGGAGGTGGGGTATCCGGCGTAGTCCTGGAAGAGGTCCTTGAGCAGGAAGGGCACCCCGCCCAAGGGGCCTTCGGGTGCGGTCCCGGCCAAGCGGCGCGCCTCCTCGTACATGGGCAGGATGATCGCGTTGAGCGCGGGGTTCACCTGCTCGGCGCGTTCGATGGCCACGTCCAGGAGTTCGGTGGAGGTGACCTCCCCGGCACGGACCAGTTCGGCCAGGCCGACGGCGTCAAGCTGCAGATACTCGTCAACTCGCATGACCGGAACCTAACACCGAACTGGAACATGTTCTCATTCGCCATGGTGGTTCGTCGCCGTCCACTCCACGGGATCGGGCCCGGGGAGCCTCACCGCCCGCGGGCCGGGACCCGGGCCTTCAGCAGCATCTCCTCGTACTCCTCCTCCGGATCCGAATCCAGCACGATCGCCCCACCCGCCCCGATGGCCAGCTCCCCTCCGGCGCGCACGGCTGAGCGGATGACGATGCTCAGATCCGCCTCACCGGAGTGCGACACGTACCCGAGCGCCCCGGAGTACACCCCGCGAGCCGAGGACTCCAACCGGTCGATGATCTCCATGGTGCGCGCCTTGGGCGCACCGGTCATCGAGCCGCCGGGGAAGCAGGCGCGCACCGCCGCCATCGTCGACACCTCCGGGCGAAGCCGGCCCCGGATGGTGGAGACGAGCTGGTGCACGGTGGCGTGGGACTCGATGTACATGAACGCCGGCACCCGCACCGAACCGACCTCGCACACCCGCCCCAGGTCGTTGCGGAGCAGGTCCACGATCATCAGGTTCTCGGCCCGGGTCTTGGCGCCGGTGCGCAGTCGCTCGGCCACGCGCGCGTCGACCGCCGGGTCGGGGTGGCGCGGCGCGGTGCCCTTGATGGGTCGGCTCTCGGCCACGCGGTCGCAGTCAACGCGCAGGAAGCGCTCGGGGGATGCGCTGAGTACGCTCACCTCACCCAGGCGCAGGTAGGCGGCGTAGGGGGCGGGGTTGGCCGCGCGCAGTCTTCGGTAGAAGTCCAGGTCTTCGCCCTGGTCGGGCAGGCGGACCCGGTTGGTCAGGCAGATCTCGTAGCTTTCGCCCTGGGTGAGGTGGGCCAGGCACGCCTTGACGTCGTCGACGTATCCGGCGTGGGGGCGCTCCAACAGGGCGGGCAGGTCCACGGGGTCGGCGGCAGGGGCGGGTTCGGGCGGGTCGGGAAGGTCGAGCAACTCCGCGCGGGTTCGCTCCACCCAGGCTCGGGCGTCGGGTGCCCCGTCGGCGCACACCACATGGGTACGTCCCCGGTGGTGGTCCACGGCCACGAAACGATCGCAGCGCATCCACACCGCGTCCGGGGTGGGCGCGGTGTGCACGCGTTCTCCCCCTGTGTGCGCCTTGAGTTCGTAGCCCAGATAGCCCACGTAGCCGCCGATGAAGTCGAAGGGCAGCCCGTGCGGGAAGGGGGCGGCGCCGGTGCGGCGCTCCAGGGCCTCGAACACGGTGCCCGGTTCGGTGCGGGTTCCGGCGGCGTCGCGTACCCGCACACCCTCCTGTCCCACGTCATAGGTGAGCACTTCGGCGGTGGGGCCCTGCGCCGCGCCCAGGAAGGAGAACCGTGCCGGCCCTGCGGGTCGGGAGCTGTCCAGCCAGAACGCGTACTCGGCGTCGGCGTACAGGTGGGTGAAGGCCTTCTCGGTGTCGACCGCGTGGTCGAGTTCGGCCACCACGGGTTCGGGGGCCCGCGTGGGCGGTCGCGGGTCACACCCGGGTCGAGAAGGCGGTGACGCGCGGACGCGCGGACGCGTGTGCGGGCGGGCCAGATCCAGGAAGTTGGCCATCATCTCCGCACCGTGTTCACCGGCCACCGACTCGGGGTGGAACTGCACCCCCCACCGTGGCAGCTCACGGTGTTGCAGCCCCATGACCACGCCGTCCTCGGCCCGCGCGGTGACCCTCAACGTGTCCGGCAGGGGTTCGGTCACGGCCAGGGAGTGATAGCGCACGGCGGTGAAGTCCTGTGGAACACCGGTGAAGAGCCCTTCGCCGGTGTGCCGGACCCGGCTCAGGTGACCGTGTCGGGGCTGGGGCGCGGAGTCCACCGACGCTCCGGCCAGGTGGGCGATGGCCTGATGGCCCAGACACACCCCCAACACCGGCAGGTGGGCATGGGCCAAAAGATCGGGGACCCGCCCCAGGTCACGGGTGACCTGGGGGCGCCCGGGGCCGGGTGAGACGACCACGGCGTCCACGGCGCCCGGGTCGAAACCGGTCCAGGCGGGATCGTCGTTGGTCAACACCAGCGGCTCCCGGCCCAGGACACGGGCCAGGAGCTGGAAGACGTTGAAGGTGTAGGAATCGTGGTTGTCCACGAGGAGGACCCGCATCCCGCCCTTTCGTTCGCGGCCGGTACGGCCGGATTGCGACATTCCAGGTTACGGCGGCCGAAGTCGACATCCGCGCGCGGTGCCGGTGGTCCACAGATCCGCCCGATCCCTGGTGCGCCGGCCCTTGGCCGGGTACACAGGAAGAAGAGCCCGAGGGGCCTCACCCCTCGTGCGGAGCAGGGAGTGGCACATGGCCGTCTTCACCGCGATGATCATGATCCTGATCGTCCTGCCGCTGGCCTTCTTCTTCGTACTCACCGTCGGAGAGGTCGGGCGGGTCACCCGACAGCAGCACACCAGGCGGGCCGCCCGGACGCGTCCGCACCCGCCCGTTCCACCACCCCTGGACGCGGCCGAACACGAGCTGCGGTTGCGCTACGCCAGAGGCGAGATCGACCGCGAGGAGTTCCTGCAGCGCAAGATCGACCTGGAGCGCTGAGAGCCGACCCACCACCGCCGAAGGGATTGACACTCATCGGTGGATGGGTAAGGTACAAGCGTCCTGTCGTCGACGAATGAGGTGGACGTTGCGCATCTGAGGTTCGCGATCATCACGCGGTACGGCCCCTGGCCGCATACTCAGCGTGGTTGCAACCTCGGTGCATGAGCCGTCCCTCCCTCCATAGGACCTCTTTCACCTTCTGCCCGGCCCAGGCCGCGTGGTGCTCGCATACGAAGCCCTTTTCCCACAACGCTTCCGACTGCGAGAGAACACCATGTCTCAACCCGTCACCACCGACGTCTCGGTGGCCTGTTCCGACCTGACCTTCGCCTGGCCGGAGGGCACCACCGTCTTCGACGGGCTGTCCCTGTCCACCGGCCGGGGACGCATCGGCCTGGTCGGCGCCAACGGTTCGGGCAAGTCCACCCTGCTCAAGCTCCTGGCCGGACACCTGCGCCCGGCCCGTGGTTCGGTGACCGTCCACGGACGCTTGACCTACCTGCCGCAGAACATCACACTCGACACCGAACCGACCGTCGACCACGCCCTGGGCATCGCCGACAAACGCGCCGCCCTGGGCGCCATCGAGTCCGGCGACGCCTCCGAAGTCAACTTCGAGATCATCGGCGACGACTGGGACGTGGAGGAACGCGCGCTGGCCACCCTGGGAACGCTGGGGTTGGACGGCATCGGCCTGGACCGCACCATCGGCGAACTCTCCGGTGGGGAGACCGTTCTGTTGCGCCTGGCCGCGCTGCTCATGCAGCGCCCCGACGTGCTGTTGCTGGACGAGCCCACCAACAACCTGGACCTGTTCGCCCGCCGGCGCCTGTACGAGGCCGTGGACTCCTGGCGTTCGGGCACCTTGATCGTGGTCAGCCACGACCTGGACCTGTTGGAACGCGTGGACCGTACCGCCGAGCTGCGCAGGGGCGAGGTCACCTGGTACGGCGGAGGATGGTCGGCCTACCAGGAGGCCTTGGGCGTTCAGCAGGAGGCCGCCGAGCGGACCCTGCGCGCGGCCGAGTCCGACGTGCGCAAACAGAAGAAGGAACTCGCCCAGACCCAGATCAAGCTGGCCCGACGTCAGCGCACCGCGAAGAAGGCCGCCGCCGAGAAGGGCATCCCCAAGATCGTCCAGGGCGCGCTGAAGCGAGCCGCCCAGGAATCGGCGGGCAAACTCAAGGGGCTGCACGAGGACCGTCTCCAGGAGGCGCGCGAACGCAAGGAGGAGGCCGCCGAAGCGGTTCGCGACGACGCCGAGATCAGGGTGGAGCTGCCGCACACCGCCGTGCCCAACGGTCGGGACGTGTTGCGCGTCAGCGGACTGCGTCTCCGCCACGGCCGGTTGAACGGAGCGGACCTGTTGGTGAGCGGACCCGAGCGGATCGCCTTGGTGGGCCGCAACGGTGCGGGCAAGACCTCGCTGTTGCGCACCCTGGCCGGGCGACTCGAACCGTTGGAGGGTGAGGCGAAGGTGATGGTGCCGTTGCGGTTCCTGCCCCAACGCCTGGACCTGCTGGATGAGGAACGTTCGGTGGCCGACAACGTCGTCGACGCCGCACCGGGTGTGTCCGGGCAGCACATCCGGGCCCAGCTGGCCAAGTTCCTGTTCCGCGGGAGGCGTGCCGCCCAACCGGCCGGCACGCTCTCGGGCGGGGAACGCTTCCGGGCGAGCCTGGCCATGACCATGCTGGCAACCCCGGCCCCGCAACTGTTGATGTTGGACGAGCCCACCAACAACCTGGACGTGTCCAGCGTTCGGCAGTTGACCGACGCCCTGTCCGCCTACGAGGGCGCTCTGTTGGTGGCCTCGCACGACCTGCCGTTCCTGGAGTCGGTCGGTATCACCCGCTGGCTGTTCCTGGACGAGGAACTACGCGAGACCACCGCCGAGCAGGTCCATGACCTGTTGGAGGGCCGGGAACCCGAACAGGGCTGAGGCCCGACCACCGCACTCGGGCGGCCGGTACGGCTCGCGGTAGCGCCGGAGTCGGTGGTGGCGTATCGGCGCGAGGGCCTGGTCCCGGTTCCGGCTCCGGGACACCGGGCCCGGAAGGCCGGCCCCGTCGAAGCCGCGCACGCTCGACTGTGCGCCGGGGACACCCGACACCGATGCGCGACGGGGGTGACCGAACATCGGTCACCCCCGTCGCGCATCGGTTCAGGCCGCGTGCGTCAGCCCTGCATCTCCTCCAGGGTCTTGCCCTTGGTCTCCTTGACGAACTTGAGCACCAGGAAGAACGAGATCAGTGCGAACCCCGCGTACATCAGGTACGCCCCCGACAGGTTCCAGTCGCGCAGCGAGGGGAAGCTGACGGTGACCAGCCAGTTGGCCAACCACTGGGTGGCGGTGGCCACGCCCATGGCGGCCGCCCGGATGCGCAGCGGGAACATCTCCCCCAGCAACACCCACACCACCACACCCCAGGACAGGGCGAAGAAGAGCACGAACGAACTCGCGGCGACCAGCGCCGTCGCGGCCCACCCGAAGGCCAGGGTGACCTCGTCACCCTCCACCCGGGCGTTGCTGAAGGCGAAGGCCGCACTGGCCAGCGCCACCGTCATGCCGGCCGAACCGATCAGCAGCAACGGCTTGCGGCCGATCTTGTCCACCAGCATGATCGCGATCACGGTGCCCACGATGTTGACGATCGAGGTGAACAGGCTCAACAGCAGGGAGTCGGCCTCCGCCACACCGACCGACTGCCACAGCGAGCTGGAGTAGTAGAAGATGACGTTGATGCCCACCAGTTGTTGGAAGGCGGAGACCGCCATACCGATCCACACGATGGGCAGCAGACCATAGCGTCCGGTCAGGTCGCGCAGCTTGGGCCGCACCTCCGAGCCCAGTGCCTCGCGGATCTCGTTGATGCGCCCGTTGATGCGGTCGTCTCCGCCACCCTCGACCTCGGCCAGGATCTTTCGGGCCTGGTCGGTCTTGCCGACCCGCACCAGGTATCTGGGCGATTCGGGGATGACCAGGCTCAGCCCCAGGTAGATCAGGGCGGGCAGCATCTCCACGGCCAGCATCCACTGCCAGGCCTGGAGCGGGCCGATCGTGTTGTGCGCGCTCCCACCGGCCCCCGCTGCGATGGCGTAGTTGACCAGCTGGGAGGCGGCGATACCCAGCACGATCGCCAACTGTTGCAGTGAGGCCAGGCGTCCGCGGTAGGCCGCTGGAGAGACCTCGGCGATGTAGGTGGGCGCGATCACCGATGCCATACCGATGGCCACGCCGCCCACGATCCGCCAGACGGTCAGGTCCCACACGGTGAAGGGCAGCGCCGAGCCGATCGCGCTGATCGCGAAGAGCACACCGGCGATCTGCATGACACGGATACGGCCGAGGCGGTCGGCGATGTTGCCGGCCGTGCCCGCGCCCACCACACATCCGAGCAGCGCGGCGGCGATGGTGAATCCGAGGACCCCCGGGCCCACCTGGAAGCGTTCCTGGATGGCGTCGACGGCGCCGTTGATGACGGCGCTGTCATAACCGAACAGGAAACCACCCATCGCGGCGGCCGCCGCGATCATGGTCACGTGGGCGAGGTTGGCGCCACCGTCCTGGTGGCCCACCCCTCCCGTGTTGGCATGGCTCACTTGGAGCTCCTTCCCCTGGGCACGCCTGAGTTCCCGTTGGGCACCACGGTGCCCAACGGGTCCAAGGCATGCGAGAACGCAACGCTGACGTGGCCGAACACGCTCCGATGTTTGGCCTTCAGCAGACTGCGGGGACTTTACTACGAATACTTGCCATAACTATGCAGGGGGGTGTCGTAACTCACCTAATGGTGATCTCATTCACGATTCCCATGTGAGCCGGCCCAGCGGCTCGGAGGAGCCCGTCGACGATCGGCCGTCCGTCCTCTTCGCAGATCAGCGGGACCGTGCGGGTCACCGCGGTCGCCGGGTGTTCAACGGTGCCGGCGGAGCACGGCACGCTTCCGGGCCGGCCCCGATCCGGTACACCTTGCACGGCGCGGCCGCACCGTGCCGCAACAGACGCCGCGCCGTCCGCGGGAGTGAGGGTTCCGCGGCCGCGGACACACGTGCGGGCGCCGCGCTCTTCCACGGCGCCCACATCCGGTCTTCTCAACCGTGTTGCCGGGCGGGGTCGCCCTGCCAGATCGGCATCTGCTGGTACAGCTGTGCCTGCTCGGCCGCGATCTCGTCGTCCTGGCGGTCCCGTACGCACTTGGCCAGGGTGAACGCGGAGGTGATCACGAACAGCACGCTCATGCCGAGGAAGGCGCGCATCCACAGGTCGACGGGCAAGAAGATGATTCCGGCGCCGACACCGACGGTGGACACCGCGAAGGCGACGATCGACTGGAGGTAGAACTGCGAGGTGGAACGGGGCTGAGGGATAGGTGTGTTCATGCCTTCATGGTGTGCGAACACACGGCTGCGGGGCTTGAGTACACCTACTCAAACCCCGGCCCCGATCGCTCAGCCCGGCTTCTGCGTGCGGTCGGGCACGAAGGCCGACAAGTCCAGGCCCGGGTCCTCCCCCATCGCCAGCCGCGCGGCCACCGTCCCCTGGAACGGCCCGAAGGTCAGCCCCTGTGAACCCAGCCCGGTGGCCACCACCACCCCGGGCAGCCCTTCGATCGGCCCCAACAGCTGCGCTCCGTCGTGGGTGCCCGGACGGAACCCCACCCGGGTCTCGACCACGGTCGCCTCGGCCAACTCCGGCAGGACCTCCAAGGCCGTGGACAGATTGCCCAGCAGCCCCGAAGCCGTCACCCGGTGGTCGAACCCCGCCTCGGGTTCCCAGGTGCCGCCGGTGATCACCCGGTCGGGGGCGGCGGCGCTCACGAAGTAGTCACGTTCTCCGAACCGCACCACCGGCCAGTCGCGGGTGCGGTGCCCGGGAAGGACGAAGTGCGTCGACTGTCCGCGCACCGGGCGCACGCCCACCCGCACCCCGGTCGCCGCCAGCAGGTCCGCCGACCACGCCCCGGCCGCGACGATCACCGTGCTCGCCGTCAACTCCTCCGATCCCACCCCTGCGCCCGTCACCCGCTCGCCGTTCCACAGCAGACGCGCGTCACCCTTGTAGTAGCGCAGACCCCGCTCCTCGGCGGCCTCGAACAGCGCCGACCTCGCGGAGTGGCCGTTCACCCGGGCCATGCCCTCGATGTGGACCCCGCCGTAGTCGGCCGGCACCAAGGGAAACCGTTCGCGCGGCTCCCCCTCGGCCAGGCGTTCCACCCGCCCCATGGTGGCGAACTCCGGACGTCGCGAGAGCGTGCTGAACAGTTCGAACCCGGCGTCGTCGCCCTCTCGGTCCACCGACAACCCACCGACCACCTCGAATCCGGGGTCGTGGCCGTCCTCGACCAGCTCGGCCATCAAACGCGGGTAGTGCGCGGCCGCGGCGGCCTTGAATCCTTGCTCGGCGGGTGAGTCCCAGGGGAAGGGCCACGGGAAGACGATGCCCGTCCCCGCCCCGGTGGCCTGCCCCAGGTGGGAGGCGTCCACCAGCGCCGTGGACACACCCTTCTTCGCCAGGTGGAACGCCGCACTGGTCCCCACGATGCCGCCGCCGACCACGATCACGTCCATGGCCCCACCCTGCCCCGAGCACCGGCCCGGCACAAGCCGTTGGACCCGCGTGCCGGTCACCGGATCGGGGTAGGGGCGCGCGATAGGCTGCGGCTCCTCCCAGGAAGCCCGGCTCCCTCACCCATTCCTACGCAGGAGGTCGAATTGGACGGATACACCACCCACGGGGTCGCCCTGACCAGGCCGCCCGGAGCACATCCGGCCGAGGGGATCGTCACCCACATCGCCCGCTCGGCGGTGGATCCGGTGCTGGCCGCACGTCAGTACACGATCTACCAGGAGACCTTGGCCTCGGCGGGTTGGCGGGTGGTCGAGGTGGACGCGGCGCCCGAACATCCGGATTCGGTGTTCGTGGAGGACACTCTGGTGGTGTGCGAGGACCTGGCCGTGGTGACCCGGCCCGGCGCCCGGGAGCGTCGTGGGGAGATCGAGGGCGCCGAACGGGCGGCGCGTTCCCTGGGGTTGCGGGTGGCCCGGATCGAAGAACCCGGAACCCTGGAGGGCGGGGACGTCCTGCAGGTGGGGTCCACCGTCTATGTGGGGGTGGGCGGGCGCACCGACGTCGAGGGCGCCGAACAGCTTCAGCGGCTGCTCGCCCCCTTGGACCGCAAGGTATGCCAGGTGCCCTTGGGGCGGGTACTGCACTTGAAGTCCGCGGTGACCGCGCTGCCCGACGACTCTCTCGTGGGTCTGCCCGATCTGGTGGAGGCCTCCCACCTGCCACCGATCCGTCGTGTCCCCGAGGAACCGGGAGCCCACGTGGTGCCCTTGGGCGGGCGGGACGTGCTGGTCAGCGCCGCCGCGCGGGAGACCGTGCAGCTGTTGGCCGCCGAACACTGGCGGGTGCTGCCGGTGGACATCTCCGAGTTCGAGAAACTGGAGGGCTGTGTGACCTGCCTGAGCGTTTTGGTACCCGATCGCCCCGAAGCCGCCTCCTAGGCACGGGCTCGGCGGTGGGCGGCCACCCGTGCGCGGGTTGCGCAGCGGCGAGAACAGAACCGTCGCGTGCCGCCGTGGGCGGTGTCGACGAACACCCGCTCGCACGCGTGCGCGGCGCACACCCCGCCGGGGTGGCGTTGGCGCTCGCTGATCAGGCGGGCCAGGAACAGGCCGGTGGAGGCCACGAACCACTCGTCCCAGGGTGCCTCGTCGTCGCTGTCCACGTGCAGGTGCCAGGGGTGGGCGCCATCGTGGTCGGAAAGCCGGGGCGGGTGCGTCTCCCGGGCGAGCAGGACGTTGACGCGTCGGGCGGCCTGGTCCAGGGTCGGGGCGGCCAGGACGTGACGCAGTTCGACGGCGACCTCGCGCAGGGCCCTGACGTCCTCCGAGGTCAGGTCCGGGTCGGTCTCGCCGTGTTCGGTGAACAGGTCGGCGATCCGTTGGGGGTTCACGTCCTCCTCTGCCAGGGCGTTGAGCAGGTCGGTGGTGCGTTCGGCCAGTGCGCGGGTGGAACCCACCGGGCGCGGTGCTGTGGTCATACCTCCAAGGTAACGCCCATGGTGTGTTCATTGGTTACTTTGTAGCGTCCTGTGCATGAGTGCCCGTTACGGCCTGGTGCGTTACCTGTGCGGAGCGGCCGCCGCCCGCACTGGAGATGAGGCCTCCGGGCCGGCCCTTCTGCTGTTGGGGGCGGCCGTCACGGGGAGCGCCGCCACCGGTTCGGCCCTGTTGGCGGGGGTCACCGCCACCGCGGCGATCGGCGGGCCCGCGGTGGGGGTGTTGCTGGATCGCGCTGCGCGCCCGGGCCGGCTGCTCGCCGGCATCCTGGTGTCGAACGCGCTGGGTCTGGCCGCCGTCGCCCTGTTCCTGAAGCCCCTGCCGTTCGCTCCGGTACTGGCCTTGGCACTGACCGTGGGGCTGCTGGGTCCGGCCCTGTCGGGAGGATGGACCGCCCAACTTCCGCGCCTGGTCGCCTCCACCCATCTGAGACGGGCCAACGCCTTGGACGCGATGACCTTCAGTACCGCCTCCCTGCTGGGCCCGGGGTTGGCCGGGGCGGTGGCGCTGAGGGCGGGTGGTGGCGCCGCGGTCGCTGTCGCGGTGGCCCTCATCGGTTTGGCCGCCCCGGTGGCCTGGTCCCTGCCCGCCCGGAGCACACCGCCCGTACCGTCCCCGGCGCTCACCGACCTGATCGCGGGCACGCGCGTGGTCCTGGGCAACCGGGCGCTGTTGCGCGTCACCCTGGTCTCCACGGTCTCCATCGCCGGGACCGGGGTGTTGGTGGTGGCCACTCCGGTACTGGGGGAACGGCTGTTGGGCGGAGCCGCGCAGGGCGCGATGTTGTTGTCGGTCATGGCGGTGTGCGCGTTGACCGCCAACTTGGTGTTGGCCCGTGGCCCGGCCCGGCTCGCCCCGGACTCGATGGTGCCGTTGTGTGTGCTGGTGCAGGCGGTGGGCGTTGCGGGTGCCATGGTGGCTCCCTCCGCGCCGTGGCTGCTGTTCGCGGTGGCGGTGGTGGGCGCCGCGGAGGGGCCCCAATTGACCGCTCTGTTCGTGGTCCGCCACCGGGAGGCCCCCGAGCGCCTGCGCACCCAGGTGTTCACCACCGCGGCGAGCCTGAAGGTGAGCGCCTTCGCCGCCGGCGCCGCGTCGGCCGGCCCCTTGGCCGACCACTCCCTGACGCTCTGTCTGGCCCTGGCGGTGGCACTACAGGTCACCGCGGCCCTGGTCCACCTGCTCCTGTCCAGGCCCCGCCCCACACCGGATCCGCTGGTGGTGGAGGACCGTTCCTGACCGCCACCGCCGGCAGACTCATCACATGAAGTCGACCTCGGCCCGACTGCTCCGTCTCCTGTCCCTACTCCAGACCCGCAAGGACTGGCCCGGCAACGACCTGGCCGAACGCCTGGCGGTGAGCCCGCGGACCGTGCGTCGCGACGTGGACCGCCTGCGCGAACTGGGCTATCCCATCCACGCCATCATGGGCACCGGCGGTGGATACCAACTCGGCGCCGGAGCCTCCCTGCCTCCGCTGTTGCTGGACGATGACGAGGCGGTGGCGGTCGCGGTGGGGCTGCGCACCGCCGCCCAGGGAGGGGTGTCGGGGATCGAGGAGACCTCGGTGCGCGCCCTGGCCAAACTCCTGCAGGTGTTGCCCTCCCGGCTGCGTCGCCGGGTGGACGCGCTGGGCACCTTCACCGTGCCGATGCCCTCCGAAGGACCCACCGTGGACGCCGACACCCTGGCCTTGGTGGCCGCCACCTGTCGGGATAGCGAAAGGCTGCGGTTCGACTACGAGAGCCACCAGGGCGCTCTGAGTCGACGACTGGTGGAGCCGCACCGCCTGGTCGCCCAGGGGCGGCGTTGGTACCTGGTGGCCTGGGACACCGCACGGCAGGACTGGCGGACCTTCCGGGTGGACCGGATGCGCCCCCTGACCCCCACCGGTCCCAGAGTTCCCCCGCGCGACCCGCCAGGGCGGGGAGTGGCCGCCTACCTGGCCGAACGGATGAACCTGCACATGTGGCCGATCAAGGCGCGGGTTCGACTGTCGATGTCCGCGCAGGAGGCCCTGCGCGGGCGGGCCGCCCACTACGGCCCCATCGAGGCGGTGGACGAACGCTCCTGTGTGCTGCTGTGCGCCGGTGAGGACATGGTCGCCATGGCCTGCTACCTGGCGATGTTGGACGTGGACATGGAGGTCGAGGAACCCGCCGAACTGCGCGAGGCGATGACCCACCTGGGCGGGCGTCTGCTGCGCACCGCCGAGGAGGGCCGAAAACCCGGGAAGTGAGCCCTTCGGCCCGGGCTAGAGGCCGCCGCGGCGTGTTATCGCTGAGTACCGACCCCTCGACCTGGAGGCGCCCGTGTCCGAGAACCCGCCCGGGGAGACCGAACTCTCCCCCGCCGCGCTACGGGCCGTGGAACTGGCCGGAGGCGAGGCCATGGCCCTGCGTCACCCCTTCCTGGGTACCGAACACCTGGTGATCGGAGTGGCGGCTCAGGCGGAGGAGGCGGGAGGCCGCACCGCGTTGGAGCAGGCCCCGCACCTGTTACGACGCGAGCTCGTACGCGTCATCGCGCCCGGTGGCACCCCCTGCGCGCAGCTCCCGACCCTCACCCGGCGGGCGCGCACGGTGCTGCGCCTGGCCCGGGATGAGGCCCGGCGTCGAGGACAACCGCGCCTGGGGGTCCACCACCTGGTGTGGGGTCTGGTCTCGGTGGAGGAAGGATCGGCCCTGCGGGTGCTGAGGGCGCTGGACGTGGACCTGCCCCACGCACGCGAGCGCGCCCGTGCCTTCCTGGATCGGGGCATGGTCGATTGAGTCCTTGAGTACTCCTACTCACCGATACCGGGTAGGAGCACAGATGTAGGGCCCGCCATCCATCCCTAGGTTCTGAGCATGAACCACTTCGGCATCCTCCTCGTCGGCCACGCCGCCATGGTCGCGCACTACCTGTTCTTCGCCTATGTCGTCTTCGGCGGCTTCCTGTCGCTGCGGTGGCCCCGCATGTTCTGGCCGCATCTGTTCGTGGCCGCCTACGCCCTGGGCATCGTCACCATCGGCTGGCCGTGCTTCCTGACCGACATCGAGAACCACTCCCGGGCCGCCACCGGGCGCGAGGTGATGGAGAACGGGTTCATCGATCACCACCTGACCGGGGTGATCTACCCCGAGGACCACCTGATGACCTCGCGATTCGTCATCGCGGGCATCGTCGCGCTGTCCTACGCCGCCTTGGCCTGGAAGCTGTATCGTGCGCGCGCCGATCGCGACCGGGGAGCCCTGTCCCGATAGCCGGGGAAACCTCCGAATGATCGAACCGGACCCCCGCAACCCCCCGAGCCGCTACGTTAAGAAGTCGTTCGCTTTCGTAGAGTAATGAAAGTAGGGCTTCCGCGTGCCCGAACAGACCCGAACCCTCGGCCCGGACCTGCGTGACCTCGGTGCTCCCCCCACAGTGCGGCCTCTGGTCAACGGCTACCAGGTCGCCCGCTGGGACACCCCCTCCGCGTTCACCGGACCCGGCCGCCAGAGGATGCTGACCCTCCTACGGGACCTGGCCGCCCGATCCTTCGGTGCCGACCACTCCGACTACTGGCACACCCGGGTCGGTTCCGGCTTCTTCGACCAGATCTCCTGCCTGGCCCTGATCCTGGACGCGGCCGGAACACCCGTGGGTTGGGGCGGCTATCACCGGCGCCGCTTCGCCTCCCGCCGCGCCCTGTACCTGGACGCCGCCGGTGTGGTCCCCGCCCATCGCCGGTTCGGGCTCTCCAGCGCCCTGATGACCCACTTCCTGACCCGTGAACTCCTCGCTCGCCCCTGGGGCAACACCTACGTCGTCCTGCGCACCCGTCACCCGGCCGTCTACTCCGGTTGGCGCAAGGGACTGGGCCGGACCCGTGTCCACCCCCGACACGGCCGGGCCGTGCCCGCCACGATCGCTCGTATCGCCACCGACGCCGCCCACTGGCTCGGCGACGGCCCCCGCCTGGATCCGCGCACCCTGCTCGTACGCGACGCCTACCGCATGTTCGAGGGCCGCGTCTATGGCGTCACCCCGCGCAGCGGCCACGTCGACCTGGACACCTACTTCGCCGAGCAGGTGGGACCCAAGGACGCCGTGCTGATGGTGGTGCGCATGAGCGCCCTGCCCCTGGTCCGCGTCTTGTTGGGCCGCTATCTGGGCGGCCCCTCCCCCGCCCCCACGGGCGGCCGGCCCCTGCGCGGGGCGGCCCCGGTGGGTTCGACCGTCCAGGCCACCCCCACCGGGGCCGGAGCCTCCGGACTCATCCCAGGGGGACGGCCTTGACCGTGGGCCGGGTGTAGGTCAGGGCGCCCATGTCACGGACCTGGTCCATGACCCCGGCCAGGCTCAGGCTCTCCGACCACGGCATCCGTGGGCTCTCCAGCTCCCCCGCGGCGATTCTGCGCGCGACCTCCTCGGCCTCGTACTCATAGCCGTTGGCGCGGAAGGGCCGGTGGAACCGTTCGGGTTCGCGACCGTCCCGGTGCAGGACCAGGTCGGTCCCGGCCCAGAACCGTTCGATCTCCAACCATCCGCCCGTGCCGGAGAGTACGGCCCGGCCCGGCAGGGTGGTGTGCGAGGCGCATTCCAGGGTGGCGCTCACCCCGTTCTCGCCACGTACCAACAAGGTCGTGTGCACGTCCACCATGTGATCCGGTGAAAGCCGTCGGGTCGCTCCCACCACGGTCAGTTCACCCAGGTACTGGGAGGCCAACGCCAGCGGGTAGATCCCCAGGTCCAGTAGGGCGCCACCGCCCAGATCGGCGTTGAACAGCCGGTGGTCGGGGTCGTAGGGGACGTTGATGCCGAAGTCGGCCGAGAGCGCGCTCAGCTCCCCGATGGCGCCCTCGGCCACCAGGGTGCGGGCCAACTCGTGCACGGGCAGGTAGCGCGTCCACATCGCCTCCATCAGGAAGCGGTCGTTGGTCTTGGCGGCCGCCACCATCTCGGTGACCTGCAGGGCGTTCATCGCCATGGGCTTTTCCACCAGCACGTGCTTGCCGGCGTCGAGCATCTGCAACGCGACCGTGTGGTGCCAGGGATGGGGGGTGGCCACGTAGACCACGTCGACCTCGGGGTCCTCTGCCAAGGACTCATGGCTCGCGTGGCGGTGGGGGATGTCCCAGGCGGACCCGAATTCCTCGGCGCGTGCGGCGGTCCGGGAGCCCACCGCCACGATCTTGGCGGAGGGAACGGCCCGCAGCCCCTCCAGGAAGGCGTGGGCGATGCCTCCGGTACCGACCACGCCCCAGCGCGGTCCACCGTTGTGTTGTGTCATGGAGACATCCTAAAAACACGGTCTTCTCCGGGACCAGTCGGGGAAGGTGCTCGGTTTCCGTGCTCGGAAAACATACGGTGGCCGGGCAAGGAACGTGAACGGAGGAGGAATGTCGTCCACACTCGCCCAGAAGTTGGGGGTAGGGGCCGGGGACCGGTTGCTCGTCCTCAACGCGCCCGAACGCTATCTGCGTCTGCTGGAACCCCCGCCCGACGTCCACATCGACCTGGGGGTGATCGAGGGCGCGGTCTACGACCACGTGCACCTGTTCGCCCTCGATCGGGGCACGGTGGACCGTGAGGGGCCGGCGATGTCGGACCTGGTGGGCCCCACCACCCGGTTGTGGGTGTGCTTCCCCCAACGAGGCGGCACCATCATCACCGACCTGACCGCGGACAAGGGTTGGGACACCCTCACCGACGCCGGGTGGCGGTCCACCGCCCAGGAACCGATCGACTCGGACTGGGCGGCGTTGCGCTTCGAACGCGAAACCGAGGAGTGAGTCGTCCCGGGCCCGGGACGGGGCCCGGGCCTCCTAAGATCCCACCCGCACCGAACCACTGGTGGTGTCCACCTCGATGCGGCTGTCGGACTCCGATGAGGTGTCCACGTCGAAGTCACGGTCACCGGAGGTGGACTCCCCACCGATCTCGTAGGTCCCCGCCGGTACCGTCGCCTCGACGCCGCCGCTGACGGTCTCCACCTCCATCAGCTCGAAGGGGGTGTCGGTGGTGATCTCCACCCCGCCGGAGGTGGTGGCGGCCTCCAGGGTGGTGAACCCGCCGCCGAGTTCCAGGGAGCCGCTCACCGACTCGGCCACGACCTCCTTTGCCGTGAAGTCCTCCACGTCCACGCTCCCGGAGGTGGTGGACACCTCCAGTCGCTCTCCCTCACCGTCGGCCTCGATGTCACCGCTGACGTTGTGGGCCCGGACCGAACCGGTGATGTCGGACAGGGAGATCGTGCCCGAGGTGGCCTCGACATCGACCGATCCCTCATGTTCGAAGACCTCGATCGACCCGCTGACGGAGTTCACCGACAGCTCCGACGCCAGGTTGCGCACCTCCACGTTCCCGCTGTTGTTCTCCAAGGTGACCGAGACGTCCTCGGGAACCTGGATGTTGTAGTCGATGGAGCAGGTGGAAAAGAGCGGGAAGCCATCGCAACGGCCGTCGACGTCCAGGCTGTCGCCGCCGTCGTCGATGCGCTCCTCCGGTTCGGACAGCGGACCGCCCCGCAGGGTGCGTTCGACGACGATCTCGTCTCCTTCGGCGGCACCGACCTCGATGCGCCCACCGGTGTCGTTGTTGACGCTCAGAGCGCTCGCTCCACCGTAGGAGTCGGTCTTGTCGCTCTGATGGGCCACCACGTTGCCCAGCACGGACAGCCCGGTGAGCACCACCAGGACCACCACGAGCACTCCGCCCAGGAGCATCCACGGGCCCCAACGGAACCGCCTCGATTCCTTGCTGGACGAGGCGTACAGGCCTCGTGCCCTGAAAGTCACGTCGTTCTCCTTCCGGAAGGCGCGGCCCTCCTTGATGTGGTCGGTCAGTCCCGGGCCGAACCGCGCAGGTAGCGCAGCACCGCCAGGACCCTGCGGTGGTCGTGGTCGTCCCGGCCCAGGTCGAGCTTGAGAAAGATGGAGCGGATGTGCTTTTCCACCGCTCGTTCGGTGATGGTGAGCCGGTCGGCGATGCCCGCGTTGTTGACCCCCTCGGCCATCACCTCCAGCACCTCGCTCTCGCGCGGGGTGAGCCGCTCCAGGGAGCGGTCACGGTTGCCGCTGAGCAGCTGTGTGACCACCTCGGGGTCGATCGCGGCCCCGCCATCGGCCACCCGACGCAGCACGTCGGTGAACTCCTCGATGTCGGCCACCCGGTCCTTGAGCAGGTAACCGACCTTGAACGCGCCCGCCCCGAGCAGATCGGCGGCGTAGCGGCTGACCACGTGCTGGGACAACAACAGCACCGCCACCTCCGGATGGGTACGGCGGATCCTCACCGCCGCCTGGATGCCCTCCTCGGAGTAGGTGGGCGGCATGCGGATGTCCACCAGGCACAGGTCCACGTCGGGGTGGGCGTCCACCGCGCCGATGAGCGCGTCGGCGTCGCCCACCGAGGCCACCACCTCCACCCCGGCGTCCTCCAACAGTCGGGCCATCCCGCTGCGCAGCAGTACCGAGTCCTCGGCGATGATCACCCGGGTCCCACTTCGCTCGGTCTCTGCGGTGCTCACGGTCAGGCCTCCCATGGGATGTGTGCGGTCAGGACGGTTCCTCCGCCTTCGGGACTGTGGACGGTCAGGACCCCGTCGACGGCGTCCACCCGGTCCCACAGCCCGTACAGGCCGGTGCCCGCCTCGGGGTCGGCGCCGCCCACGCCGTCGTCGGTGACGGTCAGACGCAAGGAATCACCGTGTCGGCCCGGGACCCGATCCAGTGCCACCCGAACCTGCTCGGCGCGGGAGTGCTTGGCGACGTTGGTCAGCGCTTCGCTGACCACGTAGTAGGCGACCCCCTCGGCGCGGGGGGAGGGGCGCTCGTCCAGTTCCAGGTCGAGTCGGACCGGTACGGGTGAGCGGCCGGCCGCCACCGGCAGGGCGGCGCCCAGACCGTGATCGGTCAGCACCCGAGGGTGCAGTCCCCGGGCGACCTGGCGCAACTCGGTCATGACCTCCTTGGACTCGCGCTGGGCCTCGGTGATGAGGTCGCGCGCCCCCTCGGGGTCGTGGGCCAGCCGGGTGCGGGCCCGGGTGAGGGTCAACGTCAGGGCCAGCAGGCGCTGTTGGGCACCGTCGTGCAGGTCGCGTTCGATGCGTCGGCGCTCGGCCTCGGCCACGTCGACCATGCGTTGGCGACTGTCCTGGACGTGCAGCAGGCGTCGCCGCATGCGCACCTCGGGAGCGTCGAAGAGCAGGGTGCGCAGCAGCAGGACCTCGGAGGAGACCACCGTGCGTGCGATGCGCAGACCCACCAGAACCGCCACCGGGCCCAACAACACCAGCCCGAGCGGTCCGAGCAGGTCGACCGGTGTGGCGCCCCGCGCCAACACGTACACGATCCCGAACAGGGAGCCCAACGCCGCGGCTCCTCCGCACACCACCAGCACGGCCACCAGTCCGCCGGCCAGCAGTCCGTGCAGCCCGGCGACGGTGCTGTAGACCACCATCGACCACGCCTCACGACCGAACACGGTGGCCAGGCCGCGTGCCCAGGGCCCGGAATCGGCCAAGGGGTCGGGCGGCCTGGTCTCCACGATGCCGAACACGTTGGCCAGTCGGGAGCGCTGGGTGTAGCAGGCCATCCGGGCCAGCGTGGTGGCCACTACCGGGAACAGCACCACGAACAGCACGATGTCCACCAGCAGGGGGCCGGGCACGAGTTCCACGTGGAGCCCGCCCAAAGGCACGTAGAGCCGCAGACCCAGCCAGGTCGCCGAGGTCACCAGCAACGCCGCCGGGACCAGGTAGAACACCGCCAGGGCAAAGGAGGTCATCAGGTGCAGAACCTCGACCAGGCGGACCCGCCAGGTGTCGGTGCGGGTCTCGTGGAGGAAGGGCACGTCGATGGTGGCGGCCGGCCCCGCCGTGCCGCCCGTGCCCGTCTGCTTCGTCCCCGTGCCGCTCACAAGGACCAATCTAGGTTCGTGGGCCCCGCGGCACGAGGTCATCAGCACGAGAGTGGCGGGTGGTGCCAGCACTACCCGGCCGGATGCGGGACCATACCGATGGCATCGCCGTCGGGTCGGCGGGCAGCGGCGGGAAAGGGGAGCGAGTGGGGAGCGAGCGCGACATCGCAGGGAACGCCGAGGGGCCGGTCTCCCTCTTGGCACCGGTCCTTGAGGACATCGCCGGGATCAACGTGTTCTTCGCGTTGGAGACGCCCGGCCCCGAACCGGGGTGGGTGGCGGCTCTGGGCGGCGGGCTGTCCGGGGAGCCGCTGGCCGCCGAGGTGGAGGCCGTGCGGGGTCGTCTGGCCACGCTCTTCGGTGGCGGGGCCGAGGACGTGGAGTGGCGGGTGGGCGCCTCCCTGTTCCACCAGGGTCTGGCCTCACGGGTGCTGTCCCCGGTACTGGCCGCGGCCCTTTGCCATGGGGTGTTCCTGGACCCGTGGCGGCTGTTCGTGCGTCCGGGCGGACCGATGGTCGTGCGCACCACCGAGACCGAGGCCCAACCTTTGGCCTCACCGGACCCACAGGAGATCGCCCGGGGCCCGGTCCGAGAAACCGTGGCGGGCCTGGAAGGGGTCGCCACCGCGTTGGGGCGGGTGGGCGGTATCGCACCGGGGCTGTTGCGCGGAAACACCGCGGCGGCGTTGGCCGGTGCCACCCGCTCCCTGGGCCGGGCCCGCCCCGAGCACCACGAAGACGCCGAACGGGTGGTGCGCACACTGCTGTGCGACCCCTGCCTGGAGGGCACCGGAACCTACACCGGGACGGACGACCAGGGGCGGGCGGGTTTTCGGCGCACCACCTGTTGCCTGTACTACCGACTCCCCGAGGGCGGGCTGTGCGGGGACTGCGCCTTGCGGTCCTGACCGGCGCCTTCGCACCTTCGACGCCGGGGCGAGGCTGAGACGGCTCTCTTTGGGAACCAATGGGGTGTGACCTCTGCGAGCGGCGGCCCCGATGATTCCCCCCGACCCCGGCCGAACCGCGACAACCTGTGGGGACCCCTGGCCTGCGCGGCGGCCTCCGCCGTACTCGCCCCCGTCCTGGCCCTGTGTCTGCTGATGGTGCCGGCCCTGTTCGCCTTCGCCGGGGTCACCCGGGGACTGGGCGAGGTGTGGCCGTTGGCGCTCGCGGTGGCCGCCATCGCCTTCCTGCTGCTGTGGGGCCACAGCCGACTACTGCGCTTCCTGGGTGAAGGCTCCCCCTGGCCGGTGACGGTGGCGAGCCTGGCGCTCGGGGTCGTCCTGGGCATGCTCTACCGTCCCGGTTCGCTGGGCTACACCGACTGGACCCAGATCCCCACGGTGCTGTGGGCCTTCCTGGTGGTGTGGCTGCGCCTGACCGGCCGGATCCGATGGCGGCGCACCACCCCGACCGAAACCGCCTGAACCCCGGAGCTTCCCCAAAACGCCCTTCCAACGCCGGTTGCGGGTAACGTCGGGGTGGTTCAGGGATGTTCGGGGAGGTGGGCGTGGCCCAGCAGTACTACTCGGTGGACCAGGTCGCGGAGCTGTTGGGCCTGCACGTGAAGACCGTGCGCGCCTACGTGCGCGAAGGGCGGCTGGCGGCCACCCGGATCGGTAAGCAGTATCGGATCCACCGCAAGGACCTGACCGAGTTCACCGGTGGCGACCCGGAACAGGACGGGGCAGGCAACGGCGGTCCCCGGGTGGAGGTCTCCACCGTCCTGCAGGTGGAGGACGTGGACCGCGCGATGGCCGATCGGATCAGTACGCTGATCATCTCCGCCACCACCGGGGCCTCCGGGGGCGGAACCCCGGCCCAGTCCCAGGTGGCGTACGACCCCGAGCGGGCCCGGCTGCGAGTGGTCCTGATCGGTGGTCTGGAGGAGACGACCCGGATGCTGGACTTCGTCCGCGCCCTGGTCGGGGAGGACCACACCTGACCGTCTCTCGTGTCGAGACGGCCATCCGGACACGAGACCTGAGGGGTGTGGGGTCCGCCCACCCCGGAGTTCCGACGAAGGACGGCACGCGATGGCTCGCTACACCCATGGTCAACACCCCACGGTCACCGGCTCCTACCTTTGGCGCAACGCCGAGAACTCCGCCGGCTACGCGCTGGCCGAGATGCTCCCGGGCCACTCCCTGCTCGACGTGGGTTGCGGACCGGGCAGCATCACCCTGGACCTGGCCCGACGTGTGGCGCCCGGGCCGGTCACCGCGGTGGACGCCTCCACCGAGGCCGTCGAACAGGCCCGCTCCCTGGCCGAGAAGGAGGACGTGCCGGGCATCGACTTTCGCGTGGGCGACGTCCACGACCTGGACCTGCCCGACGACTCCTTCGACGTGGTCCACGCCCACCAGGTCCTGCAGCACGTGGCCGACCCGGTGCGGGCCCTGGCCGAGATGGGCCGAGTGACCCGCCCAGGTGGGGTCGTGGCGGTCTGCGACAGCGACTATTCGGGGATGTACTGGTACCCGTTGCTGCCCGAACTGGACGCGTGGATGGACCTGTACCAGCGGGTGGCGCGCGCCAACGGCGGCGAGCCCGAGGCGGGGCGGCGCATGCACGCCTGGGCGCGCGCCGCCGGTTTCGAGGACATCACCTACGTGCCCGAGGTGTGGAACCACTCGGCCCCCGACCGTCGCGCCTGGTGGGGGCGCATGTGGTCGCGGAGGATCCTGGAGTCGGATCTGGCCCGCCAGGCCGTGGACGAGGGGTTCGCCACCCGCGCCGACCTGGAGGAGATCTCCCAGGGGTGGAGGCGCTGGAGCGAGCACCCCGACGGGGTGTTCGTCGTTCCCCGCGGCGCCGTTCTGTGCCGGGTGTCCGAGGAGACCTTCGGCGGCCCGTCCCGGGCGTAGCGGTCCGGCGCAGGGGCACACACAGGTGACGCGTTCTTCCACCACGACCCGGAAGGTTCCTCATGCACGCCACGGATCTGGACGTCGCCCGGATCGAACGGGCCACGCGCCTGATCGCCCCGGTGTTCCTGCGCAGCCCGCAGTTCTTCGAGGAGCAGTTGTGCTCGGCGCTCGGGCGGCGGGTGCTCACCAAGGTCGAGACCCTCAACCCGCTGCGCAGCTTCAAGGGCCGCGGGGTCGACCTGCTCGCCCGTGAGTTCTCCCCCGGAACCGACCTGGTGTGCTCCTCCACCGGCAATTTCGGGCAGGCCATGGGATACGCCGCCACCCGACACGGCATGAGCGCGCACGTCTTCGTTCCAACGGGTACCAACCCGGTGAAGATGAGGCGGATGGTCGCGATGGGCGCGCGCGTGCACGAGGTCGAGGGCGACCGGTTCAAGCAGGAGGCCCGACGGTTCGCCGACCAGGACCCGAATCGGGTGTTCGTCGAGGACGGAGAGCACCCCAGGGTGGCCGAAGGGGCCGGCACCATCGGGGTGGAACTACTGGAGACCGAGGGCATCGACACGATCGTGCTGCCGGTGGGCGACGGCGCCCTGATCACCGGGGTGGCGCGGTGGACCAAGGAACACGCCCCGCACATCCGTGTCGTGGGGGTGTGCGCCACGGGTGCGGCGAGCATGGTCGACAGCTGGAAGGCCGGGCGCGCGGTGTCCACCGAGGTCGCCGACACCTTCGCCGAGGGCATCGCCATCAACCGTCCCATCGCCGCCTCGGTGGAGCGTATGAGGGTATTGGTCGACGACATGGTGGTGGTGGGCGACGCCGACATGCTCGACGCGATGCGCCTGGTGTTGGAGACCGTCGGTGTGCTTCCCGAACCGGCGGGCGCGGCCGGGATCGCCGCCCTGCGGGTGCACGATCTGCCGGGTGCGACGGTGGCGACCGTGATCACCGGCGCCAACGCCCCCACGGCCCTGTTCCCCGATGTCCTCACCTTGGGAACGAGTACGTCTCAGTCGGTGTCGTAGACGGTCACGTGCACGCCCTGGGACGACAACCGCTCCTCGACGAGGGGCTGGACCCGCTCCCAGTGCTCACCCGCTCGGCCACAACCGCTATGTGGCATGTGCACCGTCGTCGCCGGCTCCAAGGCGTGCTCGGCCAGACGGCTCGGACACGTGTCCGATGCCCGGTAGCGGATCGGCGGCCCACCGCTGCCGCGCCGGACCCCGTGCTGGGCGACCACGTCGGCCACTCGCACGTCGGGTGACACCGGCACCGGTCGCACCGCGCCCAGCCCGAAGTCGTCGCCGGCCCGACCATGGTGCCAGGACCGGTGCTCCTGTTCCGGTTCTGGCCGGCGGCGGGACAGAGCCGGCACGAAACCCTTGCCCCGGCCCCCACGGTCGTTGCAGACGTGGGCGATGATCTTGGGCCCGGAGGTTCGGGGTGGGGTGGCGTCACCACGCAGGAAACGCAGGAACCAGGGCGAGTCGGACATGGCCCCAGGCCAACGAACGGGTACGACACCTTGGAAGGAATGCCGGCTGCGCCCCGCTGTGGCGGTATAGCGTCGAGGAAGCGTCGTCGCGGGCACCATCGTCCCCACCGGAGGAAGTATGTCCGACCTGCCGATCGGTTACTGGCTCAAGCACCTGGACCGGCTCATCGAGAGCGACCTGGACCGCGTACTGGCGGCGGACTCGCTGGGGCGCCGCCAGTGGCAGGTGCTCAACTCGCTCCACCGTGAACCCGCCACCCTGTTGGAACTGGACCGGCGACTCCTCCCGTTCCTGGAGGAGGGCGAGGACGGCGTGGGGTCGGCGGTGGAGGCGCTGCGACAGCGCGGCTGGGTCAGCGGCCTGGTCTCGGTGGAACTCACCGAGGAGGGCACGCGCGCCCACGATGCGTTGTTGGAACGCGTCCAGAGCACCCGCGCCCGGCTGACCGCCGGGATCAGCGATCAGGAGTACCGGGCCACCGTCGACGTGCTGGAGCGGATGTCGGCCAACCTGGAACAGGGCTGAGTCCGTTCGGGGGCCGGCTCAAAGAGGCAGTTCGCGGGTGAGTTCGACGAAGGCCAGGTCGTCACGCTTGGGCAGTCCGAACTCCTCGTTCCCGTAGGGGAAGGGTTCGGTCTTGCCGGTGTTGGTGTAGCCGCGCCGCTCGTACCAGGCGATGAGCTCGGGGCGCTGTTTGAGCACCTTCATCCGCATCAGCCGGCTGCCCCACTCGCGCACGGCCATCTGCTCGGCCTGGGCCAGCACGACCCGGCCCAGGCCGGCGCCCTGCAGGTCCGGGCGGACCGAGAACATCCCGAAGTAGGCCCCGTTGACCCCGCGCTGCAGCTCGCAGCAGGTGATGATCCCGTCCCGGGTCTGCCCCACCAGGACCAGGGTGTTGCTGCGGGCGAGCAGTTCGCTCATGCCTTCGACGTCCATCCGCTGTCCGTCGAGCAGGTCGGCCTCGGTGGTCCAGCCCCGTTTGGAGCCCTCACCGCGGTAGCAGGAGTTGACCAGGTCGACCAGGGCGGGCACGTCTGCCCGGGTCGCGGCCCGAAAGTCGATCGGGCCCGTCGCGGCGGACGAGTCCTGGGCGTTCGGGATGGTGGTCACGCGCTCTTCCCCCTTGTGTCCGTTCCGTCCCACAGTATGCCTCTCGTCACGGTGTGGTGCGCACTCGATTCCTCTCCCCCGCCCCTGGCCGGACGGATTCGATGTGGGCCAGAAAGGACCGCAGGCGGGCGAGGGCCGTCTCGGGGGTGACCTGTTCGGGGTTGGTCATCAACTGCAGGGACAACCCGTCGAGGAAGGTGTGCAGGAACTCCGACCAACTCTCCAGCCAGGGGTCGGGATGCACCCGCCCGGGGTCCTCGGGGGGTTCGATCCCGCCCAGGGCGGCGACCAACTGCCGGTAGAGCCGGCGTTGCTGGTGCCAGCGGTGTTCGACCCTGGGGTCGAGGTAGTCGGGGTCGCCGGTGGCCTGCCAGGCCCGGTACTCGGCCCGACGGGCCTGGTCCAGGGGCAGCAGCTGCTCGGCGAAACCCAGCACCCGGTCCTCCAGGGACATCTCGGGGTCGAGGGATCGGGCGTGCTCCTTCATGCGTTCGGTGACCCTCTCCTCGGACAGGTCGATCGCGTAGGTGAGCAGCTCCTCACGGGTCTGGAAGTAGTGGCGCAGGGCGCCGGTGGACAGGCCCGCCTCGGCGGCGACGCTGCGGATGGAGACCGCCTGCGGTCCGGACTCGGCGATCACCCGCCACAAGGCCTCGGCCAGGGCGCGGCGGCGTTCTTCATGGTCGACGATCTTCGGCACCCTTCCTTTTTAGCACACCTGTGTTATTTTATTTAGCACACCCGTGTGAAAAAGGAGGCAGCATGCCGCCCCTGGACGTACTCATACCGGTCGCCGGCCTGGCGCTACTGGACACCCTGAGCCCCACCACCCTGGGGGTCTCACTCTTCGTGCTGCTCAGCGGCGCCCGCAACGTCGCCAGACCGCTCTTCGCCTACCTGGGCACGGTCGCCCTGTTCTACTTCGTACTGGGCTGCGCGATCATGCTCGGCCTGGGAGCCGCGCTGTCCCGTCTGTCGCATCTGACCGACAGCCCCGCGACGGGATGGGTCATGGTGGTCCTCGGCGGGGCCCTGTTCGCCTACTCCTGGGTGATGCCCACCAAAAAACGCGTTCCGCGCCGCCCCGCCACCCTGCGCACCACCACCATGATCGGCCTGGGCCTGGCCACCGGCCTGCTGGAGGCCGGCACCGCATTCCCCTACCTGGGAGCGATCGGCATCATGGGCACCGCCGGCCTCGCCGCCGGCACCTGGGTACCGATGCTGGCCGGCTACAACCTGATGATGGTGCTGCCGCCCGTTCTGCTCTACGTGGGCCACCGGCTCTTCGGTGAACGGCTGCGACCGCGCCTGGACCGCTGGCGCGAGAAGATCGATTCCGGCTCCCGCGAGGCGATGTCCTGGATCATCGGCATCGTCGGCGTGATCCTGGTGCTCAACGGACTGCAGTTGACCGGCGTCGACGCGCTGATCGGCACACGATGACGGCAGGGAAGGGACCCGCCGCGCCCACCGGGGCGCCCACGCCTGGTGGTGCAGGCTCTACCGGGCATTCTCACCCTGACCGTCCTGACACGGAGCGCCGCCCAGCGTAGCGTCGAGACCATGAGAACACCCCCCTTCGTGCGCATGGTCCGCGAAACCCGCTACCTGCTGCTCGGACCGCCCCTGGCCGTGGTCGCCTTCTGTCTGGTCCTGACCGGCCTCGTCGCCGGAGCCGGCACCTCAGTGCTCTTCGTGGGGTTGTTCCTTCTCTCGGGCACTCTGCTCCTGGCCCGGGGGCCGGCGCACCTGGAACGCCTGCGCCTGTCCGACCTGCACGGGCGAGCCGTGGTGCGCCTGCCCTACCGTCCGGCCCCTGCGAACGCCGGCCTCATACGCCGCCTGCTCAACCCCCTGACCTGCACGCGCAGTTGGCTGGACGCCCTGCACGCGATCGTGAGCCTGCCCCTGGCCCTGGCCGGGTTCGTCCTGGCGGTGCTGTGGTGGTCCCTGGCCCTGGGCGGCCTGCTCTACCCGCTCTGGGGATGGTCGCTCCACCTCATCCCCGGCTACACCGACGTGGGCAGCCACCTGCTGCCGGACAACCCGGCGTTGGCCACCCTGGTGGTGTACATGGTCACCGGCGCCCTGTTCGCCCTCACCCTGCCGGTGGCGCTACGCGTCCTGGCCGGGATGAACTCGGCCCTGTCCCGGGTGTTGCTCCTGGCCCCCGAAGAGGTCAGCGCACGCGTGCTCACCAGTAGGAACGACACCGTCCCGACCCCTGAGGAGCCCGATCAGGAACGCCACTACGTCTCGCTGCGCTGATCCCGCCGGTGTGCCCCAGATCGGTGATCGACGGTGGCGGCCTCCACCGTGGCCCCGGCCTCCTTGCGTGTGCCGATTCTCCCGAACGCCGGGTCACCCCCTTCGCCGGGTTCTCTTGGCACCGCCCCGGCCGAGCCGCCTGAGTCCTGCTCCCGGCACGGCCGAGAACCGGCAGGCCGATCAGGACCATGACGATGATCTGCACGAGGAGCCGGACACCGTAAACGATCCCCTCGGTCGGGAAGAAGCCGTTACCGAAATAGAAACCGCTGTGGACTCCGATGGCCATCCAGATGCTGCCCGTCCGCACCCTGCTCGCAGCGCAGACGAAGCCCAAGGCCATGGCTCCGACCGCGTGGAGGGCCACTTCAACGGTTCCCCGAGCCGCGCTCTGGGAGAAGACGTGGAGCGCACCGAAGCCCACCGATGTGAGCACCAGTACGACACGTGGTGACAGGTGCTCCGCCACAAGGTCGTAGAGATTGCCCCGCCATATCAGTTCTTCTGGAAAACCTGAGCAATGATGATGATCGCGATCACCCGGGGCAGGTAGATCAGGTCCTCCGGTTCCCATGGCACCCACCGGGCGGCACCCATGGCGACCGAGACGGCGTCGGCCGCGAGGAGCGCGGCGACGGTCACACCCGAACCGATCATGAACAGGGGATGGCCGACCACGTTATCGGCAGCCCCACCCCGGCCCAGGGGCGGTGTACGAAACGGCGCCAGAAGTACACCGCCGGCACCGCCAGGACGACACCGATCGGCTCGCCGGCCAAGAGCACGGCGAACGTGAGAACGATCGTGAGGAAGAGGGGCAGAATCGTTTTCGTGGCCGCCGTACCGGTGGCCCCGACCCGGATTTTCCCGGGGTCACGGCCCCGGCCCCTAAGGTGGACCCTGGAGCGCCCCGGTGCTCGGGGTCGGCCGCCGTGGAGGAGGTCCTTTCGGGACCACCGCTGATTCCTGTAGCGATCCGGTCTTGCCCCGAAGAGGTCAGCGCCCCTCGTGGGACCGCATCCATACGGTCCCGGGCCGGCCTCCAGGGCGGGTGTCATCGTAAGCGCAACCCAGGTCCGGGTTTCGTGCCACATTGATGACGTCGTCGAGCCGGTCGCGCACGGCGAGCAGGTCGGTGATCCGCCGCTCGATGAGCGCGCGTTCGTCCAGCAACCGGTCCAGCATGGCAGGGGACGCCTCTCCCGAGTCCACGCACGGCAGCAACTCTCGGACGGTGGTGCTCGTCAGGCCCGCGGCGTACAGCTGCTGGATCAGCCTGACGCGTTCGACCGCGGATTCGGGATACCGCCGCTGGCCACCGGCTGTGCGGTCGGCGAAGAGCAGACGCTGTTCCTCGTAGTAGCGCAGGGCCCTCACGCTCACCCCCGCCTGCTCGGCGACCTCACCGATCCGCACTCGTCCTCCTCCGGCCGGGAGACGGCCCCGGCTCGCCGATTTGCACCTCACGTCAACGTCAGGTTCTAGGGTAACAGCGATCGAACGAACACCTCGTTGAGAGCCATCAAGGTAAGGCAGGACATCATGCGCGCAGCCCGCTTCCACGAATACGGCGGAGTGGAGAACCTGGTGATCGAGCAGGTCCCCGACCCCCACCCTGGACCCGGTGAGATCCGCGTCCGTGTCACGGTGGCCGGCGTCAACCCCATCGACTGGAAGCTGCGCACCGGTGCCCTGCGCGAGATACTTCCCCTGGAGCTTCCCGCCATTCCCGGGCGCGAAGCCGCCGGCGTGGTCGACGAGATCGGTGACGGAGTGCGGGAGGTGAGCATCGGAGACCGCGTCTTCGGGCTGGGCGGTGTCACCGGAGCGACCGCCGAGCTGGTCGTCCTCTCGGCCTGGGCTCATGCCCCCGACACGTGGACCGACGAGCAGGCCGCGGGCGCCGGTCTCGCCTCCGTGACCGCGATGCGTGGACTGAACGCGCTCGGCTCCCTCGCGGGGCGAACCCTTCTCGTCGAGGGCGCCGCCGGAGGCGTGGGCAGTGCCGCGGTCGAGATCGCCGTGGCACGAGGCGCCACCGTGATCGGGACGGCGAGCGAACGCAACCACGAGTTCCTCACCTTCCTCGGTGCCGTTCCCACCACCTACGGCCCCGGCCTGGCGCAACGCCTCACCACGCTCGCTCCGCGCGGCGTCGACATCGCGCTCGACACAGCGGCCTCCGGCTCGCTGGACGATCTTGTCGAGATCACGGGTGCCCCAACACGCGTCGCGACGGTCGCCGACCACGCAGGCGGACAGCGCCTGGGCACACATGTGGTCAACGCGGAGAACGACTCGGCCCTCCTGTCCACGGCCGCGGAGCTGGGCCGGCAAGGCCGGTACACCCCTCGTATCGAACAGACCTACCCCCTGAAGGGAATCGCCGACGCCCACACGTACGCCGAGCGCGGACGCACTCGTGGAAAGATCGTCATCCTCATCTGAGGGGCGCGCCCGACCGGGACGGTCTCGCCGTCCCGGTCAGGCGCGCAGGAACTCCAGCACCGTTTCGGTCCGGTCCAGGACGGCGTGTCCCACACCGGGCAGCACCCGCACCCGGGCGTTCGGCACCAGGGCACGCATGCGGCGGGCGGTACCGGCCGAATCGAACATTCGGTCCCGCTCGCCCACGATCACCGACACCGGCATGCTCAGGGCACGTAGTCCCTGGTCGGTGAAGATCGGCAGCTGCTCGGTGCGAGGCCGGAACCCGGCGAAGTTGTCCAGCACCGCTTCCAACACCGCCCGGTCCGCGGGACCGTCCAGCCCCGTCAGGTAGCGGGTGGCTGCCACCCGGCCACGCCGACCGAACAGCATCAGCAGTCCGGCCCCCAGGATCCGCCACCGGCGCTGGGCGCCCACTCCCCCGGGGCAGGCCACCACCAGCCGCCGAACACGTCCCGGGCGACGGATCGCGTAGTCCAACGCCGCCCACCCGCCCAGCGACGTCCCCGCCAGGGCCACGCGCTCCAGGCCCAGTCCGGACAACACGTCGTCGAGCCACAAGGTGCTCGACTCCGTGGCCAGGTCCGGGCGGGAGGGGGCGCTCAGCCCGGGTTCGCCGACCAGGTCCACCGCATGCACCCGAAAATGTTCCGACCAGGCCGCGATGTCCGCGCGCCAGGTGGTGGCGTTGGCCCCCGATCCGTGCAGCAGCACCAGTGGCGGCGCCTGTTCGGGCCCGGTGACCAGGACGAAGGTCTCGCCCTCCCGCGTGGGCAGGTGGCGCCGCTCGGCCGGTACGGGCCAACGCTGCAGTTCCTGTTCGTAGCGGTCCCGGATCCTTCGGGCCGCCTCTTCGTTGTGGTAGATCGTCTCCACTCGGACTCCTCTGTTCATCCTGAAACAACCCTAAACTTCCCTGTTATAAGGAGCAAGGGGAGTAAAAGGGGATGATGGATCGTAGATTGACCTCAATCATTGTTGAGGTTCTACGGTTCAGGGGAGCCCGAAACCACGATCGATCGGTGAACCCATGAGCATGGAAATGGCCGCGTGGAACTCCATCTACCACGCGATGCACGCCAAGGAGGACCAGCGGCCCTTCTCCCTGCCCGTCCTGCGCAGAATCGCCGGCTTCGCCCGCCCCCACACCCGCCCTCTCATCTGGTTCCTGGTCCTGAGCGTGGTCACCGCCGCCCTGGCCGTGGCCACACCACTGTTGGCCGGACGCGTGGTCAACGCCATCATCGACGGCGACGCCCTGCGCCCCGTCCTGCTCCTGGCCGGCCTCATCGCCGCCGTGGCCGTCGCCGAGGCGATCCTGGCCCTGATCGTGCGCCGGCTCTCGGCGGGCGTGGGCGAAGGACTCATCCTGGACCTGCGCACCACCGTCTACGACCACGTCCAACGCATGCCGGTCGCCTTCTTCACCCGCACCCGCACCGGCGCTCTGGTCAGCCGCCTCAACAACGACGTCATCGGTGCCCAACGCGCCTTCAGCGACGTGCTCTCGGGGGTCATGAGCAACCTGGTCACCCTCATCCTGGCCCTGGCCGTGATGATCACCCTGTCCTGGCAGATCACCCTGCTGTCGCTGCTGTTGCTGCCCGTCTTCGTCATCCCCGCCCGCCGCATGGGCGCCCGCCTGGCCAGGATCGAACGCGAACGCGCCCTGCACAACTCCGCCATGGGCACCCAGATGACCGAACGCTTCTCCGCGCCCGGCGCCACCCTGGTCAAGCTCTTCGGGCGCCCCGCCGAGGAGTCCGCGGAGTTCGCCCGCCGGGCCTCACGAGTTCGCGACATCGGCGTGCGAACCGCCATGGTCCAGGAGGTCTTCTTCACCGCCCTGACCCTGGTCTCGGCCATCGCCCTGGCCCTGGTCTACGGGCTGGGCGGTTTCTACGCGCTCAGCGGTCGCCTGGACGCCGGAACCGTGGTCTCCATGGGCATGCTCCTGACCCGCCTGTACGCCCCGCTCACCGCGCTGGCCGGCGCCCGTGTGGAGGTCATGAGCGCCCTGGTCAGCTTCAGCCGCGTCTTCGAGGTGCTCGATCTCAAGCCGCTGGTGGAGGAAAAGCCCGACGCCCGACCCGTACCGGCCGGCCCGGTATCGCTGGAGTTCGACGACGTCACCTTCGCCTACCCCACCGCCGACAGGGTCTCCCTGGCCTCCCTGGAGGAGGTCGCCACCTTGGATGCGACCGATCACGCGCCCGTCCTGCACGGGGTGTCCTTCCACGTCGAACCCGGTCGGACCGTGGCGCTGGTCGGCTCCTCCGGCGCGGGCAAGTCCACCATCGCCCAACTCACCCCGCGCCTGTACGACGTGGACACCGGAGCCGTACGCCTGGGAGGCACCGACGTACGCGACCTGACCTTCGACTCCATCCGCGCCACCTTGGGCATGGTCACCCAGGACGGACACCTGTTCCACGAATCCATCCGCGCCAACCTCACCCTGGGCGCACCGGAGGCCACCGAGGAACAGATCTGGGACGCACTGCGCCGCGCCCGGCTGGACACCCTCATCGCCTCCCTGCCCGACGGCCTGGACACGGTGGTGGGCGAGCGCGGCTACCGCTTCTCCGGTGGTGAACGCCAACGCCTGACCATCGCCCGACTACTGCTGACCGACCCCGAGGTCGTCATCCTCGACGAGGCGACCTCGGCACTGGACTCCACCTCAGAGGTCGTGGTCCAGGCCGCCCTGAGCGAGGCGTTGCGGGGGCGCACCGCCCTGGTGATCGCCCACCGGTTGTCCACCATCCGCGCCGCCGACGTGATCCTGGTGGTGGAGGGCGGCCGGATCGTGGAACGGGGCACCCACACCGACCTGCTCACCCGCGGTGGTCGCTACAGCGAGCTGTACCGCACCCAGTTCGCCCAGGCACCCGCCTCCGCCGACGACGACCCCGTGCACGTGGCGGGCTGAGCCCCACCGCTTCCGACCCCGTCCCCCGGTGGCGCCACACCGGGGGACGGACCACCCTTTCCACCG
>NZ_DYZD01000440.1 GCF_020741345.1 Nocardiopsis listeri
CCGTCATCCGCTCCACGGACACACAAGGCCAGGTAGTTCGAGGTTTTCGAACACCTGGCCTTTCGCGTTCCCCGGGTTCGGAGCGGGCCACGGAGCTCTTTGGCCGCACCCTCGAATCCGGTGATCGAACCGGCGCTCCCATCCAAGGCGACTCGCCCGCTTCGCGATTCGCGTCCGTCTCGACGCGACCATCGCTTCGCCGCGACCGGTTCCAGGAACACATGGACGCCCGCATCGCTCGGTGAGTGCGTTCCCGCGTGGGACACGACACCGACCACCCTCATGTCTGGCCCCGGGCCTCTGTCTACGGCCTCGACACGCCCTCTCCCACCTTCCCGAACGTGCTGTTCCCGCCCCTCCGCCCCCGGAGGCGTAACCGTCGGCGAACCACACACCTCCGCCGACGACCGCGTGGAAACCGCGGATCGGGACCCGGATCCGGGGAAACCATCTCCAGCGGGGATCGAAAACTTGTAGCGGCCAGAGTAGACATGGCTGATCCGTGCTGCTACATTTCCTGTCATAGCCACTGAGGTTCACGGCTAGGCCACCGGGTAACCGGTGGTGAGCAGGACGGCCTGACCGGCGTGCTCGGTTGTACGGCGCCGGGGGCCGGTAGGACAGCAGTACAGAAGTAGGGCAGCACCCGAAGTAGCGCAGTACCGCAGTACCGGCCTCCCGCTGACACAGGGGAGACCGCGGCAGGAAGAAGGACGCGGTAGGGCTCGACCGGCGCACGGTTGTTCAGCGTCGGGAGCCGGTAGGACCGCAGTCGAAAGCAGTGCACGAAGTGAGAAGCGAGAGGAGTAGATGCCATCAGGATCGCCTGAGCGAGGAGAAGTTCCGCTCGGGTACCGCAGGCCCCTGTCCTGGAAGAGGGTGGTCCACGGTCATACAACCGCGATCCCCGCGTTCCCGTCCCAGTTCGACCTCGGGAACCGGAAGACCGGCAGCGGCCGGTAGGTGGTATTGAACTCTCGGGCCCCAGCGCCACATGGCGCTGGGGCCCTCGACGTGCGTTCAGGAGAAGAAGGACACACACTTGCCCCGTCCCGAAACCGGCCACCGGTTCGACGATGACGACTATCCCGCCTACACCGTGGGCGCCGCAGCGGAGATGATCGGTGCCACACCGGCCTTCCTGCGCGCCCTGGGACAGGCCAAGCTGATCGAGCCCCTGCGCTCGGAGGGCGGCCACCGCCGTTACTCCCGATACCAGCTCAAGATCGCCGCCCGCGCCCGCGAACTCGTGGACGAGGGCACTCCGATCGAGTCCGCGTGTCGCATCATCATCCTTGAGGACCAGCTGGAAGAGGCCCAGCGCATCAACGAGGAGCTGCGCGCGGCCGACCCGCCCCAGAAGTGAGACCGAACCCGGAGTCCGTTCGGTCATCGTTGCGGGCTCCACCCCTGTCGGGTGGGGCCATTTCTCTGCCCCGGCCTCGGTCTCCCCTGTGCGGACGACCGGTCGGACGGATCCTCTTGCCGGTCATCAGACGGCCCTTTCCATCGCCGAGGGGTGGGGGTTCGTGCGAAGTCGGGGTCGGGCGCACGAGTTCCCAGACGCGGTCACCGGAATCAGGAGCGGAGGCCGGGGGCGGTGTCGTCGCCCCGGCCGTCGTCGGTGGGGTTCACACCGAGGTCGTCCGGTCCCCGGGACGGTCCGCCTCACGAGCTGTGAATTCTCGCGTTCACCCAGGTCAGAAGCCGACTGTTCGCCCGATCGCGACTCTTCGGGTCGCCTTGTGTCCCGAAGAGTGTGATCGGGACATGGGTGGTTTCCCGGAGTATCGTCATCGGTCACGATGAGCTCCAGGACACCGTCGACATCGCGCTACGGAACCGGGAGCCCTGGCAGGGTGTGGCCGGTGCGCGCGGCAGTGACCGCTGAGCGGCTGATCACCGCTGGTCAGTCGCCGCGTCGGCCCCACTGGATGGCGGGGCAGGTGTCCATCACCATCGGAACGCCGGCATCCGTGGTACGCCGGAACGCCTGCTCGTCGACGACACCGAGCTGGAACCACACGCCGCCGGCGCCGATCTCGACAGCCTGGTCGGCGAACTCGCCGGCCGCCTCGGAACGGCGGAAGACGTCGACGACGTCGATGGTGCCCACCTCGGCGGCCGCGTCGGCGAGCGTCGCGTAGGGCTTCTCTCCGAGGACCTCCTCGCCCTCGGCGGCGGCACCGGGGTGGATCGGGATGATCCGTTTGCCCTTCGCCTGCAGCATCCGGGCCACCGGGTGGGCGGCACGCCCCGCGTCGTTCGACAGTCCGACGACGGCCCACGTCTCGGTGTCGTCCAAAAGGTGGTCGATGGTCTTCGGGTCCAGCCACTGCTCGGTCATGTCGGTGGAGAACATCTCCGATGTGTCATCGATTCCCGCGGGGCTGCGGCGGGGGCGCCGAGAGAGTGGTGGGTACAGGAGGGCGGATGGCGCCGGTGCGCACCGCCCTCCCTTCACCCGTGGGTCAGGGCCTCGGGCCCCTTCCCGGGATCACGTCGCATCCGGCGGGTTCGCACCCAACGCCGCCACGACGGAACGGGCGATCTCCACGGCGTTGGGAGTGTCCGAGTGGACGCAGATACTCGTGAACCTGACGTCGATGTACTTCCCGGTGACGGTTTGCACGGTCCCGTCTGCGAACGCGCTCTCCAGCCTTCTTGTGACGTCGGCGGGGGTGCGTCGCCGCGTCTTACCCCCTACGACCAGGCTGCCGTCGTCCCTGTAGTCGAGGTCGACGTACAGTTCGGAAACGAAACCGACATCGCGTTCGAGGGCCACCTCCTCGTGTCGGCTGCCGGCCAGCCCGTAGACGGGGAGGCCGTAGTGGACGGCCACGTCACACAGGGCGTGCATGAGATCGCCGTCCTCGGCGAGCATCGCGTACAGGGCGCCGTGGGGTTTGATGTGCGAGAGTCTTCCGCCCTCGGCCTCCGCGAAGGCCGCCAGGGCGCCCACCTGGTAGAGAGCCAGGTCCCGTACCTCGTCAGCGGTCAGACGCATGGAGCGGCGGCCGAAGCCCACGGGGTCGGGAAGGCCGGGATGCGCGCCTGGTTTCACGCCGGCGCGTACGCAGGCCCGAACGGCCTGGCGCATCGCGTGCGGGTCACCCGCGTGGTATCCACAGGCGATATTGGCCGCGTCGATCAGTTCCACGAGGGCCTCGTCGTTGCCGAAGGTGTGGATCCCGTAGGACTCACCCAGGTCGGCGTTGACGGTGACCGGCCTCATCCCAGCTCCGGGGCTCGGCGTGCCCCCGTCACCTTCTCCACGCCGTGGCCGAGCGCGAGCAGGGTGGCCTCGTTGTGGGGCAGGCCCATGAGCTCCAAGCCGACAGGCAGCCCTTCCCGGGTGAAACCGGCGGGCAGGCTGAGCGCGGGAAAGAGCAGCTGGGAAGCGATGACCGTGTTGGTGGGGAAGGTCAGACAGGTCCACCGGTGGGCTTCGACGTCGGCGTGTGTCGGTGCGGCGACCTTGACGTCGGGGAAGGCGATGGCGTCCAGGCCCCGCTCCGCCATGAGAGTGGCGACAGCGCGTTGGAACTCGGCACGAGCCTCCAGGCGGCCGGCGTACTCGGGGTCTCCTGTGGCGACCTGCGGCCCCTGGGCGATGCCTTCGAGAAGGTCCAGTTTGTCGTGGTAGAGCTTGTCCTGATGGATCTGGGCGATGGAGTCCGCCTCGATCCCCGGCCGATCGGCGATGAAGGCGTCGATGTCCTGTCGGGAGCGGGTGAAGTACACCGAGGTGTAGCCGGTCAGGCGGTCCAGGTCTTCGATCCGCACGTCCACGAGTTCCGCGCCGGCGTCGGCCGCCTTCTTCAGGGCGGAGCGCACCACCGTGTTGACGGCGGCGCACTCGGGGTCGTCATCGGAGCCGAACGCCTGGTTCAGGACGCCGATGCGCCGGCCTTCGAGGGAGCCGTCCCCCAGGGCGGAGAGGTAGCTCTTCGGCGGGCCGACGATGGCGTTCACGCTGGTGTAGGGGTCGGCGGAGTCGAAGCCGACCAAGGTGTCCAGCAGCAGGGCCGCGTCGGCCACTGTGCGGGTCATGGGGCCGGCGGTGTCCTGGGGGTCCACCAGGGGAGACGTTCCGTGGCGACTGATGAGGCCGGTGGTGACGCGCAGCCCCACCAGGTTGCAGAAGGACGCGGGCAGCCGGATGGACCCTCCGGTGTCCTCGCCGATCCCCACCAGCGCAAGGTTGGCGGCCACCGCAGCGGCGGTGCCACTGCTGGAACCTCCGGGGTCGTGGTCCAACGCGTAGGGGTTCTTCGTCAGGCCGCTCACCGAAGAGGTGGAGAACCACGAGGTCGCGAAGTCGGGCATGGTCGTCTTGGCCAAAACGATGGCTCCGGCCTCGCGGAGCTTCGCGATGACGGTGGCGTCTTGGTCGGGGATGTTGTCGGCCGCGGTCCGACTTCCGAAGGTGGTGCGCAGTCCCGCGGTCTCGACCTGGTCCTTGACCACGATGGGCACGCCGTGAAGGGGTCCGGACAGGGTTCCGGTGGCGGCGAACTCCGCGTCGAGCCGGTCCGCCTCGGCTCCGGCGTCGGACGCGATGGTGATGACGGAGTTCAGTCGTGGGCCGGCGGAGTCGAGTGCGGCGATGCGCTCAAGGTAGGCGTCCACCAATTGCCGCGCCGTCAGTTCCCCCGCCAGGATGGCCTGCTGCACCTCGGCGATGGTGGTCTCTTGGGCTCTTAGGGGCATGAGTGACTCCAAGTCCAAAGTCCAATGTTGAACATTAGGATACAATAAGCTTCCGGCGTTGGTATGTCCAGAAATGATTGGAAACAGGTGAGACGCTGTGGCTCCAGCGCCCAAGTTCGTGGCCTCTGCTCTACGGAGGACGGACGCCTCTGGGCAGATCGCGCGGCAGCTCCGCACCGCCATCTCCGAGGGCGTGTGGCAGCCGGGTGAAAGGTTGCCGACCGAGGTCCAACTCGCCGAGACCTTCGAGGTCGCTCGCGCGACGGCACGCGAAGCCCTCAAGCTGCTGGCCGCCACCGGAATCGTCGAGTCGGTTCGGGGCAGCGCCGGCGGGACCTACGTCACCAGCCCCAGCGCGAACCAGGTGGCGGGGCAACTCTCGGACTCGTTGCGCCTTTGGTACCGCTCCGGTGACGTGTCGGTGCGCGAAGTCGACGAGGCCCGCAGGATCTTGGAAGGCCAGTGCATCGCGCTGGCGGCAGAGCGCCGCGACGAAGAGGACCTGGAGGCCATCCGGGTGCCGCTGGAGGCCTCACGAGACGCCTCCTTGGATTGGCCCGCGTGGCTGGATCTGGACACGGAGTTCCACACGGCCATCACCCGGGCCTCAGGAAATCGCATCCTCGAGTTGTCGATGACCTCGGTGCACATGATGCGCCCGGCCACCAACAGCGTCTTCGTCAGGTACCTGGATCGAGCACGAGTGGTCGAACAGCACACGGAGATCCTGGAGGGCATCGAAGCCAAGGACGCGGGTATGGCGGAGGCGGCTTTCGATCGGCACATCGCCTACCTCGACCAGACCCGGGTGCGAGCCCTGGCGGACCGCCGAGTGCAGGACGTGCGTTTGCGGGACCTGTCCTCCTGACCCCCTGGTCACAGCCGAGACTCCGTCACCTCCCAACGCTCCCCGGTAGGGCGTGTACGGGCCCGACGTGCGTCGAAACGACGCGACACCCCGCCGGTACCGGGGCCGGTGCCGGGAGTGCGGTCGCCTTGTGCGCCGGCGGCGGCCTCTGAGACATTGTCCAGCGTGCGAGTCGCGATGCTGGGTCCCTTCGAGGTACGAGACGACCGGGGCCGACGCCTGTCCGTGGTGGGCGGACGTGCCACCTCACTGCTCGCCCGACTGGCGCTGTCCCCGGGACGAACCGTCCCGGTGGACACTCTCCTCGACGACCTATGGGACGGAGACCCGCCCGACGGAGGCGTGCACACCCTGCGGCGTCTGGTCTCGCGAACCCGCCGCAGTCTGCACGAACACGGCCTGGAGATCGGCCCCGACGCGCATTCGGGCGGCTACCGACTGGACCTGGCGTCCGAGGAGGTCGACCTCCACGCGTTCACCGGGCTGTGCTCGGAGGGCACCCGCCTGCTCGAACACTCGCCTGAGCGGGCAGCGTCCGTCCTGGACCAGGCCCTGGGCCTGTGGCGCGGCACAGCCCTGGGCGGTGTGGACGCGGACTTCGCCCGCCAGAACGCCCTGCGTCTGGAGGAACTACGGCTTTGCGCGGTCGAGGACCGCGCCGACGCCGCCCTGCGGTTGGGTGAGGCTTCCACCGTCCTGCCGGAGCTGCGCTCCCTGTGCGCCGACCATCCCCTCCGTGAACGCTGCCACGGTCTGCTGGTGAAGGCGCTGCACGCCACCGGCCGGGGCGGGGAGGCGCTCGTCGTCTACGAGGAGCTGCGCTCGGCCCTGTCCCGTGAACTGGGCGCCGACCCCTCCTCCTGGCTGCGCGAACTGCACCAAGAGCTATTGCGGGACCGCGCCTCCACGCGCCCCAGGGAGTGGGTGAACCCCTACCTCACCCGATTCTTCGGTCGGAGCGAGGAACTCTCCGCCATAGGATCCGCCTTCGACAGGACCCGGCTGGTGACCCTGATCGGCCCGGGCGGAGTCGGTAAGACACGGCTCGCCGCCGAGTACTGCTCCTCCCAGGGAGCGCAAACGCGTGTGCGCTTCGTGGAACTGGCCCCCCTGCGCGAGGACGACGGCCTGATCGAGGCGCTCGCCGGCGCCCTGGGCGGCTCGGCGGCCGTTCCCCCGGGCCCGGACCGGTTCACCCGGGTCGTCTCCGCGTTGTCGACGGCGCCCACGCTGCTGGTCCTGGACAACTGCGAACACCTGGTGGAAGGCGTGGCGAACCTGGCCGAAAGGCTGCTCTCCCACTGTCCCGACCTGCTCATGCTGACGACCAGCCGCGAACCCCTCGCCGTCGGCGGAGAAGCCCTCGTTCGGGTGGAAGCCCTGGACACCGACGGCTCGGAGGCCATGGAGATGTTCGCCGAGCTGGCCGCCCTGGCCCGGCCCGGCTTCACGGTGAACGAGGACAACGCCGAGGCGGTGTCCGAGATCTGTCACCGTCTGGACGGGCTACCACTGGCCATCGAACTGGCCGCGGCCCGGATCCGCTCGATGACGGTCCACCAGATCTCCCGGCACTTGGACGAACGCTTCCAACTGCTCGCGGGTGCCCGCCGGGCCAACAACGCCCGACACCGCACGCTGCGCGCGGTGCTCGACTGGACCTGGGACCTGCTCACCGAGGAAGAACGCCTGGTCTCGCGCAGACTGTCGATCCTGCCCGGCGGCTCCACGATCTCCGCCGCCGAGGCCGTGTGCGACGGCCTCTCCCCCGCCGAGGTCCCCTACCTCCTGGCCTCCCTGGTCGACCGGTCCCTGGTCCAGGCCGCGGAGGCGCCCGGGTCGGGGGTGCGGCACCGGCTGATGGAGACGCCCCGCGTGTACCTGGAGGAGCGCCTGCGCGAGAGCGGCGAGGAGCGGCGGACACGCGACGCGGCCGCGCGGTACTTCACCGACCTGGCGGAGGACGCCTCCCGGCGGCTGATCGGCCCGGACCAGGGACAGGCGTTGGAGCTACTCGACGAGGAGCACGGCAATCTCGTGGAGAGCATGCGCCACCTGGTACGTCATGGGGAAACGGGGCCCGCGGCCAGGATCGCGCTGGCACTGTGCTGGTACTGGGTGGTGCGCGGCCGGTACGAGGAGGCCGCCCGCCGACTGGACGAACTATCCGAGGCCGCGGACGGGCTCCCCTCCACCGCTCGAGCGGTGTTCCCCGCGGTGCGCGCCATCCTGCCCGTCCCCGGCCCGGGCGTGCCCCCACCCCGCGGGGCCGACCGCGCGCTGACCCCCGAGGCCCTGGCGGAGTATCCCCCGTTCGCGATGATCGCCCCGAAGCACCGGCTCATGACCGGGGACCACGCGGGCGTGCACGCGGACGCCGAGGCGTCCCGCGACCACGAGCACCCCTGGGTGCGTGCGGCGGGCCTGGCCACCGCCGCCCTCGCCGCCGAGGGAGATGGGGACGCCGCCCTCGCCGAGCGGCTCACCGCCTCGGCGGCGGAGTCCTTCGGCGCTTTGGGCGACCTGTGGACGACCGTGCAGCTCACCGCAGCGCTCGCCGGTTACCGGTCCGCGCGCGGAGAGAACGACGGAGCCGTCAGCGACCTGCGTCGGGCTCTCGTCCTGGAACGTTCCCTGGGCGCCTCGGCCCCGCCCGTCTCACTCCTGCTCCAACTCGGCGGGGAGCTGGTGCGTGCGGAGCGATTCGACGAGGCCGAACGTGTGCTGCGCGGAGTGTGGGACGACCCCGAACCCGTCGCCATCGAACATCGGATCCTGTGCGTGCTGAGCCTGGTGGAGCCGGCCCTCGCCCGAGGACACCACGCGCACGCGCGTGAACTGCTCGACCGGGCGCGGGAATTACTCGACGGCGCCCTGGTGGACGTCGACTACCTGCGGGCCGAGCTGCTGTGTCGGGAGGTCTCACTCGCCCTTGCCGAGGCCGACCCGCCCCGGGCCCGCGCGGCATGGGCGCGAGCGGGGGCGTTCGCGGACTCCCTCGCCGGCGCCGAGGCCAGGGCGCGCGTGGCCGAACTGG
>NZ_DYZD01000441.1 GCF_020741345.1 Nocardiopsis listeri
GGGCCTTGTGGTGTTCGGTCCTGACGGATCTGGAAGTGCATCGCACCCCTTGAACTGGGGTGTTGCAACCACCACTAGAACCCAAGCATCGGGGACGCGGCCCTTCGCGCGCTCCTCGGTCTCATCCCCGCCTTCGGCGGCGAAAACGCCCGGGGAGGCAGGGATGAGACCGGCCGTTCACGCCGGGGAGGAGGTCACTCGTAGCCGAACTTCTGCGTCCAGGCCCGGTCGGCCTCGCCGACACCGATGGCCTGCAGGTCGCAGTTGAGGATGTTCCTGCGGTGACCATCGCTGTTCATCCAGGCGTCCATCACCTGCTGGGCGTTCTGCTGCCCCTTGGCGACGTTCTCCGCACCCCAGGAGCTGTAGCCGTGCCGGCTCGCACGTTCGCCGGGGCCCTCGCCCTCGGGGTTCTCGTGCGCCATGTAGTCGCGGGCGGCCATGTCCTCGCTGTGCTCCTGTGCCGCGGCGGTCAACCGGTCGTCCACGTGTACCGGGTCGCACCCGTTCGCCGAACGTTCGCTGTTGACCAGGTTCACGACCTCGGTGGCCAGGGGGCCGCCGGCGTCGGTGGTGTTGTTTCCGCCACCGCCACCTCCGTTGCCACCGCCACCGTTGCCGTTTCCGCCGCCACCGCCGTCGCCGCCCTCGGCGTCGGCCTCCTCGGTGTCCTCCGGCGAGAACGTGGCGGTCGCCTGCGCGCTGAGCGTTCCGCTGTCACCGGAGGGTTCGGCTCGCTCGGGCGCCGCGGTCGGTTCGTCGAAGAAGTCGTCGTCCTTCGCGCTCTCGGGGACCAGGGAATCGTCGGCGACGGCCCCCTCCCCGATCTCGCCGACGGCGTTCGCGCCGTCGGCGGCGTCCGAACCGTCCTCGCCGACCGTGTTCAGGACCAGGGCGCCGGCCAGGGTCAGTCCGACCGGGATGGCGATCACCCCGGCGACCAGGGGCACCATTCGGCTCTTCCTGCGCCCCTCGGAGCCATCGCCCTCTACGTCGAAGTCATCGTCGTACTCCGATGACGGTCGGCTGCGGAGCGAGCGCTGTTCGCGAGCGCTCATCCTGCGCCTGCCTCGGCGGCCTCGCGCCATTTCGCTGTACCTTCCGTGCGGGGTCGGGGAACGCGCGGGCGCACCCCCGCGGGGGTGTGGGGGTGGGTCGGGCCCGAAATCGGCCCGATGGGACTCCACCGCCCGAGATCGGCCTCGGTGCGGCTTTCCCGTGCCCGCGTCAGAAGGAGTCTGTGCGACGCCGGGGTCTTGCGTGGCCGAGGGGGCAAGGGCGGCACACCCGAACGTCGAACTCCCTAGCGCGTGAGAGTAGAGCAAATGTCCTGAAAAGGGAATCTAAACCGTAATAAACCAGTTCAGGGGCGTGTGCGTCGGTGCGGACCGACCACCTGGTCGGTCTTTCGGGGGTGACCGACCAGGTGGTCTGACACATCCGCGACAATGGAGGGGTGAGCCTCTACCGAGACGAGGGTGTCGTCCTGCGCAACCAGAAGCTGGGCGAGGCCGACCGCATCGTCACCCTCCTGACCCGCCGCACCGGACTGGTACGCGCCGTCGGCAAGGGCGTGCGCCGCACCAAGTCCCGCTTCGGAGCCCGTCTGGAACCGTGCACCCACGTCGACCTCCAACTGCACACCGGGCGCTCGCTCGATGTGATCACCCAGGCCGAGACCGTCCGGTCCTACGGCACGGCCGTGGTCCACGACTACTCCCGGTACACCGCCGCGACCGCGATGCTGGAGACGGCCGAGAAGGTCGTCGCGGTGGAGAAGGATCCGGCGCTGCGCCAGTTCCTACTGCTCATCGGTGCCCTGCGTACCCTGGGTGAGGGAAGCCACGACTCCAGGCTCGTCCTGGACGCCTACCTCCTGCGGTCGCTGGCCGTTGCCGGTTACGCCCCGGCACTGACCGAGTGCGCACGCTGCGGAACCCGGGGGGAGCACCGTGCCTTCGCGGTGCACGCCGGCGGTATGGTCTGCTCGGTGTGCCGCCCGCACGGCTCCGTGTACCCCGCTTCCGAGACGGTCCGACTCATGTTCGACCTGCTCGGAGGCGATTGGGACAGCGCGGACGCCAGCGACGGAAGGCATCGCTCCGAGTGCAGTGGGATGGTCGCGGCCTACCTGCAGTGGCACCTGGAGAACGGAATTCGATCCCTGCGCCATGTGGAGCGTTCTTGAGTCTGTTCAGCTTCGACAAAGGTGGGCGGGACCGGCGGGAGTACACCGCACCCGTCCCGCACCCCAGTGGGGCCCGGCCCCCTCGTCTGCCCGCCGACCTGGTGCCCCGCCACATCGCCGTGGTCATGGACGGCAACGGCCGCTGGGCCAAGGAACGCGGCCTGCCGCGCACCGACGGCCACAAGGCGGGGGAGGCCTCCCTCTTCGACGTGATCGAGGGCGCCCTGGAGATGGGCGTGCCCAACCTGTCCGCCTACGCCTTCTCCACCGAGAACTGGAAGCGTTCCCCCGACGAGGTGCGGTTCCTGATGGGCTTCAACCGTGACGTCATCCGTCGGCGCCGTGATGAGCTGCACGCCCGCGGCGTGCGCGTCAAGTGGTCCGGGCGCGCGGGGATGCTCTGGAAGAGCGTCATCTCCGAGCTCAAGGACGCCGAGGAGATGACCAAGGACAACACGGCGCTGACCCTCCAGTTCTGCGTGAACTACGGTGGCCAGGCCGAGATCGTCGACGCCGCCCGAGCGCTGGCCCGTCAGGTCGCCGAGGGGCGCATGTCCCCGGAGAAGATCACCGAGGACACGATCTCCCAGCAGCTCTACGCTCCCGAGGTCCCCCCGGTGGACCTGTTCGTGCGCTCCTCCGGGGAACAGCGGCTGTCCAACTTCCTGCTGTGGCAGAGCGCCTACGCCGAGTTCGTCTTCCTGGAGACGCTCTGGCCCGACTTCGACCGCCGCGACCTGTGGCGGGCCTGTGAGATCTACGCGAGCCGGGACCGTCGGTACGGAGGTGCCGTGCCCAACCCGGTCGAGGGGGAGAAGAAGTGAAGGACGGCGGCGACGCACTGCTCCGACCCGGGATGTCCGTGGTCTCGATGGGGGACAGCTTCACCGAGGGTGTGGGCGACCCCTATCCGGACGGCTCCGGGGTGTTCCGCGGTTGGGCCGACCGGCTGGCCGAGCACCTGGCCGACCACGTCGGGGAGATCCGCTACGCCAACCTGGCGGTACGCGGCAAACTCATCCGGCAGATCGTCACCGACCAACTGCCGCCCACCCTGGAGATGGCCCCGGACCTGGTGACCCTGTGCGCCGGCGGCAACGACCTGCTGCGCCCCGCCGGCGACCCCGAGCGTTTGGCCCGCGTCCTGGAGCACGCGGTGTCCCGCCTGCGCAAGGGCGGTAGCGACGTGGTCCTCTTCACCGGTGTGAACATCGCGACCGGGTACATGCGCGGCACCATCGGCCTGTTCGCGCGCTACTACATGAACGTGCGCGCGATCGCGGACGAGTACGGCTGTCATGTGGTCGACCAGTGGTCCATGGACGTGCTCACCGACTCCCGGGCCTGGGACGAGGACCGACTGCACATGTCCCCGGAGGGGCACCGCCGGTTGGCTCTGCGCGTGGCCGACGTCCTCGGTGTGCCCACCTCCGAGCGCTGGGACGAGCCCTGGCCCGAGGCCGAGCCGGTGCGCTGGGCGCAGGCGCGACGTGAGGACCTGCACTGGGTGAAGGAGTCCCTGGGCCCGTGGATCGGCCGACGCCTGACCGGGCGTTCCTCCGGTGACACGGTGACCGCCAAACGTCCCGAACTGACGCCCCTGACCAAGGACCGTTGACCGGGTCCGGGAGGGACCATGGGCGGTCGCCCCGCGCGACCCACGGTGCACCGCCCGTGGTGTGAGGTCCACCCCAAAAAGTGACGAACCATCAACCTACTGTCGCGTAACCCGGGCCTCAGGTTGCATCATCGGACACCATGAGTGGTGTGCCGACCGGTTCCTCCGGTGACCTGAAGAGCAAGGGCATCCTGTCCTACGTCGCCCTCGGTGACAGCTTCACCGAGGGTATGAGCGATCATTACCCGGACAGCGACAGCGTACCCAACGGTCGTTATCGGGGTTGGGCCGATCGTGTGGCCGAGCACCTCGCCGACCACGTCGGCGAGGTCCGCTACGCCAACCTCGCCATCCGCGGTCGCCTCATTCGCCAGATCCACGACGAGCAGGTGCCGCGCGCGGTCGAGATGAAACCCGACCTCGTCACCCTGTGCGCGGGCGGGAACGACATCCTGCGCCCCGGCAGTGATCCGGACCAGGTCGTGGAGATCTTCGAGTCGATGGTGGCCGAACTGCGCGCCACCGGCGCCCGGGTGGTCATCTTCACCGGCTTCGACACCAACTGGCAGCCGGTCATGCGCCACCTGCGCGGCAAGATCGCCACCTACAACATGCACATGCGCGCCGTCGCCGACAAGTACGGCTGCGACGTCGTCGACGTGTGGAGCATGCGCGTCCTCGACGACAACCGCGCCTGGAACTGGGACCGCCTGCACCTGTCCTCGGAAGGTCACCGTCGCCTGGCACTGCGCGTGTGCGAGGTGCTGGACGTGCCGGTCGAGGGCGACTGGAACGAGCCCTGGCCCCCGCCGGAGCCCCGTGACTGGCGGACCGCCCGCCATGAGGACCTGCACTGGGCGCGCGAGTTCCTGGTCCCGTGGATCCACCGCCGGCTGACGGGTCGTTCCTCCGGAGACGGAGTGAGCCCCAAGCGCCCCACCCTGCAACGCTGCGAGCCCACGCACCACGCCGACTGACCCCGCGCCCGGAGCCGTCCCGGCATGAGTGAGGCCCCCACCGACCGGTGAGGGCCTCACTCTTCGGTGCGAGTGGAACGGATCAGCTCTTGGAGCACTCGGCGCAGGTGCCGAAGACCTCGACGGTGTGGGTCACCCCGGTGAAACCGTGTTGGGCGCCGATCTCGGCGGTCCAGCGTTCCACGGTGGGACCCTCGATCTCCACCGCGGTGGAGCACACCCGGCACACCAGGTGATGGTGGTGGTTCTCTGTGTCGCACGCGCGGTAGACGGCTTCGCCCTCATCGGTGCGGAGCACGTCCACGTCGCCCGAGTCGCTCAGCGCCTGTAGGGCGCGGTAGACGGTGGTCAGGCCGATCTTGGATCCGTCGGCCCGCAGGTCCGCGTAAAGGTCCTGCGCACTACGGAAACCGGAGGAGGCCGTCAGTGCCTGATGCACGGCCTCACGTCGTGTACTCATGGTGTCACCTTCCCCCGATCGGTCTGGAGCATCGTATCCGTGGGGTCCGCCGAAGCCGGCGCTGCCCCACGGCCCTTGGTCGTCCGGCGCAGGACACCACCGGCGACCACGGCCACGCAGTACACCGCGAGGGCCAGTAGGACGATGGTGGCGCCGGGCGCCAGGTCGGAATAGAACGCGGTGGTCAGACCACCCACCGAGGACAACAGGCCGATGAACACGGCCAAGCCCATGGTCACACGGAAACTACGGCTGAGCTGCTGTGCCGCGGCGACGGGGACGATCATCAACGCGCTCACCATCAGCACGCCCACCACCCGCATCGCGATCACCACGGTCAACGCCGCGGTCACCGCCAACAGGATGCTGAGGAAGCGCACCGGCAGCCCGTGGGCCCGCGCCACCTCCTCGTCCTGGCACAGCACGAACAGCTCCCGGCCGAAGACCGCCAGTACCGCCAGCACGCCCGCGGCCAGCACGCCCACCACCCAGATGTCCTCCTCGGCCACGGTGCTCACCGAACCGAACAGGAAGGAGGTCAGGGTGGCGTTGCTCGCCCCCGGAGTCAGCCCGATGAGCAGCACGCCACCGGCGATGCCGCCGTAGAACAGCAGCGCCAGCGCCACGTCACCGCTGGTGCGGGTGCGAACCCGGACCAACTCCATGAGGACGGCGCCCAGGGTCGCCACCACGGCGGCGGTCACCACGGGGGAGGTGCTGGTGAGCAGGCCCAGAGCCACACCGGTCAGTGCGACGTGGCCGATGCCGTCGCCCAGCAGGGCCAGGCGTCGCTGGACGAGGAAGGTGCCGATCACCGGGGTGACCAGACCCACCAGCACGGCGGCGATCAGTGCCCGACGCATGAACTCGTAGTGCAGCAGTTCAGTCACGGTGGGGCACCTCTAGTCGGACGATCTCCGCGTGCGCG
>NZ_DYZD01000442.1 GCF_020741345.1 Nocardiopsis listeri
CGTGCGCTTCGCCGAAGATCCCGAAGTTCAGGTAGTAGTCCGCCCCGGCGAGCACGTCGTCGAGGAAGATCGCCCCGCCGATCGCCGTGCCCGTGGCCAGCGCCAGACCGGCGCCGATCAGGGCGCCCGGCTGCACCCACGCGGTGGCGTAGAGCTCGAAGCGGCCACCCGCGAGGTAGCGGACGATGAACGCGAGACCCGCCACGATGCCGCCGGCGAAACCACCGCCGACGTCGGTGTGACCGGTCAGCAGCAGGTACACCGAGATCACCATGATCACCGGGAAGAGGAAGCGGGAGACCACCTCGAAGATGATCGACCTGCGTTCGGTGGGCATCGCCTCCGCGCCGGGCAACCAGGAACGGTTCCACTGGGGCCTGACGTGCATGTTCTGGGGAGCGACCTTCAGCTCGCCCAGGTCCAACCGGTCGTGCCCGTCGGAGGGCCCGGGCGGGGTCTGGGTGACGGACAGGGCCATCACTCCACCGGGGGCCTTGCGGGGCTGGGCCCGGCGGCGCACGAACATCAGGCTGGCCACACCCGCCGCGGCGGCGGCCAGCACCGAGATCTCACCCATGGTGTCCCAGGCACGGACGTCGACCAGCAGTACGGAGATGAGATTGTCGCCGCCGGCCTCCTCCGCCGCCTCCAGGTAGGAGGGCCCGTCGGGTCCGCCCACCGCGATGGAGGGTTCCTGTCGACCGGCCAGGGCGAACCACGTCATGGTCGCCACGAGCAGGCCGGTGGCGGCGCCGATCATCATGTTCCAGATCCGGCGGCCCTTGAGCGCGGGTGCCGAGAAGTGGGACGGGAAGCGGCGCAGCACCAGGACGAAGACCACCAGGCTGACGGTCTCGATGAGGAACTGGGTGAGCGCGATGTCGGGCGCACCCTGCAGGTAGAACAGGGCGCCCACACCGTAACCGCCGATGCCGACGAGGATCACCGCGAAGAGACGGCGTCGCACGAACAGGATCATCAGGCAGGTGATCACGATGATCAGGGCGGGGATGACCTGTACCGGGGTGTCCCACAGGCGCAGCGTCGGGTAGTCGCCGTTCCAGAGTCGCCCGGTGACCATGGGGATGCCTGCGGCGACCACCAGGAACACCAGGATGGTGCCGAGGTAGACCGGCAGAGAACCGCGCTGGGTGCTACCGGTGACCTGCAGGGCCAGGGTCTCCAGGCCCGCCATCATCCGCCGGTAGTTGCGCTCGGGGTTGATGTAGGCCAGCCGGTTGCCGAGCCAGGAGACCCGGTGCCGGAAGTAGAACAGCACCAGACCACCGACGACGCAGATCGCCGACAGCAGCAACGGCGGTTCCCAGCCGTGCCACAGGGCCAGGTAGGAGGGGTACTCCTCGGCGGGTCCCAAGGGGACGGTGTCCGCGTAGGTGGCGAAGAGTCGGTCGACCCCGCCGGAGACGAGTCCGCCGATCAGGCTCAGCGCCGCCAGGACCACCGCGGGCGCGAGGAAGAGCGGCCCGGGGGGGTGGACCTCGTTGGGCTGCACGCCCTCCTTGTCGAGGAAGGCGCCCCACAGGAAGCGGAGGCTGTAGGCGACGGTGAGGGTGGAGCCGATGACCATGCCGGTCAGGATCAGGGTGTCGAGGCCGCCGCCCTCGGTGTAGGCACCGAAGGCGAGTTCCTTGGCGACGAACCCGGCGGTGGGTGGAAGACCGGACATCGAGGCCAGGGCCACGATCGTGATCCAGAAGGTGGCGGGCATGGACCTGCGCAGCCCGGACAGCTCGCGCAGGTCCCGCGTTCCCGTGCTGTGGTCGATGATGCCGACGATGAGGAACAGCGGAGCTTTGAAGAGGGAGTGCGCCACCAGCATCGCGATGCCGGCGAGGGCTCCGGCCCGGGTCCCGGTGCCGAGCAGGGCGATGAGGAAGCCGAGCTGGCTGATGGTGCCGTAGGCCAGGACGAGCTTGAGGTCGAACTGGCGTAGCGCCTTCCACCCGCCGAAGATCATGGTGATGACACCGAAGAACAGCGCCATCGTCGTCCACACGGTCACGTCGCCGAAGGCGGGGGTGAGGCGGGCGACCAGGTAGACGCCGGCCTTGACCATCGCCGCGGCGTGCAGGTAGCCGGAGACCGGGGTGGGCGCCTGCATGGCGGCGGGCAGCCACAGGCTGAAGGGGAACAGCGCCGACTTGGACATCGCGCCGACCATGATCAGCGCGAGCGCGGAGTTGACCACCGCTCCACCCATGGGCGGGTTCGCGACGATCTCGGAGATCACGTAGGTCCCGGCGGTCTCGCCGAGCATGATCATGCCGACCAGCATCGCCAGGCCACCGAACGTGGTGACGACCAGGGCCGTCATCGCCGCTCGTCGGCTGTCCTTCGACTCGGCCTTGTGACCGACGAGGAGGTAGGAGAAGACCGTGGTCAGCTCCCAGTAGATGAAGAGCTGGATGAGGTCGTCGGCGAGAACGAGGCCCAGCATGGCGCCGGCGAACGCGACGAACACACCCGCGAACCGCGGTAGACCTTCGTCGGAGTCACTGAAGTAGCGCGCACAGTAGGCCAGGATCAGGGTGCCCACGCCCGCGGCGACGAGCGTCATGACCAGACCGAGGGCGTCCATGTGCATACCGAGCCGCAGTGAGAACTGCGGTGCCCACTCGACCGACTCCGACAGCGTTCCGCCGTTGAGGATGGTCGGGAGCTGGAACAGGGTCCACACGGTCGCCAGCCCGGGGACGATCGCGAGCGCGTAGAAACCGTTACGGCCCCACTGGCGTATCACTAAGGGCGCGACCGCAGCTGTTATGAAATGCGCGACCAGCACTGTCGTCAATGCGCCCCTCCCGGACCGGTCCGGGCCCGCCCGACGTGCCCGGGCGGACGTCCACCACCCCGGTGGAGAACGAGACCGTCCATGAAGGGATCAGTGGACCGGGGGTGTCGTTTCCGTTTTGGTGGGGCATGGATCTACTTGAACTTGCGTGCGCAAGCTATTTAATAGCTAGACTACACATACGTCAAACCACCGCGCGGGTCGGGGACCCGTGCGCAGACCCCATCCAGCGAGGACCGTTTCTTGCTCGACGAGACCCCCGATCCCTGTTCTGAGCAGCAACAATGCGCTCATCCGAACGCGGCTGAACTCGAGGAGTTCCAACGCGTCTGGACCGAACTCATCAACGCGGCGCTACACGCCCGCTCCCGGGGCGGGCACGGACATCGTGGGGCGGAGGAGATCACACTGACACAATCGCTCCTGATGGAGGCGGTGCGTGGGATGGACAATCCAAGTGTCGGTGCGGTTGCTCACATCGTGGGTGTTTCCTCGCCTTCCGCCACCCGGATGATCCAACAGTTGGAACGCAAGGGCATGGTGGCCCGGCGCCGGTCCGAGCGTGATGAACGCAGCACGGTGGTCACCATCACGGCGGAGGGCGAACGCGTCCTCGCCGAGCGCCGCAAGCACCTGGAGCGAAAACAAAAGCAGGTCTTCGACGCCATAAGGCCCTCCCTGCGACCGCTGGTGCTCGACGTGCTCCGTGACCTGCGCGCCGCCATAGACGACACCTGATCGACGAGCC
>NZ_DYZD01000443.1 GCF_020741345.1 Nocardiopsis listeri
ACCCCGCCGCCGCATCGGCCACCTCATCACCGGCTACGCCCTGGCCGCCATCGCCGGCGCCGCCGCCCAACCCCTGATCACCCTCCTGAGCTGACCGAACCCGAAACCACACAAAGGGCCGCACCGGCAACACGAAACCCGGTGCGGCCAGGGGTTGGGGAGGTCATCGGGACACGGTCGAGCGCTACTGCACGTCGAACTCGTTGCCCTCGGGGTCGCGCATCCTCACGTGCGAGGCCCCGGGTTCCTCGACCACCGCGACGGAGACGGCGCCCAGCCCCTCCAGGCGGGCCACCTCGGCGTCGCGTTCCCCCGGTGCCGTTCGCAGGTCCAGGTGCATCCGGTTCTTCACCGTCTTGGGTTCGGGCACCTGCTGGAACAGGATGCGCCGCCCCAGACCGGCCCCGGTGAACTCGTGCACGGGGTCCTCCGGGTGGCGGATGACCGCGAGCGTGCGCCAGGCCTTGCGCCCGTCGACGACCGTGTAGTCGTCCTCACCGGCCAACCCCTGAGCGAGCACGTGTTCGATGAGGGCGCCGTTGTCCTCCGGTTCGTAGCCCATCGCCGCCGCCCAGAAGCGTGAGAGCGTGAGCGGTTCGGCGCAGTCCACGACGATCTGGTAGTCGAGAGCCATCGTCCGTCCTCCGGTCGGGGAGTGGGACCGCACCCACTCGCGGACCTTCGTTGTACCCCTCACGTGGGACAGGACGCGGGCACGTCGCCGACGACGCCCCGCCCCCTCCACCCGTGCCTCCCGACCGTCACGTCCACCGGGCCCCTGCCGGCGAGGTGCGTTCAGCCGCGGCGGGCGAGCCAGGTGATGGCGCCGATCAGCACGACCGCGACGACGACGCCCCCGAGGATGAGCGGGGTGGAGCCGATGGCGGCACCCCGTTCCTCCTCGGCGTCCTCGGTCGCCCCCTCCGGGGTGTCCGGGGACGACTCCGCCGGTTCGTCCACCGCCGCGTGTTCGGGCCGTTGGTCCCCTTCCAACGGCACCCGCCAGACCGGGGCGTGTTCGCCCTCGGTGCCGGCCATGAGCGCGCTCCCCTCCGGGGTGAAGGCGATCGACTCGCCCTGGTCGCTCTCCGGCAGGTCGAAGGAGCCCACGGAGGTTCCGGGTACACCGTCCGCGGAGTCGTAGATCGTCACGCCCCAGTAGGTGCGGATGGCGTAACGGGTGCCGTCGGCGCTGAACGCGGCGTCGGTGGCGAACAGGGGCGCGGAATCGATCCGCTCCAGGACGTTCTCCCCCTCGGGGGCCAGGTTCTCGGGGGCCGCGTACACACCGCCGGAGAACTCCTTGGAGACCACGTACAGACGCCCGTCGCGCGGGTCGATCATCATGCCCTCGGCATCACGACCACCGTCCTCGTAGGTGAAGGTCAGCACCGCCGGGTCCAGGACCATGTCGCCCAGGACCTCGGGCTCGGCGAAGTGGTACACCCGGATGTTCGGCCAGCCACCGCCGAAGTTGTCGCCGATGTCGCCGACGAACACCGCCGGCTCCCCCTCCGGCCCCTCGGCGAGGGCGATGGCCTCCCAGTCGCGGCGTTCCAGGTTCAGGGTGACCGTGGCGACGGTCTCGCCGTCCTCGTTCACGGCGTACACCTCGCTGGGGTGGTCGCCGCTGTCGTTGTGCGTCCACCACACGCCCTCGTGGCGCAGTGACGGGGCCAGTCCGCTGGACTCGGGGATTCGCGGGTCCTGGAACTCGAAGGCGATCTCCGACCCCTCGGGGCCCTCGCCACCACGCGGATAGTCCGTCCCTCCGTCCCCGTCCTCGGGGATCTCCGGCTCGGCCGCGGCGGGCACCGCGGGAGCGAGGAGGAACAGGGCAGCCGCGAAGAGGGCCAGAGGAGTTCTCATACCGGCCATCCTGCCAGGGGAAGGCACAAGTGGCTTGCACCCGGGCGGGAACGGGCACATTCGGCTTACAGAGCGCCGTAAGGAGAGTCCGCATGAGGATCGTCGCCTGTCTCAACGGTGATCGCCGCCCGGGTGCCCACCCCTCCCTGCCCGTGTCCGTCGACCGGCTCGTCGCCGACGCCCACTCCGTGGTGGAAGCGGGTGCGACCGCCCTCCACGTTCACCCACGAGATCCCAGTGGAGCAGAGTCGCTGGAGCCGTCCGTGGTGTCGGCGTTGATGGAGCGGTTACGGGCCGAGGGCCCCGACGTCCCGGTGTCCCTGACCACGTCCCTCTCCGCCGAATCCGACCCGTGGAGACGCTACGACCTGGTGCAGAGATGGGCGTCGCCCACTTTGCCCGACTCGGTCTCGGTGAACCTGCACGAGGCCGGATCGGTGGACCTGGTCCACCTGTTGAGCGATCGCCGTGTGGAGGTCGAGGCCGGGGTGTGGACGGTGGACGCGGCCCGGATCCTGGTGGCCACGGGGATCGAGGTCACCACCGTGCTGGTGGAGCCCACCCAGGTGGCCGTGGAGGACGCGCGGCGCAACGCGGAAGCGATCAACACCCTGCTGGATCGCGCGAAGGTGAGGACGCCGCGGTTGCTGCATGGAGCGGACGCCACGGCGTGGCCGATGCTGGAGGACGCATTGGACGCCGGGCACGACATCCGGATGGGTCTGGAGGACACGATGCGCCTGCCGGACGGCGCGGAGGCCTACGACAACGCCACGCTCGTCGCCCACGCGGTCGGCCTGGCCACCACCACCGCCTGAACCCGATCGCGCCTCTTCCTTCCGTGAACGCGTGTCCCTACGCCCCGCCGTTCTCGGACAGGCGACGTTCGAGACGTTCCTCGGTCGCCGAGAGCGCGTCGATGCGTTCGCGGACCGCACGGAGTCGTTGCTCGTAGAGGGCGACGGCCGCTGCGCAGTCGGGTTCGCGGACCAGGTCCAGTTCGAGGCAGGCCCGCAGTTCCCCGATGTCCTCGGAGGTCAGTCCGGACTCCAGGAGCAACCGGATGTTGCGGACGCGATCGACCGCGTCCGGTCCGTATTCGCGGTACCCGTTCGCGGCCCGTTCGGAGGCCAGGAGACCGCGTTTTTCGTAGTAACGCAGGGAGCGCACGCTGGCACCACTGAGTTCGGCCAGTTCTCCGATGCGCATGGATCCTCCGTGTCCCACCGTCATGACCACCGTCCCAGACCAGACTCCGCTCCCCTGGCGGGCCAGGGGTTCGGGAACCGCGGTGGGGTACCGGCGAACGGACAGGGCCATGACCACCAGGGCCAGGAGTCCGACGGCCGCCGCGGCCGCGGGCACCGCCGCGCCCCCGGAGGAGGCCACCACCGCGCCGCCGACCATGCCCGCCACCGCGGTGCCCACGTAGAGTCCGCCGGTGTTGAGGGCGAGGGCCTCGGTGCCGGCGTCACCGGCCAGGCCGAGCAGCCGGGTGCTCATCGGCGCGGCGAAGCCCCAGGCGGCGAACCCCCACAGGGCGAGGGCCCCGCCCAGGAACCACACAGGGAGCGCTCCCTCGCTCAGCGGGGCGAGGAACGCCAGGACGACGCTGGTGGCGACCATCCCGACGAAGGTGACCAGGAGGACCCGGTCCGCGCCCCAGCGGTCGGTGGCCCGCCCGCAGACCAGGGCGCCGAACGCGCCGGCCACACCGATCGTGGCGATCAGTGGGGCCAGGACCACACCCGAGGAACCGGTGAGGTCCGCGGTGATCGGAGCGACGTAGGTGTAGGTCATGAACCCGCAACTCGCGCCCAGGACGGTCCCGGTGACGCAGAACAGGATCGCGGGACGGGCCAACGCCCCGACCTGTTCACGTGGTCCCGTCTGCGGCGATCCGGGGATCGAGGGCAGCAGAACGGCCGAGGCGACCAGGACCAGGCAGGTGAGGACGGCCACAGCCACGAAGGCCGCGCGCCAACCGAAGGCGGCACCGAGCACGGTGCCGGCCGGTACCCCCAGGAACAGCGAGACGGTGAGGCCGGCGGCCACGACGCCGACCGCACGACCGGTGCGTTCGGGGGCGGACAGCCCCGCCGCCATGGCGAAGGCCACCGGGGTGATGAGGGCCGCCACCAGCGCGGCGCAGACCCTCAGCGCCATCAGCGCGACGTACCCGGGGGCCAGAGCGGTGATCAGGTTGACCAGTGCGAACAGGGCGAGCGCGCCGAGCAGCAGGGCGCGTCGGGGCAGGCGGGCCGTGGCGACGGCCAACGGCGGGGCCGCCACGGCGTAGGTGATCGAGAAGACCGTGACCAACTGCCCCGCGGCGGCCGTGCCCACGTCGAGGTCCTGGGCGATGACAGGGAGCAGGCCGGCGATGAGCAGGTCGTCGGTGCCGACGGCGAAGGCGGCCAGGGTCAGGCAGAGCAGCCACCCCGGACGTGCTGTGCGTGAGGACATGGCGGAACGCTAAAACCCTGACACAGGTGTCAGGGTCAAGCCGCGTCTTGGTCGGCTCCGGCCCGGTCAGCCGAGGAGGGCGCCCAGGATGACGATCGCCATGATCGAAGCGAGCACCACTGGCAGCAGCCAGCGCTGCTTGCGGTTGTTGGTCAGCATGCTCATGACGTGCCGCGCTCCGGTACTCGTTGGTATTCGCCATCCCAGGGTAGTCGCCAGGTCCGGGCGGTCCGGTAGCGGTCCGCCCTTCCCGGTCGGCTCTGCACCAGGTCGACCCGATCGGCCCGCCAACCGACCCGCGGCGGGTCTCCCAGCGCCCGCAGGATCCCGCCCGGAGAGCGCGATGGGCGGGCGCGGGCGAGGGTGAGGTGCGGCACGAAGGGACGTGACGCGATGGGCACCCCGTTCATCCGCGCGACCGCGGTCAGGTCGTGGACCAACTCGTCCAGGGGGCCGGCCACGCCCGCCCAGAACACCGAGGCGGGACCGTCGTTTCGAGGGAAGACGCCCCAACCGTCGAGCGCCAGGCGGGGTGCGGGGTGTCCGTGCAGGGCGTTCTCCAGAGCGTCGGCGATCCCGGGGACGCGTTCGTCGGCCACCTCGCCGAGGAACAGCAGGGTGAGGTGCCATTCCCCGCTCCGGGTCCAGCGCAGCCCCGGTTCGTGCCGACGCCCCCGGTGCACGGCCTCGCCCAGCGCGGCGAGGACCTCCTCGGGAGGCCACAGCGCGACGAACAACCTCATGGGGCCATCCCTCCTCCAGTAGGCGAAACGTCCTGTTCGGGGTTAGGGTCGCCGGGTCCCCTTCAGACTCTTCCCCGTGAGCCGCCCCATGTTCGTTCTCGTCGGTGTGTTCGTCGTGCTCACCCTGGCCGCACTGGTACGGATCGCCGCCGGGTTCGGCTTCGCGCTGGTGTCCGTCCCGGCGCTGGCACTGCTGCTGGACCCGGTGACCTCGGTGGTGCTCGCCGCGACCTTGTCGGTTCCGCTGAACCTGTGGGTCGCGATCGGCGACCGGGCGCACGTGGACCGCAAGGGTTCCCTGCTGTTGTCGGGATGCGTGCTCGCCGGGGTTCCGTTCGGCCTGTGGGCGCTCAACGTCGTGCCCGAATCGACGCTGTTGCTGCTGATCGCGCTCTCGGTGGTCGTGGGAACCCTACTGGTGGGGCTGCGGGTACGGGTGCCCGGAGGGATGGGCGCGGTGGCGGGGATGAGCGTGCTCTCCGGCGCCTCCTTCGCCGCGACCGCGATCGACGGTCCGATCCTGGTGGCCGGCCTCCAGGGGTCCCGGCTGGCCGACCTGCCACCCAGGGTCCAACGCGCCACGCTCGGGGTGGCGTTCTCGGTCACCAGCGCGGCGACCCTGGTGGGGTTCGGGTTCGGCGGTCAGCTGACCTCACAGGTGGGCGGTCTGGTGGTGTTGGGCGTCCCGGCGCTGCTGCTCGGCACCTTCGTCGGGGAGCGGCTGTTCCGGAGGTTGGACGCCGAGCTCTTCCGACGCACCGTCCTGGTGCTGTTGGTGGTGAGCTCGGTGTCCATGGTCACGCGGGTGGTCACCGCCTGACCTCCCGCGCCTCCTCCGGTACCGGTTCCACGATTCGTTCCGTCCCTGGAACCTCCCGCGGCCCGGGCTTCGCCGCGATTTCGCCGTCGACCGCCGCCTCGCTGGAACCACGGCGGCGGGTCGGCAGCAGTTCGCGCACGTGAACGCCCTTGATCCGCAGGAGAACGGCCGACAGCACGGCGACCACGACCGTGGTGACCGCGCCGCCCACGATGAGGCTGACCCTGGGCCCGAACGCGTCGGCGAGCATGCCCACCACCGGAGCGCCGATCGGGGCCACTCCCATGAACACCAGCAGGAACATGCTCATCGCCCTCCCTCGCATCCGAGGGTCGACGCTGAGCTGGAAGGTGGCGTTGAGGGTGGTCACGTAGGTCATGAAGAGCACACCCATGGGGACCAGGATCACGACGAACGCCACGTAGCCGGGCATGAGCCCGGCGATCAACTGGGAGACCCCGAAGCCCATCGAACCGATGAGCACCAGTCGCAGCCGTGGCTGTTCGCGTCGGGCGGCCAACAGCGCGCCCGCGAGCGCACCCACAGCGAGTGCCGCGGCGGCCACGCCGAACGCCTCGGCTCCGCTCTCGAACACGTTGTTGACCATGAGCGCGATCTGGTTCTGGCTGTTGGCGCCGAAGAACTGCACCGACGCCGCCAGTGCCAGCAGCACGACGAGGTCGCGTCTGCCACCGATGTAGCGCAGTCCCTCCCTGATCTGCCCCTTGCCGCGCGGCACGCGGTCGGTGGAGTTGAGCTCACCGGCGCGGATCATCAGCAGCGCCACGATCGTGAAACCGAACGAGGCGCCGTTGATCATGAACACGGGGCCACTGCCGATGAGGCCGATCAGCAGACCGGCGATGGCCGGACCGGTGACCCGCCCGAGCTGGAAACTGGCGCTGTTCAGGGCGATCGCGTTGGGCAGCAGCTCACGGTCGACCATCTCCGGGACGAACGCCTGCCGCCCCGGGTTGTCGAGCACGGTGATCATGCCGAGGCCGAAGGCGAAGAGGTACACGTGCCAGACCTCGGCGGCGCCGAGGGTGGCCAGCACACCGAGCGCCACGGCCAACACGCCCATGGCGGCCTGGGTGAAGACCAGAAGGCGACGCTTGTCGAAACGGTCGACCATGGCACCGCCCCAGAGCCCGAAGAACAGCATGGGCAGGAACTGCAGGGCGGTGGTCATGCCCAGCGCGATACCGCTGCCGCCGCTGAGCTGGAGCACCAGCCAGTCCTGGGCGATGCGCTGCATCCAGGTACCGGGGTTGGACACGAGCTGACCGAGTGCGTAGATGCGGTAATTGCGCACGCCCAGCGAACGGAACATCGCGATACGTCGCATCATCCCCTCCCCTGTCGGGCGAACCCGTGGAGGGGGGCTGAAACCAGCATCGTGGCGGAGGTACGGGAACAAAGAAGTAAACGGCGTTGACTCATCACTTGAGCCAACGCCGTTCACCGCCGCTTCCATTCCCCGTCATTGATGGGACGACCCCATGAGTGACGGAGAACGCGTTTCGATCCGGGGGGAGGATCAGCCGATCAGGGCGTAGATCGCCGGTTCCGCGAAGTGGATCAGGAAGACCACCGAGATGAGCCAGAGCAGCGGGTGCACTCGGCGCGCGCGCCCCGTGACCAACATGACGAAGGCGAAGCCGAGCAGACCGAACCCGATGCCGTTCGCGATCGAATAGGTGAACGGCATCATGATCATCGCCAGGAAGGAGCCGATGCCGATCGCCGGGTCCTTGAAGTCGATGTTGGTGACCTGGGTGAGCATCATGAAGCCCACGATCACCAGCACCGGCGTGGCGGCCTCGAAGGGTACGAGGCTCACCAACGGGGTGAAGAGCGTGGCGATCAGGAACATCGCACCGGTGACGATCGGCGCGATACCGGTACGAGCGCCTTCACCGACACCCGCGGCGGACTCGGCGTACAGGGTCGCGACCGAGGCCGAACCCAGACCACCGAGGATGGTACCCACGGAGTCCGCGACCAGGACCTCGCGGGTGCCCTCGATGTTGCCTTCGTCGTCGGCCAGACCGCCCTGGTGCGCGACACCCACCATGGTGCCCATGGTGTCGAAGAAGTCCGCCAGCAGCAGCGTGAAGATCAGCATGATCACGGTGGCGACACCGACGTCGGACCACCGCTCGGCGATGTTGAACCCGCCCTCGGTGAAGAGACCGAGGAGGGAGACGTCGGGCACCGCCACGAGGTCGTCCACGCTGGTGGGGAGGCTGGGAACGGTGAGCGCCCAGCCGAGGCCCTCGGCGCCGTCCCCGAGCAGGGACTCCACCACGATGGCGAGGGCCGTGGCGACCACGATGCCCAGGAGCAGGGCGCCTCGGACGTTGCGCACGTAGAGGGCGATGCTGACCAGAAGACCGATGACGAAGATCAGGATGGGCCAGCCGTTGAGACCGCCGTTGCCCAACTGGACCACGGTGCCGTCACCGGACTGGATGAAGCCGGCGTTCACCAGGCCGATCATGGCGAGGAAGAGACCCACGCCGACGGCGATCGCGATCTTGAGGCCGGGCGGGATCGCGGCGAACACAGCGGTACGGAACCCGGTGAGCACCAGGATCAAGAGCAGGACGCCCTCGACGATGATCAGCAGGAAGACGTCCGCCCAGCTCATCAGGGGAGCGATCCCGTAGGCGACGATCGCGTTGAGGCCCATGCCCGCGGCGATGGCGAACGGGTAACGGCTGACCACGCCCATGAGGATGCAGGAGAGGGCCGCCACCAAAGCGGTCATGGCGGCCACACCCGGGAGTCCCAGGGTGTCCCCGTTGATGTCCTCGGCCGTGCCGATGATCAGCGGGTTGAGGACCACGATGTAGGCCATGGCGAAGAAGGTCGCCATGCCGCCTCGGATCTCGGTTCCAAGGGTCGAACCGCGCTCCGTGATCTTGAAGTAGCGGTCCACCGGCCCCGTGGGCCGTCTGGTGTGTTCAGTGGGGGATGCATTCGGTGCGTTCACGTCATCAGCCTGACCTGGTCGTGTTACGGGACATCAAGGATTCTGCGCCAGATTAGTTGCATCTTCGTACAACAGCATCCTCTGGAGTCACTCCAGGTTTGTACAAATCACCATGTGATCGGATGATCGGATCTCCAGATGTGAGCAACACATCTCCGCTCCGACCTCCCACGACGTCTCCGACCCCCTCGCTCCGACGGCACCGGATAGCCTGAACCCGTGCGCAAACCTCGCCGACCAGACCCGGAAGTTCACGAGACCGACTACCGAGTACCGGCCGCCATCGGTACCGGCGCGTGGGCGGTCGCGCTCATCGTGCTGCTCGCCATGGGCGACTCCCTGCCCGACTCCGAACGCTGGTGGATCGGTGTCTGTGCGACCGGAATCGCCCTCGGCGTCTTCGGGTTCCTCTACATCCCCCGGCTGTTCCGCAAGCGCGAGGAGACGGTCGAACGCGCCGCCGAGCGGATCGAGGACCGTTCCCGAACCCCCTGACCTGTGCCGGCCGCACCGTGAACCTGCCCGATAATGGGCGGGTGTCTGAGACAGAATTCCCGCGCGGTCTCGCCGACCGCCTTCGCGGCATCCTCATCGACGCCGACTACACGGTGTCCGGTGTCCGCGACCGGCTCGGCGACGCCGCCGCAAAGGCCCTGGCCCGCGAACAGCTGGTGCCCGCCCTGCGCGCCACCGGCGGAGAGGAACGCCTCGGACTGCTGCTGCGTCTGTGGTGGCTACGCGGTGCCGTCCCGCTCCGCGCCGCCCGCGGCATCCTTCCCGTGGACGAACTCGCCGAAGCCGGCCTGGTGCGCGTCGACGACGGACCCGAAGGTCAGGTGGTCCACGCACTCGTGCACCTGGGCCCCTGGGAGCTGGAGGACGGCCGCCCCGGGTTCGTGGTCTCCGACCCCAAGGTTCGCCCAGGCAGTGGCGACGTCCCCGGCCACGACCACGTCGTGGGCAC
>NZ_DYZD01000444.1 GCF_020741345.1 Nocardiopsis listeri
CGGTTCCCACGCCCGTGCCTCCTACCGGCGCATCGTCACCTCGGCGGTACGCGAGATCGCCGCCCGCCACGGCCTGAACCGTCCGGGCTCACCTCGCGACGCCGGCCGTCGGACGCCCACCGACACCGACGGGCAACTCCACCTCGATCTGCCCACCACCGACCGAACCGGGGCGCACTCACCCGCCTGAAAACCCCGACCACCGGACTCGGTGGACAAACGGTCAAAGAAGGACCCGGGTCACCACTGTTCGATGAGGGGGTCGTCGTGCTCGGCGCGACGCCAGAGTCGGTTGAAGCGCTCCAGTCGATCCCGAGAGGACACACCCACCAGGTTCACGACCTTCTCCTCCCGCAACCCCAGGACCACCACACCCACGACCCGGTCCCCCAACGCCGCGACCATGGCGGGCGCGCCGTTGACCACGGCCGCGTGGATCGACGGCGACCCACCGACGAGCCTGCGCTTGGCCGGGGTCGGTTTGAACCCGGCCCGCAGGTTCGCGGCGACCGGTCCCACACCCGTGCGACGCATCAGTTTGCCGCCCACACCGGCGCCCTCGCTGACCACGGTGGCGTCGTCGGTCAGCAACTCCACCAACCGCTCGGTCCTGCCCGAGGACGCTGCGTCGACGAACGCCTCGACGATGCGCCGCGCCGCCCTACGATCGGCCTCCCCCGCGACCCGCTCCGCCGCCACCCGCCGACGGGCACGGTGAACGTGCTGCTGGCTGGAGGTCTCGGTGATGTCGAGGATGTCGGCGACCTCGGCGTGACTGTAGGAGAACGCTTCGCGCAGCACGTAGACGGCGCGTTCGACCGGGCCGAGACGCTCCATGAGCAGCAGCATCGCCAGGGTCACCGACTCGCGCTGTTCGACGGTCTGGGCCGGGCCCAGCATCGGGTCGCCGTCCAGCAGGGGTTCGGGCAACCAGTCACCGGCCGCACGTTCGCGCCTGGCCTGCGCCGACCGGAGCCGGTCCAGGGCGAGGTTGGTGACCACCTTGGTCAGCCACGCCTCGGGCACGTCGATGTGCCCGGGATCGGAGGTCTGCCAGCGCAGGTAGGCGTCCTGCACGGCGTCCTCGGCGTCGGCGGCCGAGCCGAGGAGTCGGTAGGCGATGGAGGCCAACCGGTCGCGGTTGGCCTCGAACCGTTCGACGGCGACGGTGTCCACGAAGGCCACGTTAGTCGGCGACCACCTTCCCCGCATCGGTGGACGCCGGCCGGATCCGGCGCCGGCGCGTGGGCAGCCCGAAGGTGGGGTGGCCCATGCTCCAGGCGACGGTGCGGAGCACACCCGACTTGACCCGGGTGGCCGCCCATCCCCGCAGCGCCCAGGTCTTGGAGCGGGCCCGGCCGTCGACCACCTGCAAGAGCGCGTCCCGGGAGCCGAGGCTGACGCAGTTGCCCAGGTAGGCCGACGGGACCTTCGGGGGTTCGGTCCCGGTCAACTCGGCGATGATCGCGGACGTGGCCCGCATCCGGGTGAATCCGGCCGAGGCGCAGGACATCGGCAGCGGTCGACCGTGGTCGTCGATGGCGTGGACGCTGTCTCCGGCGGCGAGGATCTCCGGGTGGGAGACCGAACGCATCCATCGGTCGACGCTGATCCGACCCTTCGCGGTCACCGCCAGTCCGCTGTCGGCGGCGATGGGGTGGACGGCGAACCCGGCCGCCCACACGGTCACGTCGGTCTCGAACCTCTCGCCATCGGCTGTGAGGGCCTCGCCCTCTCCGACCTTGGTGATGGTGGTGTGTTCGTGCACGTGGATGCCGAACCGGTCGACGGCCCGGGCCAGGTGTGCTCGGGCCTTGGCGCCCAGCCAACCGCCGAGTTCGTCGGTGGTGGCCAGGGCGACCCGCAGGCGCGGGTGGGATTCGGCGATCTCGGTGGCGGCCTCGATCGCGGTGAGGTTGCCGCCCACCACCAGCACGCGGCCTCCCGGTTCCAGCGCCTCCAGCCTGTGCCGCAACCGTTCGGAGGCGGGCCGTTGGGCCACGTGGAGGGCGTGTTCGCGCACTCCCGGCACACCGTGGTCGGCGATGGTGCTGCCGAGCGTGTACAGCAGGGTGTCGTACTGCAGTTCCTCGGTGCCCGACTCCCCCACCACGGTGACGGTCCGCCGTTCGGCGTCCAGACCGCTCACCCGGGCTATCTTCAAGCGGACGCCGGTGCCGGCGAACATCCTTGCGAGCCCGCGGCGGCGCGGTGGCCGCCCGGCGGCGACCTGGTGCAGGCGCATCCGTTCCACGAAGTCGGGTTCGGCGTTGACGACGGTGACGTGGACGTCGTCCGGGTGCAGGTGACGAGCGAGGTATCCGGCCGCGGCGGCTCCGGCGTAACCGGCCCCGAGGACGATGATGCGGTGTCGCATGAGCTTTCTCCTGTCCGTTCGTGTGCCCCTTGAACGAGACGGCTCGTGTGTTTCTGACAGGAGTTCGATGTGACCTGGACCACATTGTGGCCAGGGGTTCGGATGGAATCGAACCGGCGCCTTGACGATGTAGATTCACCACCGAAGAACCTGAGGTCACCGAACCCTCGTTCCCGGTCACACCCACGCCGACCCCCACCGGCGAGACCGCACCCACACCCCGCGATCCCCACACCTGCACGCGGCGAACACCCACCTCACGCACCCCGGCGGTGGCCCACGCAGGTGTCCATGCCGGCACGCGCCCGCGGTGGAACCCCCGACGAAAGTAGGGGGCCCTCCCCCACTTAGGCGTCGTGAA
>NZ_DYZD01000445.1 GCF_020741345.1 Nocardiopsis listeri
ATTGTAGACCTACCCGCCAGTTTATTCAACCCATTTCCGGGGCGAAGGGCGCGCCTAGCATAGAATGGCGGACATTCTTGGTTATCCACAACCCCTTTTTATCGACCACCGGTGCCGGCCACCGCAGGGACGCGACCCACCACCCCCACCGCCTGTAGCGGGTACTTCGTTACCCCACCCGTCACGTCGTGGCGACGCGGCCAACGATGACACCAGAGGGAGAGGCAGGGATCCGGCCGGCCACGGCCGGACCGGGCGAAGCCCGGGGCCCAAAGGGCCCGAAGGGCCGTTAGGCACCCCGACCGCTCTTCCCCCTTCCCCTTGGAATCACTCATCTAGGGTGCCGGCCCCCTGGTCGAGTCCGAACGAGCACCCTGAAAGGTCCAGGGTTTCCTGTCGAATGGGTGACGGTTTCCTGACGGCGCACGGCAGGGGGGCTTGTCCGAGGGCCGAGAGGATTGTAGGTTTCCTCCACCTTCACTGGAATAAACGAAAACTACTTCCCGTGACCTCGGTGGTAGAACCGCACACCCTCGAACCCGCTCAAGAGGTGGACCCCCATGAACTCCCCCCTGCTCAAACGCGCCCTGAGCGGCCTGGCCGCGGCGGCGTTCCTCGCGCTCACGCCCCAGGTCGCCATGGCCGACACCGAATTCGTCCCCACGCCCGCGGACACACCCGCCGAGCGCGAGGCCGCCGACCGGCAGGCCCTGGAGGACAAGCTCGAAGCCGTCTCCATCCCGACCGGACCGCTGACCTTCGGTGCCGAGCCCCTGGCCGCGGCCCAGAGCGCCGCGGAGAGCGCGGCGGCCGGTGCGTCCTGCACCATCTCGGCCGAGGAGGCCACCGCGATGGCATTGGCCCCGGTCTGGCCCGAGGTGTCCGGCGGTTCCTCCGAGCCGCCCTCGCCGATGACCCTCTCCCGGTACGACAACCAGTCCGGTCTCTACGACCCCGCCGGGCGTGACGGCCTGTTCTTCAACCCGGGCGTCGGCCTGTGGCAGATGGACTCGGCAGGGCTGGGCACCGACAACACCGCCGGTGAGGCCATCGACTCGGTGTGGGTCTCCGACTTCGTGGTGCCCTACATCGTGGACAAGTACTGCGGCGCCATCAACGGCGGGTCGGCCGCGCCGGCCGCGCGGGCGACGGCGTGGTCCGACTGGAACGCCTGTTCCGCGGGTGACTGCGACACCGTCTACTGGCGCGCGTACAACGATGGCATCGGCGCGGAGCCGACCGTGGACCGCTACGGCGGCGGTCAGGCGCGGACCTGCTCCTACGAGGGCTCTTCGTACGACTGCCTGTTCGTGGACGTGGCCAACGCCCAGGGCGCGGACTGGTGGGCGAACCCGGGTAGCGGCCAGTCGCCGGTGCCGCACCCGTTCTACGTGCTCAGGGTCGGTGACAACGAGGTCCGGGTGTGGTTGGCGCAGGACTCGGGGCACGGGGTGGACGTGACGGTCACCCGCCCGTTCGGCGGCAACGCCCGTGACGCCCTGTCCTGGACCGATGGACGGGGACTGTGCGACACGACCGAGGGTCGCGGCGCCTGCTGAGGCACTCACTCCAGGGGCGGGACGGATCGGCCGTCCCGCCCCGCGCCGTATCGGACGCGACACGTCGATGGGAGGAAGCGTCCGCCCATCCCGCCGGTCGAATAGGAGGCGAATGGGGCCGCACCTCCGACACCACTTCCAACCGAAGTCACTTAACGCCACAGGAAAGACACGCAAAGGACCGACCGACCGGGCGTTCGTGCGCATTTCGACGCTCTCGTGTGACTTCTGGAGAAACACGGTTAAGAGGCGAACAGGTGGATAAGATTCCTAGTGTTCTACCTGCGCAAGCAGACCTTTCGGCGGACACCGAGGGGCACGGTAAAAAGGATCACCATTGACATGAACTAAATGGATGAACAACTCTGCGTTTCATATTCGAATAAGGCGCCGAGGGCCGGCCCCGACGCCGGCCACGACCATTGCCTCCTCACCGGAAGCGACACAAAAGTTACTGTGCGCACGGGACCCGCAGAAAAATCCCCCACACTCACAAGGCACGGTGTCACTTCAGTATGAAGTACAGATTCGAAATACTCGGTCCCGCCACCATCGTCTCCGACGGCGAGGACGCCGTCCTTCCCTCCACCAAACCGAGTGCGATCCTCGTCTGCCTCCTCATCAAGTGCAACTCGTTCGTCTCCCTCGAATACCTGAAGTACGCGCTGTGGGGAGAGCACCCACCGCCCAACGCGGACGTGACCCTGCCGACGTACATCCTCCGGCTGCGGCGCCTGCTCCGTAAGTACGACAGCGAGGCCGACCCCATCAACACCATGTCCCGGGGTTACCGCATCACCTTTCCCCCCAACAGTGACTCGCTCGACCTGCTGATGTTCCAGCGGCTCCTCGACAAGGCCACCCACTATCGCTCGTCCGGGGCGTTGGAGAACGAGCGCTCGGCCCTGCAGCGGGCGGAGAAGCTGTGGAAGGGCCCGGCCCTGTCCAACATCCCGTCGGACATGCTGCACCGGGAGGAGACCCCCAGGCTGAACGACCAGTGGTTCGACGTGCTGGAGCGCCGTTTCACCATCGATCTCTCACTGGGCGACATCGACGGCCTGGCCCCCCAGATCAGGCAGGCCATCACGCACAGACCCGAACGCGAGCGCTACTGGGAACAGCTCATCGAGACGCTCCACCGGATCGGACGGACCACCGAGGCACTGAACGAGTACCGCAAGGTCCACGCCTACCTGACGAGCGAACTCGGGATCGAGCCCCGCGCGAGCCTGCAACGTCTGCACCTGGAGGTGCTACGACAGGCCGAACTCTCACCGGGCCGGGAGCCGCTCGCCTTTGAGAGGTCCGCTCCCGTCCGCGGGGTGCGGCCCGGACCCCCTTCCGGCGTCTCCGGAGAGGAACCTCCGGGTGGGCCGAAGGCGTACAAGGCCGTGCCCTACCTACCGCTGTCCCAGGACTTCGTCGGAAGGAGCCCGATCACCGAGTCCCTCGTGGACGAGATCAAGGGGTCGGACATCCCGATCGCGGTCATCTCCGGTCCGCCCGCGGCGGGGAAGACGGAGATCGCGTTCCAGGCCGCACGTCAGTGCACGGACGAATTCGCGGGAGGTGTCCACATCGCACAGCTCCTCCGGCCGGACGGTGTTCCTCGGGAGAGGGAGGAGGTCCTGCACGAACTCCTCCTCCAGGCCGGTGCCGAGCCGCCCGCCCAGGAGAGCCTCCCCACCGACGCCGAGGAGCGGCAGGCACGACTCCTGCGTTCCTGGCGATCCACCCTGGCGGACCGCCCCTGTCTCATCGTCGTCGACGGGGCCAAGAACTCCGCCGATTGCCTCCCCTTCCTGCCCCGCTCCCCCGAATCCCGTGTGGTCGTCACCAGCCGCAGCACCCTTCCCCGGTTGATCGCGTTCCACGGGGCCCGCACCCACGTCGTCCCCCCGCTGAGCCGGTACCACTCGGTGCAGCTGCTCACCCGGATCCTCGGGGACGAGGCGGAGGGGAAGTGCCACGAGGTCCTGCAACGGATCTGCGACGTCTGCGGCGGCCTGCCCGGCGCCCTCCGGCTGGCCGGGGCGAAGTACCTGTCCACCCCGCACCTGACTTTGGCGCAGTTCGCGACCCTCTTGGAGGCGTCCCCCCTCGACCAGCTCTCGGCCGCGTCGGAGTCGGAGTTCTCGCTGCGCGAGCAGCTGTACCGCTGCTACGAGGACATGAGCGAGACGGCTCGGCGGATCTTCCTGGAACTGACGTCGTCGAACCAGCAGGGCCTGCCGGTGACGGACCTGTTCGCGAGCTTCTCCGGCACGCCGAACGAATTCGACCAGGCGCTGGCGGAGCTGTACAACGCCTCCCTGATACACCACTACGGGGCCGGGCGCATCGGGGTTCTCCGGTTGCTGAAAGACATAGCCACCCACCGCGTGGACAGGCTCACCGAAGCACTGGTATCCAATGAGAAATAAAAAAGGAGAACAGTACGTGCCAAAGAACGTTCCGGAGCAGCGGCAGCTCGCTTCGGACAAAGAGCGTGAGGACACCGCGGCCTCTCTGCGGACCGCCTTCGAGGAAGGAAGGTTGGATCAGGAGGAACACGAGAGGAGGGTCGGTGTCGCTCTCAGCGCGAAGACCCACGGAGAGCTGAGAACCCTTCTCGACGACCTACCCGCGAACACGGAACGGACGGAGAAGGGCACCGTTTCGGCCCAGGGAAAACCCGGGATGAGCCCGCTGGCGGTCTGGGGGATATTCGCCGCCGTCACGTTCGTGGTCTGGGCCGTTCCGGCGCTGATCATGGGTTATCCGATGGGTCTGCTCGGATGGGCCGCGTTCTGTGGTTTCTGGGGGATCCCCGCCTTCGTCGTGACGGCTACGCGCCGCCGGAAATAGGACCCCCGTCCGAATCCATGGCTCAGGGGAAGGGGTGCGGGACCGGGTTGGGCACTTCGGCCCCGGCCCGTCCCGTCCGTCCCGCCGTGCGTTCCACCAGATCGTGGAACCGTCGCATCGTCAGGACCCGCTGCTTGTCCCATCCGAAGTCGATGGGCGCCAGGCCGGGAGCGATGACGCAGACGTTGGCGAGACCGACGGAAGCCTGTTCCGGTGACGTCTGGTCGACGGCGATCACGTCGAATCCCGCGTCCTTCATCACCGACACACAGAACCGCAGGTCCTCCAGCAGGTCCATCGTGCGTGGCCGGTCTCGCTCCCAGTCCCGGTACAGGTCCCCGATCGGCGCGGGCCGGGTGTCCCTGAGCAGGAATTCCGCCTTGGGAGACATCTCGGGGAGGGCGAACAGCAAGGGGTGGTCCTTGAGCTCCCGCACCAGGTGGTAGTCCTCCGCCATCGCCGCCAGTTCCCCACCGCGCTTGCCGGCTCGCATGGCCAGTGAGGGGATGTAGGTCGCGATCTCCGACAGGGCGGAGTGGACGGCGCCCTCGGGGTCCATGGCCGAACCCGCGGCGAAGCAGAGATTGCCCGGCCCGCCGTCCCGCCGGATGCCCACGGCGTTGACCACCGGGAACGGCAGGTCGATCCTGTTGTCGAAGAGTCGGACGTCGTATCCGTGCAGGCGGATGCGATCCACCATGTGACGTGTCCGCGGTGAGCGCAACGAGTCCACGTCGATCTCCCGCAGCGGTAGGGCCCCGTACCAGCCCAGCACGAAGGCGTCCCTCTCCACCAGTTCGAGGAGGGCGTGCAGGATCGCCTCCTCCGGAACCCCGCCGACCGCGCAGCCGTTGGAGCACTCGTCCACGAACGCGCCGGGAGAGCCGTCCCGGACGTAGTAGACGAGCTGTTCGGGGACGAGGATCGGGCGGTCGTCACGGAGGGACCTGCCCCAGACCCAGGTCGTTTCCCGATCGGGGTCGAAGGGGACCAGACGCTCGGACGCGGTGTAGAGGGCGTCGTCGTAGGTCCCGCACTCCCGCGGATCCAGCACGTGCGTCCCCTCCTCCACGAACTCCCGATGGCTCCCGACCACCGGTTCCGCGTGTCTTCTCTGCTGGGTGCCCGCGTGCCGTTCGAGGCCTTCGAAGACCGCGGAGAACCGACTCTCGCGGTAGGAGTCGGTCTGTCCCGACCAGCCCACATCGAGCAGGCGTCCCCCCGCGGAGACCCGCATGTTCCCGGTCGCGGGGGCCATCGTCGGGGACGTCAGATCGAGGTGGAGTCCGTCCCCCAGAACACCGCACACGGGGTTGGCGAAGACGGCCGTGTCCGTGTCGTGGTCCTCCGCGGGGCGGAGGCGGAAACCGTCGGGATCCGGCTTGTGGCGTGGAACGAGAGGGGGGAGCCCGTACTCGGCGGTGGCCGGGACGGGGACCGTGCACCGTGGGCATCCGGCGTCGGCCAGCAGGGGGAAGGACCGTACGGTGAGGGAGGCCAGGGAGAGTTCGACCACCTCGGCGATCCGGGGTCTTCCGGAGTCGGGGCGGAACCCGTCGACCGCGTCCGTGTACAGGTGGTGGACGGCGTCGACCGCGAAGTCGGTGAGGTAGGGCGCGGAGAAACCTCCGAGGAAGCTCCCTCCGGACTCCAGCACCGTCCGCTCGGCGGGAGGTCGGATCCTCTGCCAACGGGAGGCGAGGCAGTTCGTGCAGGGTCCGTCCGCTCCGCCGCCCACCGGTCCGATCAGGACCGACCGGGGGGTGAGGAAGATCCCGGGGCCATCGCCGCCGCTGTCGCCTCCCGTCGCGTCGAGCATTCCGAGCAGGCGGACCCGAGGGCGCAGGACCTCGGGGCGCCCCTCCGCGGACCAGCACCGGTTCAGTCCGTCCTGAAGCTGCGTTCCGCTCTGGTTCGCGGCCGATCCCATGTCGTGCACCTACTCCTCGGTCGGGATGGGGGGTTCGCCCGTGACGGGTGTCGTCGCCGTGCCGACCCGAGGGCCGACACGGCGACGAACTCTACGGGCCGAAGCGCTGGCGAAGGCCCTGAAAGGCACTGATCAGGCGCAGCTGCTCGCCGTGCTGGTGCAGCTCGTGCAGCTGGAGCAGCAGCTCGTGCTGCTGGTGGAGGTGGTGCCCGAGAGCATCTCCTCGGGGGAGTCGGCGAAGTCGAGGACCTCGAAGGTCTCCGACTCCAACTGCTCCAGCTCGTGACGCAGGGAGGTGAACGTGTTGCTCATGGCCACTCTTCTCTTCATTCCGTAAGGGGGGATCAGAACGAGGCGCAGCTGGTGCAGCTCGTGCAGCTGCTGCAGGTGCTGGTACTGCTGGTGGAGGTGGTGCCCGCGAGCATCTCCTCGGGGGAGTCGACGAAGTCGAGGACCTCGAAGGTCTCCGACTCCAACTGCTCCAGCTCGTGACGCAGCCCTTGGATATTGCCGATCGTCATCGTTGGCCCTTCCTCGTCAGCCGCCGGCGCAGCTGGTGCTGGAGCAGCTGCTGCTGGAGCAGCTGGAGCAGCAGCTCGTGGTGGAAGTGGTGCTGCCGAGCATCTCTTCGCGGGCCTCCACGAGGTCGAGGACCTCGAAGGTCTCCGACTCCAGGAGCTCGAGCTCCCCCTGAAGGTCGGACAATCCGGTTGATTTGCGCATAGGCTCTTCCTTCTCCTCCGCTCGTCGTCCGCGGGACCTCCGGCCCCCGGTGGGGCCGGTGCCACGGATCTCTACCGAGCATGTCGACGGGCACTTGCACTCTCCTGGCAGCGGCATTGCCCCGTCACCGGACGCTCACTTCTCCCCCTTCCTGAAGAAGAAGCCCGCGAGACCCGCCGTCACCACCGTGAACAACAGGAGCGCCAGGCAGGGGGCGACGAGTGCCTCCGGCCCCTCTCCCCTCACCAGGAGTGCCAGCATTCCGTCGTTCATGTGTCGCAGGGGGCTGGCCAGGGACAGCGTGTCCATCCAGGAGGGCGCGAAGTCCAGGGGGAAGAAGGTCCCCGAGAGGAACCCGAGGGGGAGGACCACCAGGTTGCAGGCCGCGGAGGCCGCCTGTTCGGTGCGAAACACCGCGCCGATGAGGATGCCCAGGGAGAAGAAGGAGAGCACCCCCAGGAGGAAGAGCGGTACCGCCATCCACCAGCCGCTCTCCAGGCGCAGCCCGAAGAACGGCAGGAACGCCACGGCGATGAACAGGGCGGCCTGGACGACGGCCACGACCACGGTCACCGTGAACCGCGACATCAGGATCGTCTGGGAGTTCACCGGTGCCAGCTGAAGACGCCGGAGGAGGCCGCTCTGCCGCCAGTTGACCAGTGTCAACGCGGAGGCGAAGACCGCGGACATGGCGATACCGAAGGAGAGGATGCCCGGCGCGATGTACTGAATCGGCTCCATGGTGCCCTCTCCCCCTTCCATGTCCTTGAAGAGGACCCCGAACAGGACCAGGAAGAAGAGGGGCAGGACGAACGTGAAGAAGAGGGACGCCCGGTCCCTGACGAAGCCTTTGGTGACGGCCACGGAGATCTGCTGAAAGGCGATCACGACCGGTACTCCCTTCCGGTGAGTTCGAGGAAGACGTCCTCCAGGGAGGCGGCACGGATCTGGAGGGATCCGGCGATCCCCTTCTCGGTGAGGGCCTGCATGAGGGGCCCCGGATCAGCGGCCCTGAAGCTCACTCGACCGTCCTCCTCCGTCACCTCCTCGACGCCGGGAAGCCTCCTGACGTCGTCGGGCCCGATCACGCTCGTGGGCAGTTCCATGCTCGTCGGCCGTCCCAGGCCACTGATGAGTTCGGTCGGTGTGTCCATCGCGATCACACCACCGCCGTCGAGGATCGCGATCCTGTCGCACAGGCGCTCGGCTTCCTCGATGTAGTGGGTGGTGTAGACGATCGTCTTGCCCTGTTCCTTGATCCCGCGCAGGACGTCCCACAGGTTGCGCCGCGCCTGCGGATCCAGGGAGGCCGTCGGTTCGTCCAGGAACAGGACCTCGGGGTCGTGCACCAGCGCGCACGCGATCGACAGTCTCTGCCGCTGCCCCCCGGAGAGCTTGTCCTCACGGGTCTCCGCCTGCTCGGTGAGCCCGACGAGGGCGAGCAGTTCTTCCGTCCGGGCCGTGTCGGCCCCGTAGAGCGCGCCGAAGGTGGTCAGTTGCTCGCGCGCCGTCAAGCGCTCGAAGAAGGCCGAGGACTGGAGCTGCACACCGATCCTCGTCAGCAACGAGGTGTTCCTCGGCCAAGGTGACAGTCCCAGAAGCGACACCGAACCGCCGTCCGGCCGCCGCAGGCCCTCGATCATCTCCAGTGTCGTGGTCTTGCCGGCACCGTTGGGGCCGAGAAGCCCGAAGAACTCCCCTTTGTGGACGGTGAACGACACGTCGTCCACGACGGCCTTGCCCCCGTAGGCCTTGGAAAGGCCTTGTACTACCAAGGCGACCTCTGCGTCGCCGGTCTCTTCCTTCATCTTCTCTCCTTGTTCGCGAACCGACGCCGCGTCTCGTGCTCCTCCTCGTGACCGCCCGGCGCGACCATGGCCCTCCCACGCCGCCGTACCGCGACGACGCGGTAGACGACGGTGATCAGTACGGCCGTGACGAGGAGGATCAGTACCGCCGCCAACGCCCCGTAGAGGTGCTCCAGCAGTGCGAACCACCACCCCGCCACCAGGAACGCGAGTGCCGTGTAGAAGACCGTCGCGAGCACGGCGTAGACGACGTAGGCGTTCCTGGCCCAGCGGGGAGGCCGGGACGCCGGGGCACCTCGGCGCAGGAGTCTCACCAACGAGGCCGCCGTGTAGGAGGCGGAATCCCGTGCGAGGTCCTCCGTGCCCAGGGCGTGGTTCAACATCGCGTAGCCGTCCAGACGCAGGAACGGCACGAAGTTGGCCAGCGCCGCAGCCGCCCCGAAGAGCAGCAGCGCCGAGGCGAGCGTGTGCGTGGCACCGCCATCGGGTGCCGCCAACCAGAGGGGCACCATCGGCGGCAGCGCCAGAAGACTGACGAACACCCCCGCGAAGGCGATGCGGACACGATGCCCTCCCGGGAGGAGCTGGATCTCCTCGACCGAGCAGTAGGGGGCCACGAGAGGGAAGCGCCACCGGATCCCGATCTCGCCCACCCTGGCCCCGAAGCGCTTCGCGGCGAGGCCGTGCCCCACCTCGTGCAGGGCGACGATGCCCCACAGGATCATCAGGGCGACGACGCCGATCCACGGTCGCTCCCACACCCCCGCGGCCGACCGGACCAGCGCCGGCAGGTTCCAGGCGATGACCGCGAGCGTGGCGACGACCACCGCCATCACGGTGACGGTGAACACCGGTGAGAACAACCAGGGCGTCCGCTCGGCCAGCCGCCCCAACCGCTCGTCGGGACGCAAGAGGGGCAACCGGGCGTGCAGTAGCGTGGCCGGCTTCGCGGCGACTGTGGTGGCCGGGCCCCGCTCGTCGGGGGCCATACCCGCCAGGAGACGTCGCCCGGCCAGCGTGGCCATGATGCCGCCCCAGGCGCGGTCGTCGAGGACCCGACCGAACTCGGCCCTGTACTCGGAGGAGACGTCGGCGAGACTGCGGTCACCGTCCAGCCTGGAGACGATGAAGTACTCACGCTCCCCCACCGTCATCAGTCGCCCCGACAGGGGGTCCTTGATGACGTGGACGTACTTGTCCCCCCGTAGCAGCGCGGGCCCCACGAGAAGGTCGTCGCGGATTCGCGGGCGCGCTGAGGCGGCGTCCGTCTCGGCGGAACTCACGGCGCCGGCTCCACGGCGTTCTCCCTGTCCGCGGACACCCGTTCGAGCAGGTAGGCCAGGTAGGCCTCGTCGACGATGGTCGCGCCCAGGCGGTTGTTGGTCATGTGCATGTAGGGCGACAGCAGGATGCGCAGCGCCTTGTCGGGGTCGGTCACCGCCTGGAACTCGTCGGCGGTACGCGAGTGTCGGAGCCGCTCGGGGTCCCACGCGGGGAAGAGCAGGTCACCCTTCTCCGAGAGGTCGACGACCCGTGCGCGCAGTTCCTGGCAGTGATCCGCCCAGGCCCGGGCGAACGAGCTCAGTCGGGCGGAGTCGTCTCCGCGGACCGCGGCCTCGATGTCGAAGAAGCGCTGGGAGAGCCGCTCCGACATTCGGCCGAAGTTCTCCTCGTACCTGTCCACGCTCGCCAGGTCGGTGATCTTGAAGGCGTGCTGCCAGAACTCGTGGTAACCGCGGTAGAAGGAGCGCAGTTCCGCGCGGTCGGGCAGGAAAGCGGTTCCCATGACCATCATCAGCTGGGAGGCGATACCGAGCAGGACCGTGCGCAGGTGCGTGTTCGCCTGGTCCACGATGCCCAACACCAGGTCGCTGGAGTGCTCGAAGTGCCACTCCGCGAGTTCGATGCCTCGCGGTCCCCCGTACTTGGCGTACTCCGGCTCGTAGGGGAGGTGGGCGAAGGAGTTGTTCTCCCGGAGCGGCATGGGGCCGTCGCTGCCGTAGCGTTCGACCCGCTCCTCCTCCGAGTACTCCAACCGGAACATGTCCTCGTACATCTCGAGCAGGAACTCGGAGTCGTAGTCGTACAGCGCCGGTCGCCGCTTCAGGTAAGCGGTGATGGCCTCCTCCACGGTGCGACGGACCTCATCGGCCAGTTCGGGCACGCGCGGTTTGACGCGGAACCGTACGTGCTGGCCTTCCAGCCAGTAGTTGATGAAGAAGAAGCGCTCCAGGAGATCGCGCTCACGGAGGTCTCGGACCAGGGGTCGGAGACACTCGGTCAGAACGGGGCGGGAGTCCGCCGCGTAGAAGATGTGGATGGCCATCCACTCGGCACCGCCGTCGGTCGATCTCATCGCTCACGCCTCGCCTTCTCGTCGGTGGGACCCGGCCCTGGGGGTCCTGGTGATCTCCACGGTCTGCTCGGTGACGTACGCGCCGTCCTCGCCTCGGAGCCACAGCTCGTCGGGGCCGGGAAGCATCTCGGTCATCACCACGCGCCGCTCCGCCCTGGTGGCCATGTGGTCCAGCGACTGCAGCGAGAAGAAGTTGTCGAAGTCCACGTACTGGGGTTTGGTCGGATGGGTCGGTCCGGTCTCCTCCGGTCCGTCGCCCCGGGCGCCCAGCACCGTGTCGACGGCGGCGAACACCCTCTTCGGAAGCCCGTTCTCCCGGCGCCAGCGCTGCCAGGACAGGAACCAATCCGCGTCGCCCTGTCCCTTCTCCCGGCGGGGCAGGTGCGAGGGCTTCATCTTCCAGGTGTGTCTGGCCAGCACGAGGTCGCGGTAGCGCACACGGGGATGGCCGCCGACGGACGAGTCGCCCAACGGGTCGTCCGTGCCCTGCCACAGGTCCAGCGGAGCCATCGCCGTCGGGGAGAACAGCAGCAGCGCCCGTTGCACCTCGGGGAGCGCCAGGGGCATGAGGAAGCCCAGGTAGACCGGGATCACGGTGCGGTCGAGGCGGGGGCAGTACAGGTGCAGCCCCTTCTCGGCGCTGTGCCGGATCCGGAGCTCCTCGACCCGGATGCACTCCGCCTCGGGACGTGAACTGGACTCGCCTGGACAGACGATCTCGAACTCGGTGACGGAGGGGTGCAGGTTGAGGTTGGTGCTGTCGTAGCCCCCCGTCAGCTCGGCGAGGACCGCGTCCTCGGGGCACACCCCGAGCAGGGTCTCGCGGAGCTCGTCGGCCAGGGCCGGATCCCGCGTTCGCTGGAAGCAGTGCAGGAAGCGCGAGTACAGCAGGGTCAGGCCGCTGTAGGAACGGTTGACCACCCCCAGCGTGCGATCCCCCTGCCGGGCGACCTGGAGGAAGAAGCTGCGCGAGTCGAGCCGGTGTACCGCCGCGGGCAGTTTCTCGGCCACGGCCGACATGAAGTCGTCGCCGAGCACGAGTTCCTCCGCTGAGGAGGGGAGCGCCGCGTACGCCTCCCGCATACGACCGATCAACTCGACACGGGCACCGTTGAGGGCGTCGATCTCCGGCATGCGCAGCCAGTTGTCCAGGGGGACGTACTCACCCTGCTCGTCGAAGTCCTTGCGGCGGGCGCCGGCCTGGAGGTACTGGTCGTAGATGTCCAGGTGGAACTCGTGGACGAACTTCAGGACGTCGTCGCACTCCCCGTCCTCTCCGTAGCGGGCACGGAAGAAGCCGAGCAGGATGAGCCGGTGCGGGAGCAGCATGTCGAACAGTGGCAGGATCCCCGACAGTTGCTGGAGGTCGTGCAGGATCGTGTCGTCCCAGAGGTCCTTGTCCGCGCGTACGTCGAGGTCCGGCAGGGAGACGTCCTCGTAGAGGACCCCGGGGGGAAGCTCCGCGGCGTCCGGGACGAGCGATACCAGGGCCCTGTTCAGCGCGGCGTGGACGGCGTCACGCAGTTCGCGCCGCTCGTCGGTGCCCGCCTCCGGGTAGGCCGTGGCGAGTTCGGCGACCCGGTCGAGTTCCCGCACGAGCGTGTCCGCCCAGGAACGGTCGAGCGCGGCCAGTCCCGTGCGGAAGGTCCGGAGCGGGTCGTCACTGTGGATGTCGATGTCCAGGCTCGGCAGCGTCAACAGGCTCAGCCTGATGAGGGCCTGGAGATAGGTGCGCAGTTCCTCGGGTTCTCGGCCCCCGATGGCGGCCAGTCTCTCCTGGAGTCCGCCCAACCTCATGCCGGGTTCCTCCTCCAGCAGGGCCATGATCTCGTTGAGCAGACCGCTGTTGGAGATGAAGAAGAGTTCCTCGCGCAGCGACTCGAAGACGGCGGGGTCCTCGGCGTCGCCGCTGAGCTTGGTCCTGCGCACGTAGCGAATGCGTTCACGGTCCAGGCTGTGTCCGGAGGACAGGGCCACGGGCAGGTCGGTGAGACGCCCCCAGTCCTCGCCGATGGCGGAGACGATCCTGCCGAGCGCCGCCATGTTCACCCTGACGTGGCTGTGTCCGCCCAACCCGTGCGGGTCGGCGGCCAGCGGCGTGCCCGCCAACGGCTCGAACCTTCCCGTCGCCACCCCGGTCAGTGTGCTGAAGGGGCTGGTCTTGCAGGCGGTGCGGAACACGTACTCCAGGAGGGAGCGCTCGATCTTGCGCGCACGCTTGGAGAGGGCGCCGGGAGCGGCGTCGAGGTAGGCGGGCAGGTAGCGCTCCAACGAGGGGGACGCGAGGAGGAGCCCGTGCCGGAGCCTGGGATCGTGCGCGAGTTCTCGCAGGTGGGAACGTTGTCCGGCCAGTTCCTCCGCGAGGAGTTCCCCGCCCTCGGCGAGTCGTCGTTCCAACTCCTCCCGGTCCTCGATCCAGTCGCCGATCGCCCGACGCACGTCCTCGGGCAGTCGCTCCGCCACCGGTGCGAGCCGGGCCCGGCCTCGGGGCACCCGGAAGTTGTAGACGTCCCTCCGGAGCGCCAGGAGCACCCGACGGGCCTCGTTGTCGTACTCGGTCACCAGGGGTTCGAGCGTGTCGCTGAGCTTCCGGGCGCGGTCCCTCAGCCCGGATTCGCTCGCCAGGACCGTGTCCGCCCAAGCCGCCGTCGTCTCGCAGACCAGTGGCCGCACCGCCGACCACGGCAGGCCACCGACCCTGAGCATGAACACGTCCGTGCTGATCCAGCCGTCGTCGGACAGCGGGCGTTCCGGTGCCACCGTCGCGTTCTCGGTCATCGTGCCTCCACCGTCGGTTTCTTCAGACATTTCGGTACACGAACTCCGGTTGACCGCCACGCTCGTGGCCGATCATGAGGATCAGCAGCGGCCACTCCTCCTCGTCCGTGATCCGCAGCTCCTCCCGGTACGAAACGTTGTCGAAACCGAGGGCGGCGCCACAGCCGACGTCGAGCGCCGCGCACGCCAGGTACACGCTCTGCGTGACCGCGCCGACCTCGGCGTTGACCAGGCGGTAGCCCCGGGGGCCCACCGCCCCGGTCACCGCCGTGGGGCGGGCGAGCACCGTGATCACGGCGGCGCACTGTTCGAGGTTGTAGTTGTTCAGGAAGTAGTTGCGCTGGAGGAACCCGGCGACGTCGTGCTCCCGAACGGGACGCAGTTCTCCGTCCTCCGCGGAGAAGTCGTAGCTCCCCTCGGCCAGGTCGGCGACGTGGTTGACGAACACGGAGACACGGCTGAGGCCGGTCTCGTCGAGCAGGGTCGAACCATCGCTCGCCGCCGTGAGGATCGCGGACAGGTCCCGCCGGGACAATGGCCGGTCCGCGCTGAACCTCCCGAAGCTGCTGCGCCGTTCCCGCAGCGCTTTGGTGACCGGTACGTCGAGCGGACTCGGGGCGGGCAGTCGCCGGGGCGCCGTGGTGGCGGCGGGGGGCAGGGCCCGAACGTCCGTGAGTGCGGCCTCGTCGGGTTCCTCCTGGGAGGAGCCGAGGATCTCCCTGTGGACCTCCAACACCTGGGGGAAACGGATGACCTCGCGCGACCGCTCCGACTCGGGGACCGTCACCGAGGGCCGCCCCTCCGGCACCCCTGTGGGTCGCCTATCGCCTCCGACCCAGGGCAGGGGGACGACGGCGAGCACGCTCTCGTCATCGGAGTCCAACCCCAAGAGCCCGTCCAGGGCCGACTCGTCGAACCAGAAGCGGGGTTCGAGGGCGAGACCGGCCGCTCCGGCCGCGATGCGCCACGAACCCAGCAGCGTCCCCACGTCCATGGTGACGGCGTGGTAGCAGAAGCTGTTGTACTTGAAGGAGTTCTTCCAGAACTTGACGCCGACCAACAGGTACTGGTCGGTGTCCCGGGCGTCCTCGGGCAGTGCCGCCCGCACGTGGGGGGTGACGTCTCCGGTGAGGAGCCTCCGCATGGCGTGGTGCGGAGTGCTGTAGTTGTAGATTCCGGGTGGCAGGGGACCGGAGGGGCCGCTGACCCAGTAGACCTCCAGTGGGTAGAGGCCGCCGCCGGAGGCCACCCCCCGCGACCACGTGGCCGACGGGAACCACGGCATCCCACGCAGGTCCGGGTTCCCGTGCACGGCGAGACGCCGTCCGGTCAGGCCATAGGAGTCCCGGAGCAGGGAGGAGAGCCGGGGCAGCGTCCACTCCCCCTCACCCTCGGTACGCAGACCGTCGTGGAGGCTCCCAGGCAGGGGGTCGGACGAGGGCAGCGGGTGCAGCGAGGCCCCGGGGTAGTACTTGTGCCGGCGGGGCTGGTCGCCCCAGTCGGGTTCGAACCCCCGTGGCTCCATCGGTTCCCTCGCCCGACGCACGATGGCGTCGATGTAGGTGTCCACGGCTGTCATGACAGGCTCCTCCTGGCTGCGTACACGGGGGCGGCGCCGCGTGCGGGTCACGGGAACGGATGGGGGACGGCGGCCGCCAGGGCCTCGTCGACACGGGACCGACTCCAGCCCAGACCGTGCGCGACCAGGCCGATCCTCGGCATGAGGAGTGCGCGCTGCCGGTCCCAGCCGAAGTCGATGGGCAAGAGTCCGGGCGTCAGCACGCACACCGTGTGCACGCCGCTCCGGAGCTGTTCGGGGGACGTCTGGTCCACCACCACGCAGTCGATGCCCGAACGGGCGAGTTCGCTCCGGCAGTAGCGCAGGTCGTCGGTGAGGTCGTCGTGGTACGGGCGGTCCCGGTACCACTCTCGATAGACCCGGTCCGCGGGAACGGTCGATCCGAGCGCGGCACCGTGGGGACCCAGGATGTGGTCGGCGTGGTGACGCATCTCGGGCAGCCCGTACAGGCGCGGATGGTCCGCCAGCTCCCGAACGAGCCTGAAGTCGTCGGCCATCGCGAGCAGTCGTTCCCGCGAGTGCGTGGCGTAGGCCTCGGCGTTGGGGACCTCGAAGGCCACCTCGCGCAGTGCCGAGTTCGCCGCCTCCTCCGGGTCCAGGCTCGCCCCCGCACCGAAGCAGAGGGTGCCCGGGCCACCGTCCTTGCGTTCGGCCACGACGATCACCACGGGGACGGCAA
>NZ_DYZD01000446.1 GCF_020741345.1 Nocardiopsis listeri
GGGGGTCCCGTCGGGTAGGAAGCGGCTGTAGGAATACGGTTTCCAGTGCCATCCCAACGAGACCATCGCGACGCTCATGGTCCCGCCGCGCGGCATGACGTGCCGTCGCATTCCGGCCGGGCCACGCGCCCACTCCCGGCAGTGTTCGAGCAGTTCGCGCCGGCTCTCCAGGGGGATCCTCCCGGGCAGGTGGACCGCTCCGGGCGCCACGTCCACCGGTGGGGAACCGAACAGGGCGTCGTCCATGGTCCCCATTGTGCCCCGCGCGGGGGAGGCTTCGCGCGGGGCTCGGGGTCAGCGTCGAACCAGGTCGCGGATGTTGACGAACAACAGCACCACGACGATGAGGCCGATGGGAACGGTGACGGCGATACGCCAGTCGGCGACGAAGGCCATCACCACCCCCAGGAGGACCGCGGTGATCACGATCAGTGCCGCCACCCCGGTGAGGTACTGGACGAACCTGCGGCGGGCCACGGAGTCGATGGCGGCGAACAACAGCACGACGCCGAGCATCGCCCACAGGGTCATCTGACCGTCGAGCAGGAACAGGGTCAGCGCCAGCGAGATCAGCAGCAGCGGGGTGCTCAGGGCCACCCACAGGTAGAGGAAACGGGTGGTCTGCTGCTCCCCTGAGGCGTAGGGCATGTGCGGGGCCTTGAGGTGCCCGGTCGGTGTGGGCACCAGCGGGATGTCACTGTCCAGAGCGCGCAGGTGGGTGTCGCGTTCGTCCGCGGTCAGGACACGCTTTTCGTAGACCTCCGCGAGTTCCTCCTCCAGCTCCTCGATCCGCTCCCCGTACTCGTGGGCCAGGGCGCGGGACTGGGCCTCGCGGCGCAGGACCAGGCGCGCGGACTCCAGTCGCCGCAGTTCGTCGCGGCGACGAAGGATGTCGGCGTCGTGGGCGCGCACCTTCTCGTCGAGGGTCCGCACGTGGGCGCGCAGTTCGGCGCGGGCCGCGGTCTCGGTGGGGGCGACCTTTTGCAGCCCCACCCAGGCCAGGGGGTCGGCCCAGGAGCGACGGATGGTGCCGTCTCGTTCGTAGCGGGGCCCGCTGGGGGCGCGCTCGCCGTCGAAGAAGTCGCCGGTGTCGCGTCCCCACAGACCGCGGAAACCCTTGACCCAGGAGGTCTCGTCGTCGATGAGGACGGCGTTCCACTCCCGGTCCCCGCCGGGGCCCAGACGTTCGCCGTCACCTCGGGCGTAGTCGACGAAGGGCACCCCGATGCCGTGCCGGTTGATGGCGCTGTCGGCTCGGAAGAGTCGGCTGGTGAGTCGTCGCCAGAATCGGACCAGGCCACGCAGGATCGACGGGTCGACCTGGATGAGGTAGTCGCCGGGCAGCATCTGGTGGGAGTGGGAGCCCGCGCCGACGTAGATCATCGGGTGGTCGCCGTCCCGGTGCAGGTCCGGGTCCTGCCAGGAACGGCGCAGGTCGTCGCCGTGGTATTCGTGCGAGGAGGCGCCGACCCAGACGGGGCTGGTGGTGCCGTCGGGGTTCTCCACGACGTAGACGGTGACGCGCTCCCAGTCGGCCTCGTGGTCGTTGACCCCGCCGTAGATGGTGCGCCAGTCGTTCATCGCGTAGAAGAACCAGTACTGGAGGATGGTGTAGCCGCCCTCGCGGGTGACGCGCCCGTAGTAGGTGGCACCCCCGTTGTCGACCCGTTCGCGGAATCGGGTGACCGCCGCGAAGGTGACACCGCCCGGGACCGCGCCGCGGATGAGCAGGGACAGCTTCATCAGGATGTCGAGGACACGGCCGAGCACGCCCACCGCGGCCAGGCGGCCGCTCTTGGGGATCACCGAGCGCGCGATGCCCTTGAAGCGACGGGCCTCCTCGCGCAGGGTCTCCTCTTGAACGAAGCGCAGGTGCTTGTGGCGGCGCGGCCACTCCTCCTCGGCCTGCGCGAGGCGTTCGAGGGTGAGCTCTCCGACGGGGACGATGACGCTCTCGCGTCCGCCGGGTTCCTCGATCCAGAGGCTGCAGTTGCGGACGTAGGCGTCCACGTCGGTGGGGAAGAAGAGTTCGCCCTTGGTGCACACGAGCACCGGTTCGTGGGCGCGCAGGAGTTCGAGGTCAGATGTCACGGCCATGATTCGCACCAAGCTAGTGCATTCGGCGGTGTGACCGTGCTTTCCGGGGGCGTGGCACACGTCATGACGCCGCGTGTTTCCCTTCGGAAAACACTTGCCAACATGGAAAGCGAGTGTCAACATGGAAACATGACGACCACGGGAGGCGCGCACATGCGCAGGGAAGACGCCTGGGACGCACTGGAACAGGCCCGGGACATGAACAAGAGGGTCCGCCCCATGGGCGGTTGGTACGCGGCCTACGGAATCCTCTACGGACTGACGAGCCTGGGCCTGGTCCTGACCTTGGGGCTCACCGACTCCGGAGTCGGCGTGATCGTGGCCAGTGTGGTGGCCGTGACGATCATCTGCCTGTTGTCCGTCTACTCGCTGCGACAGCCGGTCAAGCCCCTGGGTTATGGCCCACTGCACGTGTGGGGCGTGGCCACCTGGGGCTTGATCTACGGCGTCGCCCTGTTCGTGGGCATGTACCTCTTCCCCGGCGACATGCTCTGGTGGGCTCCGATGGCGGTGCTGAGCGCGCTGCCCACGTCGGTCACCGGCCTGATCGCCCTGCGTCGCAGCAGGAGCACGAAGTGAGCCACCCACGTGTTCGGTTGGACGAGGTCATCCACTCCCCCGTCCGCTTCTCCGTCGTGGCCGCCCTGGCCTCGGCCGACACCATCGAGTTCCGCGTCCTGCGCGACCTGGTGGAGGTGAGCGACTCGGTGCTGTCCAAGCAGATCTCCACCTTGGAGGATTCGGGGTACGTGGCGGTGAGCAAGTTCCGCGTGGGGCGGCGCACCCGCACCTCGCTCACGTTGACCTCGGCGGGGCGCAAGGCCTTCGACGAACACGTGCGGGCGCTGCGCGACATCGCCGACGGGGTGGCGCTCCCCTCGCCGACGGACGACCGAGGGGCCGACTAGGCCGCCGTGATCCCGTGGACCGACCCCCGGTCCTCGAACCTCTCGGGTTCGGGGACCTCGGTGCGCGCGGGGGTGTGCGGTCCGGAGGCGCCGTCCTTCGCCTCCGGACCCGTTCGGATGTGGCGCTCGCGCACCACCTTCTTCTCTGGGACGGCCGGCCCCGAACCACGGTCCCCGCGCGCCGCCCCGATCCCGGCGATCACGACCAGCCCCATACCCACCATCTGGACGGCGACCGGGGCCTGGCCGATGACGATCATCCCCATCACCAGGGCCACGGCCGGTTCCAGGCTGGAGAAGGTGCTGTAACCGGTCCGGCTCATCCGCTGCAGGGCGATCATCTCCAGCAGGAACGGCACCATCGGGAACAGCAGCGCGATGAGCAGGGTGAAGCCGATCAGTTCGAGGTTCGGTTCGGCGATCACGGCCGGGGCTCCCAGCGGGGCGGTGACCACCGCGCCCACCACCATCGACAGGGTCAGCCCGTGGACGGCTCCGAAGCCCGCGCCGACCTTCTGGGTGAGGATGATGTAGCCGATCACGCAGACCGCGCCGGCCAGCGCGAAGCCGACGCCGACCAGGTCGAGGTCGCCGTGCCAGGGGCGGGTCAGGCACACCACTCCGACGACGGCGGCGACGATCCACACGAGTTCACGGCGGCGGCGCATCGCGGCCACGGCCACCACGAGGGTGCCGAGGAACTCGATGGAGGTGGCGGTGCCGAGCTCGATCCGTGCCGTCGCCTCGGAGTAGAACATCATCATCCCCGCGCTCGCTGTGCCCAGGATCACCACGGCACCCAGCTCACGCCGCGTCGCCGCGCGCACGGCCCGCCACAGAGGGCGACCACCGATCGCCAAAAGCAGCACCGCCGCCCAGCTGAGACGAAGCCAGGTGACCGTGGCGGGCCCGGCGTGCTCGAACGCGGTGACGGCGAGCGCGCTGCCGGTGTGCAGCGTGAACATGCCGATGAGCAGCATCAGCGGGGCCGGGACCCGGAAGCGGGCAGGGCTGAATGAGGGGAGGAAGGAGCGGATCACCCGACCATTCGATCCAAGCCCTTCGTTTCTGTCCACGAACTCATGGTTGATGAACCATGTAGTTTCGGTGGATGGATTTCACGCGCCTGCGCCTCCTCATGGAACTGGACCGACTCGGCACCATGGCGGCCGTGTCCGAGGTCACAGGCATGAGCACCTCGGCGGTCTCCAAGCACCTCGCCGTTCTGGAGAAGGAGGCGGGGGTGGACCTGCTCGCCCCCGACGGACGCCGCGTGCGGCTCACCCCGGCCGGGCGCAGGCTCGCCGAGCACGCGGTGGACATCCTCGCCCGAGTGGAGGCGGCCCGGGCCGAGTTCGACGGCGAGGGCGAACCTGTGGGCCGCGTCGACCTGGTCATGTACACCTCGGCGGCGCCGATCGTGCTGCCCGCGCTACGCCGGCTGAGCCGCGACCACCCGGGGATCGACATCCACCTGACCGAGTACGAATCGGAGCAGGCGCTGGCGCTGTTGCAGGACGGCGAGGCGGATCTGGGGGTGGTGTACCAGTACAGTCTTCTCCCCCGACGTTTCCCGGGGACACTGACGGTGCATCCGGTGGGAACGGAGGGGCTGCTGTTGTCCCAGCCCTCTCATGGGGCGGACAGCCGCACCCTCACCCGTCGGCGACTGCGCGAGTTGGCCGACGCCGCCTGGATCGCCAGCCCCTACCGGGGCGACGAGGAGGCGCTGGTGCACCGGATGTGCGCCGACGCGGGGTTCACCCCTCGAATCGTGCACCGGATCGACACCCTGGAACTGTTCGAGGAGTTGGTGGCCACCGGGTTGGGCGTGGGCGTGGTGCCCCGCCTGTCGACGGCCACCCGGCGCGGGGTGGCCCACGCTCCCCTCGGCGAGCTGGGCGGGGTGCGGCAGGTGTACCTGGCCGGACGTACCGGCGGCTGGTCCTGGCGCCCGATTCGGGTGGTCGCCGCCTACCTGCACCAGTCCGCCGAAGACGTGCTCGACGACGTTCCGCCGTTGCCGTGGTCCGCGACGCCGGAGTGATCGGGAAGGGGTGGGCCCCTCGGGTCAGCCCGCGATCGCGAAGGGGCCCACCGAGGGCACCGGTACCTTGCTCGCGGCCTCGCGTACCGCGGTGAGCAGGGGTTCGGGGGTGGCCCCGGCCCGGGAGAGCACGATGATGTGCCGGCGTGCGGTCTCGCGCACCCCGCGCACGACGATCTGCGGGTGGTTGAGGGCGGTCCAGGCCAGACGGGGCATCAGGGCGACGCCCAGGCCCGCCTGGACCATGGAGAACACGGCGCTGAAGTCGTCGACGGTGTGCACCACGTGCGGCTGGAAGCCGGCCTGGTTGGCGGCGGCGGTCACGCAGGCGTGCCAGGCGGTGCCGGGCGCGGACATGATCCAGTCCTCGTCGGCCAGGTCGTCGGCCAGGTGGAGGCTGGTGCGGGTGGCCAGGGGGTGTTGGTAGGGCAGGATCGCGTCGAAGAGTTCGACCATCACACGGTCGGTGCGAAAGTCCGGGTCTCCGGCGGACGGCAGGTGGCTGGAGGACATGGTGACGGCCACGTCCAAGCGGCCCGAGCGCACCATCTCGGCGCTCTCCTCGGGCTCGGCCTGCACGACCTCGAAGCTCCACCCGGGGTGGCTGTCGCGCAGGCGGGCCAGGGCGGGCGCCACCAGGTCGCTGATGGCGGTGGAGAAGGAGCCGACGCGAACGACGCCGCGGTCCCCGTCGGAGTACTCGGCGAGGTCGGCGGTGGCGCGTTCCATCTCCGCGAAGATCACGTGCGCCCGTTTGAGCAGCACACGCGCGGCCCCGGTGAGCAGGAAACGCCGGCCCTGGCGTTCCACCATCGGGACGCCGGTCTCCTTGGCCAGGGCGGCCAACTGCTGGGAGACGGCCGAAGGTGTGACGTTGAGCGCCTCGGCGGTGGCGGCCACCGTGCGGTGGTGGTCGAGGGCCTGAAGGAGCTGCAAACGTCGGACATCGATCATGAACCCAATTTATGGCAGGACCCTAAGGTTTCGATGTGATTTCGATCCGATCATGGGTTCTTTACGGGTGATTCGCTGCACACGACCCCGGCGAACACGCCACATTTTCACGGCACCCCCACAGGAAAGATTCGCACTTTTTCCCACTTAGCGATGCCGAGCCTGGTTTTTCCCCGTGTCGCACCTTCCCCTTCCGTTACCGGCACGTACAGTCAGACACACAGCTCAACCACGAATCCGCACCGGGCGGCTTCCAGGGTTCCAGTGCCCAAGCTGGTGGAACGGGTGAGAAGAAAATGCAAACTTCGCTGATGACCAAACCTCGACCGAACAACGTCGGTGTTCTCGGTTTCCGCTACCTCGGTGCCCACGAGGTGGAGGAGCTCGCGGACCTGTGGGGCGCACTCCACCAGCAGCACACGGTGACCGCTCCCCACCTCGAGGACATCATCAGCGCCGTGAGCCTGGACGAGTCCTGGCGTCGGCGTCGCGCCCAGTACCTGTCCTGGATGTCCGACCCCGACACCATGGCGATCCTCGCCGAGAACGAGGGCGACCTGGCCGGGTACGCGATGGTGACCCTCCGCGAGAACGCGCAGGGCAGCTGGGACCGGGGCGAGCAGGTCGCGGTCGTGCAGACCTTCGCCATCGACCCCGAGTACACCGACACCGGGGTGGGCTCCAAGCTCCTGGAGGAGGTCCGCCGGCAGCTGGCCGCCATGAACGTGCGGGACATCGAGTTCTCCGCGCTGGCCACCGCCTCCGAGGACATCCGCTTCCTGGAGCAGGAGGGTTTCCGGCCCTTCGTCACCACCATGGTGTGCCGCGTCGACGGCTTCGGCGCCCACGACTGACCCGAAGCCACCGGGCCGGCCTCCCCTTCGGATCGGCCCCTCGAACCGGCCCCCGCGCGGTCATACCCACGTCCCGCGCGGGGGCTTCCCCGTGTCCGGCTCCGGCGACACACCCCGGCGGCTCGAAGGCCGAAGGCGCTACGCTCGCCCCGTGGCCTCCTCCGACTCGAACACCTGTGTCTTTCCCGGCTGTACCCGACCGGTCCCCCGTGGCACCGCCCCCGGACGCCCGCCGCAATACTGCGACCTGCCCGAACACACTCGGTGGCGGGCCTGGAAGGAACGCCAGCGGCTGGCCCAGGAGGCGGAGAACGCCCAGAGCGAGGCCCTGGCCGAACAGCGCGAACAGGCGCCCGCCACCGCGCCGCAGGCCGCCGAGCCCGTGACCGCCGCGCGGCTGCGCGCCGACGACCTGCTCACCCGCTTCGCCGTGCAGACCGAACAGCTCGGCGCGACCCTGACCGCGGCAACCGAGGCCTTCGCCACGATGTCCGACCCCGCGGCCGCCGAGGCGCAGGTGGAGGCGGCCCGTCTGGAGTCCGCCCGCAGGGTCTCGGAGGCCGACTCCGCGCGGTTGGAGGCGGAGAACCGCCGACGCGAGGCCGAGGCGGCCAGGCGCGCCGCCGAGGAGGCCACCGCCGCGGCCGTGGCCGGTACCCAGGACGCCGAACGCATGGCGGAGGAGGCCCTGAGCCGTAGGGACGCCGCTGAGACCGAGCGCGACCGATCGCAGGAGTCCGCCCGAGTCGCGGCTCTGGAACGCGACGCGGCCGTGGCCGAGGCCAACGCCGGGTTGGCCGCCGCCGAGCGTCGGATCGCCGAGACGATCGAACGTGCCCGCGCCGACCTGGAGCGTGAGCGCACCGAGGCCGCGCTGCGCCTGGACCGCGCACGTGGTGAGGCCGAGCGGGCACAGACCGTGCTCAACGAACAGTCCCGGTTGCGCGAGGAGGCCGAGCTCGCCGCGCGGGAGGCCCGCGCCCGCGCCGAGGCCGCCGAGGATCGGGCCCACCGGGCCACTCGGGACCTGGAGTCGGAGCGGGCCCGGTTCGACACCGAGTTGGAGCGTGCCCATCAGCGGTCGGAGTCGGATCGCGCGGCCGCCGAGGCCGAGCGGACACGTCTGACCGCGGAGCTGGAACGGTCGAACGCCGAACGCGAACGTCTGGCCTCGGAGTTGGAGTCCCAACGCCGCAGTGCCGAGGTGACCTTGAACGAGGCGCGCGAGGCCGGGGCGGCGCGACTGTCGGTGGCGGAGGAGGCCCGTGACCTCGCTCTGGAGCGCGCCGAACGGGCCGAGGCTGAACTCGACTCCCTGCGGAACCGGGCACGTGAGGGGGCCGGTTCCACCTGATCCGGCCCCGCATATGACTTACATCCCCTTTTGCACCTTTTATTCGGCTTAGGATGGTGGCCGTGCGAGATCTGGGAACCACTGGTGAAACCGGCCCGATGCCACTGGGCGACGGTCGGTCCGATCAAGGTCCCCGGCGTGCGACCATCGGCGACCGCCCCAGCCCCCGAATGGACCTCAGGGCGCTCTTCGGCCTGGAGACCGGTCACTGGGCGTGGCGGACCGCGGCGCACGCCGCCGTGGCGATGAGTGTCTCCTTCGCTCTGGCCACGATGCTCTTCGGCCCCCAGCTCGGAACAATGGCCGCTCTCGGGTCCATGACCGTCCTGTACGAGAAGAAGACGCCCTACTCCTACCGCGCCGCCGCCCTCGCCCTGGTGGGGCTGGGTTTCGTCGCCGCGGTGGCCTTCAACTCCCTGGCCTCGTCCCTGTCCCCCTGGGCCGCGGTCGCCTCCATCGGTCTGACCGCCGGCCTGAGCACCTGGGTCTGCGCGGCCTGGCGGGTGGACAAACCCGGCCCGATGTTCTTCGTCCTGGTCGCCACCATCTCCACCATCGCCCCCGGTGGGGTGGCCGAAGTCCCCCTGCACGCGCTCATCGCCGCTCTGGGCGCGTCGGTGGGCTGGACGGTATCGATGTCCGGCGCCTTCTTCCGGTCCCGTCGCCCCGAATATCAGGCGGTGGCCGAGGCCTTCCGGGAACTGGCCGTCCTGCTGCGATCCGTGGGCACGCCCGAACTCGACCACGCCCAGCACCAGGCGTCGGTGGCGGTGGCCGAGGCCTGGCGGATCGTACTGTTGGGGCAGACGCGAGGCTACCGCCCCACCCCCGAGGCGGCCCGCCTGCGCGCGTTGTTGCGCTGGGTCTCCGACGTCCATCTGTCCGCGACCCAGGTGTGCATCGCGCGGACCACGCCCTTGCCGACCCAGGCCGCCGAGTTCGCCGAGCGGATGGCACCGGCCGTCGCCGACCCCTCCCAGGCCCCCGACCCCGAGTCCCTGCACGAGTTGCGCCGCGGGATGCGACCGCGTTCGTTGGAGTCCCGTCTCTACGGCCTGTTGACCAGGACCGCCCAGACCGCTCGTCGTAGCGCCAAGGACGAGGACGTCGAGGACGATCATCGCTCCGCCGACCTGCACGACGAGCGTTACCCGGCGCTGGCGAGCGCCCTGCGCTCCAGCCTGAGCTCGGACTCCCTGATCCGGCCCACCGCCCTGCGCATGTGGCTGACGGTGACCGCCGCCGGCATGTTCGGTCTGTGGATGGGGCTGGACCACTACTACTGGGTGGCGCTGACCACCACCTCCGTGCTGCAGGCCGGCAACGTGTCCCTGGCCTTCAACCGTTCGGTGCAGCGCTCCCTGGGCACCCTGCTGGGCGTGCTGGCCGGGGTGGGGCTGCTCCTGTTGAGCCCGCCCCTGGCCGTGGTGATCATCCTGGCCGGGCTGTTCCAGGGCACCACGCAGCTGGTGGTGGCCCGCAACTTCTTCTACGCCTCGATCGTGATGACCCCGATGGCGTTGATGCTGTCCTACACGGCCAACCCGGCTCCCCTGGCCGACCTGGCCGAGTCCAGGTTCATCGACACGGTGGTGGGTTCGGTGTTCGGTCTGGCCGGCGCACTGTTGCTGTGGCGCAAGGCTTCGGCGACCCGACTGCCACAGGCCATCTCCAGCGTGTTGGAGCGCACCCGCCAGTGCATGATGGCGGTGTTGGACCAGGACTCGGAGATGACCGAGGAACGCCGGTACCGGCTGCGCAGAGACATGCGCGCGGCCACGGTGAGCCTGCGGGGCGTGTACGAGAGCGCTCTCGGCGACGCACCGCGGGCGGCCTCCACCCGACCGTTGTGGCCGGTGGTGGTGGCCACCCAGCGCATCGGCTACCTGGCGCTGGCCGCGCTCTCCCAGGACCGCGGCCCCGAGCCGGTCGGCATCATCACCCTGCAACGCGTGGACCTGGCCTTCCGCGAACTCATCTCGGCCATGGAGGAACGTCGGACCCCGCGGCTCGGCGCACTGCCCCGGCTGCCCGCCTACCCGCGCATCAACATGGAACTGCGGGCGTTGGCCACCGCCATGACGACCGCGGTGGCCCAGGACGAGAGGTCGGCCCGGCAGGAGGCCGAGCGGTGGGCCCGCCGGGAGCAGCGTCGCGCCCAGCGGGATGTGGACGCCGACCTGTGACGGGTGGGGCGGGCCCACCGGGGCTCAGTCCTCGTCGATGACCGCGAACGCCCGGACCGGGAAGGCCGCCACCGCGCGCACCTTGGCGGGGACCGCGTAGAAGGTGAACCCTTCTGCGGGCAGCCGGTCGAGCAGGCACAGGTGGCTGACGATCGGCACCCCCGCGGTGAGCAGGGTGGCCTGGGCGGGACGGGATCCCTCGGTGACCGGCGAGGTGTCGTCGACCCCGATCGAGTCGATACCGACCAGGGTGACCCCCGCCTGGACCAGGGTCTTGGCGGCCGTCTCGGTCAGGTGGGGGTGGTCGTGGGTGCCGTAGGTCTCGGTCCGCCAGTGCCGGTCCCAGCCCGTACGGAGCAGGACGGCGCGACCGCGCAGGTCCAACCCGGCGAAGGCCTCGGGACCGATCCGTCGCCGACCGGTGGCCTCGACCACGATCCCGGGCAGGCACGCGACCCGGTCCAGGTCCAGATCGGCGGGGTCCGCGGCGTCGCGGTAGGGGTGGGCGGGGATCTCGACGTAGGTTCCGGTCGCCCCGACCATCGAGACCCGGCCGCTGCTGTCGCCGTGTCCGGGGACCGCACCCGCGACGGTGGTGCTCTCCTTGATCACGGGTTCGGGCAGCCCGGGGCAGGTGGTCATTCCGTCGGTGATCTGGTGGCTGACGTCGACCAGTTTCGGCATGGCTGTGCTTCCTCGCTCGTATGCGACAGGAGGGCCTCTGAACCGGGCCAGAGGTCTAGACCACGACCCTAGCGCGCGTGGCACAGGTCACGACAGGGGAACAGGACACCGATCGAACGACACCCGGCCCCCGCTAAGCTCGTAGGCACCGCAGCGGACCGTCGTCCCCCGACGACCGCGCACCCCCGCAGCAGATACACCCGCCGAGAAGGGGCGACTCCATCGTGTCAATGTACGGAGCGGCCAAGGCCCTCGTCGCGCCCGCCAGCCGCATGGTGTGGCCCCAGCGCGTGGAGGGCGTTCACCACGTTCCCGCGAGTGGTCCGGTGATCCTGGCCGCCAACCACCTGGCGCTGATCGACCCCCTCTTCATCGGCGTGGCCTGCCCCCGACCGGTACGCTTCATCGCCAAACAGGAGCTGTTCGACGAGAGCACCCTGGCGAAGAAGACCTTCGCGCGAGTCCTGCGGGCCCTGGGTCCGCTCTCGGTGGACCGCCGCCCCGGACAGAGCGCCCAGGAGGCCATGGACAACAGCCTGGCCGTCCTGGAGAGCGGCGAGGTGTTCGGCATCTTCCCGGAGGGCACCCGCTCCCCCGACGGTCGCCTGTACAGGGGACAGACCGGACTGGCCTGGTTGGCCCTGACCACGGGGGCGCCGGTCGTCCCGGTCGCACTGGCCGGCACCGAGCGCATCCTGCCGCCGGGGCGCAGGGTCCCCTCCTTCAACCGGGTGGGGGTCCGCTTCGGCGAGCCGGTGGACCTGTCACCGTGGCGGGACAAGGCGGGCAAGGCCAAGCCTCGGCGGGAGGCGACCGATGCGATCATGGGTGCGATCGCCAAGCTGTCCGGGCAGGAGCAGGTGGCGCGGTTCGCCGCCTCGGTCAAAGCCGAACTCGAGCAGGGGTGATTTTCCCCACAGCGCCTCCGGGGCTGATTCGCCCTTGGCCGGGCGTTGACCCGGAATCGAGGGCCCTTTTTCGAGCTCGGATCCGCCTTCCGGCCTGGCCTTCGAGCACACGGGCCCCTAGACCCTCTCTCGTTGGCCCTGGCATCGGGAGAAGAATTCCCTACCCTTATAGTGGGTTTTCCCGGTGGCCACACCGGATAGATTAGGCAAGCCTTACCTTTCGATGGCGTCCGACCCTGGCGCGAAGACTTGGAGCTGTGCGATGACGCGACCACTGCGAGTGGGAATCGTGGGTGCGGGCCCGGCGGGCATCTACGCCGCGGACCTGCTCACCAAGGACGAGACCCTGTCCGCGTGCGGCACGTCCGTCAGCATCGACATCCTCGACAAGCTGCCCTCGCCGTACGGCCTGGTCCGTTACGGCGTGGCCCCCGACCACCCCCGGATCAAGCAGATCCAGGGCGCGCTGCACAAGATCCTCGACAAGCCCCAGATCACCTTCTACGGCAATGTCGAGTACGGCGTGGACCTCAAGCTTGAGGATCTGCGCCGCCACTACGACGCGGTCGTCTTCGCCACCGGCAGCGACCGCGACCGGCCACTGGACATCCCCGGCGTGGACCTGCCCGGCAGCCACGGCGCCGCCGACTTCGTCTTCTGGTACGACTCCCACCCCGACGTCAACCCCTCCTGGCACGTGGACGGCACCAGCGTCGCGGTGATCGGCGCGGGCAACGTCGCCGTCGACGTCGCCCGCATCCTGGCCAAGGACGCCGACGACCTGCTGTCGACCGACATCACCGACAACGTCTACGAGGGCCTGCGAGCCAAGCAGATCACCGACGTGCACGTGTTCTCCCGCCGCGGCATCGCCCAGTGCAAGGCCACCCCGATGGAGCTGCGCGAGCTGGACAAGCAGCCCGGTGTGGAGGTCCTGGTCTACGCCGAGGACTTCGACATGGACGAGGGCAGCCTCCAGGCCTGCGAGGACTCCAACCAGGTCAAGACCAACGTCAAGGTCCTGCAGAACTGGGCGATCCGGGACGAGCGCGGCGCCGAGCGTCGCCTGCACCTGCACTTCCTGCACGCTCCCGCCGAGATCCTGGGCGAGGACAAGGTCACCGGGATCCGCACCGAGCGCATGGAGCTGACCGGCGACGGCAACGTCAAGGGCATCGGCGAGTTCGTCGACACCGAGGTCCAGGCCGTCTACCGCGCCATCGGCTACCTGGGCTCGCCCCTGGCCGACCTGCCCTTCGACGAGGAGCGGGGCGTGGTCCCCAACTCCGAGGGCCGGGTCCTGGACCTGGACGAGAACCCCATCGACGGCGTGTACGCCACCGGTTGGATCAAGCGCGGCCCCGTCGGCCTCATCGGTCACACCAAGGGCGACGCCCTGGAGACCATCACCAACCTGGTCGCCGACCGCGGCTCCTTCACCCCCGCCACCGAGCCCGACCCTGTCTCCTTCCGGTCCCTGCTCACCGAGCGCGGTGTCGAGTACACCACCTGGGAGGGTTGGCAGCGCATCGAGGCCAAGGAGGAGGAGCTGGGCGCCGAACGCGGCCGCAAGCGCCTCAAGCTGCTCAGCCGTGAGGAACAGACCAGCGTCGCACGTCAGGCGTAGCCTCGCGCGTGCTTCCCCGCCGGTCCCGCGCCCCTCTGCGGGACCGGCCCTTGCCCTTTACCCACCCCTGCCTCTTCTGGCACCGTGAGATTGCACATTCGGCTCTCTCCCGGTTCGTGGAACAACTGCCCGGACCGATGGGTTAGAGTCACTGTTGGTCGGTGTGGTAGCAAGTGTCCCCCGGGCCTCAACTATTGCCTTCGCGGAATACCGCGTCCGGCACCCGCCCTTCGGGGTGGGACGGACCGGACGGCCAGGAGCCCCGTTGTGCCCCGCGCCGAGAGGCGACCGCCATGCCGACCATCAACCTCGTGCCCCGCTCCCACCGAAGTGGGAGCGGGGCATCGTGGTCTCTCCCGGAAACGCAACGAAGGACGGTCAGGCGTGGACGATTGGTCCCCCCGACAGCCGGATTCCTCCGGACCGCCCGACGATCGGTCGGACGGTGACGACGCGCGGCAGCCGCGCCCGGAGAACCCCTATCGCATCCCCCAGCGGCCATCAGGGGCTCGTCCCAAGGACGCGGGGGGCTTCGGTTTCGGGCACCCGCGTCCCGCGGACCCCGAGCCGAGCGATCCCGCCACCGAGGCCTGGGAAGTGCCGAAGGAGACCGGGGAGACCGAGGATCGCGAGAGCGTCTCCGAGCCGACCCCCGACGACGGTCCCCGGCCCTGGGACATGAGTCCCGCCGACCCCGTGCCCCAGGCCCCCGAACGGCCCGCGGAGAACTCGTGGGACAACGCCGGCCCTGGTTCCTGGGACACCCCGGGCGATGGGCTCGGGGAGTCCCGGGAGGATTCCGCCGAACCCTCGTGGGAGAGCCCGGCCACCGCCGGCGAGACAGAGTCCGGTACCGCAGGTTGGGGTCTGGCCCCCGAGCCGCCGTCCGGCCAGGACAGCTGGAACCAAGGCCACGCCGCCGAGCGGGAGCCGTGGGACGCTCCGGCCTCCGAGAAGCCGTGGGAGCAGACACAGAACGACCGAGGCCGTTCCTCCGACCTGTCGCCCGCACAGCCCTCGTGGGAGGACCACGGCGGTCAGGCCGGCGACCCCCGCATGGCCTGGGGCGAGGAGACCTTCCCCGAGCGGCCCACCGACGAATGGAGCAGCGCCGCTTCGAACCCTTCCTGGGAGCAGCGGGCGGCCTCCGGGGCCGGCGAGGAGCGGTGGGACACCCCGCACAAGGCGGAGTCGTCCCCGGACGACCTGGGATCCTCCGTCGAGCCCGCACAGCACCGGTGGGACGCGCCGGGCACCGGCGCCCACGAAGGGTGGGGACGGGCCGCCCCGGAACAGCCTTCCGCCGAGGCCGAGGAGACGCCCTACCGCGGTCAGCCCACCTACGGAGGCGACACCCCCTACCCGGGTTCGGCCCCGATAGGGCCGCAGGACGGGGACGCTCCGCGGCCGGAGGAGCAGGGTCAGGGTTACGAGTACCTCTACAGCGGTCCGGGTGGCCAGGGCCCCGGTGGGCCCGGCGGCCCCCAGGGGCCGCACGGCCCCGACGACGGCTACTACGACGACCCCTACGACGCCGGCCCACCGAAGAAGAAGTCCCGTCGCGGACTGCTCATCGGTCTGGCCTCGGTCGTGGTCGTGCTGGCCCTGATCGGCGGTGGCGTGGGCTGGTACATCTACACCCTGCCCGAGCCGGAGGAGGCCACCGGCGAGTACGAGGCCGCCTGGGAGGAACAGGACTTCGCCCGTCTCGCCGCCGTCACCACCGGCGACGACGCCGAGGCCATCCTCGGCGGGATCGACGCCGGTCTGGGTGTGGACGGGGTCGACGTGGAGGTCGGCACGCCGGTCACCGACGGCGGCACCGGCAGCGCCTCCTACGAGGTGACGCTCTCACTGACCAACGCCTCGGACTGGGGCTGGGAGGGCGAACTCCCGCTCGTGCGCGAGGACGGTGAGTGGTGGGTCGACTTCTCGCCCGAGGTCGCCTACCCCGGGTTGGGCGAGGGCCAGGTGCTCGCCCGCACCGCCGTATTCGGTGAGCGCGGTCAGATCCAGGCCGCCGACGGCACTCCTCTGGACACCCCGGACACGTCCGGTTCCCTCCAGATGATCGTCGGCACGCTGGGCGAGGCCGACGAGGATGACATCGAGAGGCTGGGCCCGGCCTACAACATCGGTGACACCGTCGGCAAGAGCGGGCTCCAGCGCACCTACGAGGAACGACTGGCCGGTGAGGCCGCGACCACCATCCTGATGGTGGACGCCGCCGAGGCCGAGGACCCCGCCTCGTTGGAGGCCACCGAGGAGAACACCGTGGCGACCCTGGACGGGTCCGACGGCGAGTCGATCACCACCAGTATCGACATGGGTGTCCAGAACGCGGCGTCGAACGCCATCATCGACGCCGACGACCCGGCCGGGTTGGTCGCGATCCGGCCCTCCACCGGGGAGATCCTGGCCGCGGTGAACGTTCCCGGTGGGTTCAACCGGGCCTTCGAGGGCCAATACGCACCCGGTTCGTCGTTCAAGATCGTCACCTACAGCGCGCTGTTGGACAACGGTCTGTCCACCAACGCCACGATGAACTGTCCCGAGGAGTACGAGCTGGGCGGGTGGCCGTTCCGCAACGCGGGAGACGCCGAGTACGGCGAGCAGTCGGTGACCGAGGCGTTCGCGACCTCGTGCAACACCGCGCTGGTGCACGAGGTCGGTGAGTACCTGAACCCGGAGACGTTGCTGGCCAGTGCCGAGCAGTTCGGGATGAACAAGCCGCTGGACATCGGTGTGACCACCCACGAACCCAGCTTCCCTCCGGTGGACAGCACCACCATGATGGGCGCGCAGGGCATCGGTCAGGGCCAGATCCTCACCTCACCGCTGCACATGGCGACGGTGCCCGCGGCGGTCGCCGACGGTTCGTGGCGCCACCCGGTGCTGGTGACCGAACCGGCGGCCGAGGACCTGCCGGAGCCGACGGCCATCGGCAACGCCGAGGCGCTCCGACCGATGATGCGCGCGGTGATCACCGACGGCACCGCCAAGAGCGTCGACTTCGAGGGCGACGTGTACGGCAAGACCGGAACCGCCGAGTACGGCACCGCCGAGGACGCCGACGAGGACGACGAGCTGCCCAGCCACGCCTGGATGGTCGGTTACAAGGGCGATGTGGCGTTCGCCGTGGTGGTGGACGGTGGCGGAGGCGGTTCGGCCGTCGCCGCTCCGTTGGCCGCGAAGTTCACCAACGCGCTCTAGGACGCCGCGAGCGTGTGAGAACACCACTGCTCCCTGGGAGTTGGACCGGAGAATCCGGTTCCATCGACCAGGGAGCGGTTGTATGAG
>NZ_DYZD01000447.1 GCF_020741345.1 Nocardiopsis listeri
GGCCGTCGTCGCCAAGCGCGAGGGCATCCTCGACCTGGTCCGCTACAACGCCCGCCGGGGTTCCACCGGTTTCGTTCCGCTGGAGGAGCCGGGCACCCTGTCCGCCGAGGAGGCCTCCGCCGAGGCCGCCACCGACGAGGCCGAGGAACGCGACCCGGAGGCCGAACGCGCCACCGCCGGTTCGAGCGCGAAGAGCTAGCTCGCGCGCACGAACCGATCAGGGGCCCGTCGAAGGTGTTTCGGCGGGCCTCTTCGCGTCGAGAACCAGCGCGACCTGTCGAACTCGTCGGAGAAACCGGACACAAAGGCCCGCCTTCGGGAACTGAGCAGGCCCCCTGTTCGTCACCGTGGATAAGGGAGGCGAGAGGAACGACATGTCGCACCGCTTGGTAATACCCACAGTGCTGACCGCCGGTCTCACGGCGGCGGTGGTGACCGCGGCGGCGATACCCGCCGCGGCCGACACCGGGATCGAGGCACCCACCACCGAGGAGATCGTCGAGGAGCTGGAGGGCGACGGTGTCTTCATCGACCCGTCCATCGAGCAGATCTCCGCCGCCGACGAGGGGGCCCTGGAAGCCGCGTCCGAGGCCGCGGACTCCCCCGTCTACTACGTGATCCTGCCCTTCGAGGTCGCCACTTCCGAGGCCGGCGTCGACACGCTCATGGCCCCCGTCATGGCCGAGGTCGGTGACGGCGCCTACGGGATCCTGGGCGGTAGCGACCACTTCTACGTCACCTCCCCGAACCTGGACGACACCGAGGCGATCCGGGAGAGCGCGCTCAACGAGGGCGGCAACCAGATCGACACCCTCGCGGCGGTGCCACAGGCCGTGGAGACCACAGAGGCCCCGGCCGAAGCACCCGGCGGTGGCGGTTCCGGTCTGGTGATGCTGGTCGTCCTGGCGTTGGTCGTCGCGGCCGGTGGCTGGTACGTGTACAAGAGCCGGCAAAGGCGCGAGGCCGAGAAGGCCAAGCAGCTCCAGGAGATCAAGCAGATGGCCACCGAGGACGTCGTGCGCCTCGGAGAGGACGTGGCCCGGCTGGAGATCGACCTCTCCGCGGTGGACGAGGCCACCCGCAACGACTACTCGCGTGCCATGGACTCCTACGACCAGGCCAAATCGTTGCTGGACACCATCCAGGAGCCGGAGCAGATCAAGATGGTCACCGGCGCCCTGGAGGACGGCCGGTACTACATGACGGCCACCCGGGCCCGGATGAACGGCGACCCGGTGCCGGAACGGCGCGGTCCGTGCTTCTTCAACCCGCAGCACGGCCCCTCCAGCGAGGACGTCACCTGGGCACCGCCCGGTGGCTCTCCCCGTTCGGTCACCGCGTGCCCCGTGTGCGCCCGGGCGGTGCGCAGCGGCGGGCAGCCGGACGTGCGCATGGTGGAGGTCGACGGTGACCGTCGTCCCTACTACGAAGCCGGCCCGGCCTACGCCCCGTACGCGGGCGGCTACTTCGGCGTGAACATGATGATGGGCATGTTCACCGGCATGATGATGGGCTCCATGATGGGGTCGATGATGGGCGCCGGGATGATGGGCGCGGGCATGGAGGACGCCGGCGGCGACTTCGGGGACTTCGGCGGCTTCGACTTTTGACCCCTGAAGACGAACGAGGGCCCCGGGGACGACCGGGCGGGTTCTAGCGGTGGTCGCAACACCCTGGCTTCGGGGAGGTTGCGACCACCGTGTCGTTTTCCGAGCAAGAACCGGCCCCGTTCCCCAGGGCCCTTCGTCGTCTCAGTCGGCGGGGACGAACGTCTCCGCACGTTCGAGCACCCACCGGCGCACGGCCTCGACTGTCTCCTCCGGAGACGTACCGGTGGTGTCCAGCAGGGTCAGTGGCGCTTCGAGCCGAGCGGCCTCGGCCACCAACCACTCCTGGTACTCCAGGGTCTCGTCGACACGTTCCTGGTCCCAGTCCCGCCAGGCCGGTCGGGACAGCAGACGACGGGTGAGGACCTTCGGGTCGCAGGTGAGCACGAGGTAGTGCACCCCGTCGAACAGCGCGCGCTCGGGCAGGTGCTCCAGCTCCGGCGGGGCCACCGTCCCGCACAGCACGACGGGCCGCCCGCTCTGATGCACCATGGCGGCGGTGCGCAGCCAGGTGGAACGGAACAGACGGTGGTCGTCGGCGGGGTCGCGTAGGCCGCCCACCCACAACAGGTCCTGTTCGAGGACGACGAAACGGTCGCTCAACCCCTCCGGGAGGGCGCGGGCCACGGTGGACTTCCCGGTCCCGCTGGGCCCGGCCACGCACAGCAGCGGCAACCGTTGGAAGGGGCGGGTGCGCCCGCAGGAGGCACAGCGCAGCAGGTGCGGTCCCGCACTCGTGTCCGGCGCGGGATCCCACTCGCCGCAGTGTTGGCAGATCAAGGGGTGCATGGTCGATTCGCCGCCCGGATCAGTCGAAGAGCTGTTCCAGGAAACTCTTGCGCCGACGTCGGTAGGGGCGGGGCGAGTCGCGGTAGCCCCGATAGCCGCGTGGAGAGTCCGGTCGGTAGCCGCCCGGAGAGTCGGGGTGGATGCCGCGACCGCGGCTCGGGCCGTAGGGGTCCGGGGGCGGCGGCATGTTCGAGACGGGCGGCGCGACCCCGTAGTGGCGCTCTTCGGCGATGACGATGCGCTCCAGTTCACCCCGGTCGAGGAAGATGCCCTGGCAACCGTCACAGCGGTCGATATGGACGCCCTGACGGTCGAAGGTGCGCATCGGACTTTGGCATTTCGGGCAGATCACGCCCGAAGGCTAGGAGCATTCTCGTCAAGGACGATTAAAGACCGGCCCGGAACCCGCCGTGTGTCCTGCACAGATCCACACGGCGGGCGGGTTCCGCGGTTACTCCGGCGAGGCCAGCATGAGGGAGCGGGCCGCCTCGGTGACGCTGCCGGACAGCGACGGGTACACGGAGAAGGTGTGCGCGATGTCGTCCACGGTCAGGCGCTGCTGGACCGCGATCGACACACCCAGGATGAGTTCGCTGGCGCGCGGGCCGACGATGACGCCGCCCAGGACGATGCCGGTGTGCTGACGACAGATGAGCTTGACGAAGCCCTCCTTGACCTGGGTCATCTTGGCGCGCGGGTTGGTGTTGAGCGGCAGGGTCACGATCCGGCCGTCCACCCGACCGCTGCGGATGTCGTCCTCGCTGGTGCCGACCGCGGCCAGTTCGGGGTGGGTGAACACGGTGGAGGCGACGGTGGACAGCTGAAGCGGCGCCACGGCCTCGCCCAGGGCGTGCCACATGGCGATGCGACCCTGCATCGCGGCGACGGACGCCAGCATGTTCACACCGGTGCAGTCACCGGCGGCGTAGACACCGGGGACGGTGGTGCGGGAGACCCGGTCCACCTCGACGAAGCCGCCGTCGCCCAGACCGACCCCGGCCTCCTCCAGGCCCAGACCTTCGGTGTTGGGGATCATGCCGACGGTCATGAGGCAGTGACTGCCGTCGACCGTGCGACCGTCGGAGAGGGTGACGCGCACGCCGTCCTCGGTGCGCACCACCGACTCGGCGCGGGTCTGGCTGAGGACCGTCATGCCGCGGCGGGCGAAGACGTCCTCCAGCACCTTGGCCGCGTCGGAGTCCTGGGTGGGCATGACGAGCTTGCGCGAGGAGACGAGGGTGACATCGGAGCCCAGAGCCTGGTAGGCGCTGGCGAACTCGGCCCCGGTGACACCGGAACCGACCACGATGAGCCGCTCCGGAAGTTCCTTGAGGTCGTAGAGGTGGCGCCAGGTGAGGATGCGTTCCCCGTCCGGCACCGCGGTGGGCAGCTCACGGGGGTGGGCTCCCGTGGCCAGCAGGATGACGTCGGCGCGGATGCGCTGGTCGCCGACGGCCACGATGTGCGGGTCGACCAGGCGGGCCTCGCCGACGATGACGTCGACCCCCTCTTTGGCCAGTCGCGCTCGTGTGTCCTCGGACTGGGCCCGGGCCAGGCGTTTGATCCGACCGTTCACGTGCTGGATGTCCACCTCGACCGCCGGCTCGTTCTCCGCGGCCTCGGGGACGTTGATGCCCAGGAACGACGACTCGCGTACGTAGGTGGTGCGCGTGGAGGTGGCGATGAGGCTCTTGGAGGGAACGCAGTCGGTGAGGACGCAGGCGCCGCCGATGCCGTCGCGTTCCACCACCGTCACGTCCGCGCCGAGCTGCGCTGCGACCAGTGCCGCCTCGTAGCCCCCGGGCCCGCCACCGATGATCACGACCTTCGTCACGCTGCCTCACTCCCTCTGCCGGCGATGCGACATGCCCGTTCCCGGTCCGGGTAGACATTCGGGCACGACGGGGCACCACCTGGATTTATCACTTTCCTCCATTGTCGGCCATACGGACGGCCGAAAACCGCAGGCACCCCGCACGTCGCCGCCCCACCCGCAGGTGACCGCTCGTGTCCGCTCCCATGACCTGCCCGGATGCGACGAACACCACCCGCGGGCACGCGGAGAGTTCACCGACGGTGACCGGATCGTACTCCTCCGTTCCGACGCAGAACGCCCACAGGGCCGACACCGCCGCAGAGCGTTGCGTTCCGGAGTTATGTGATCACCAAGCGATAGCATCCGACTTGTGAGTGAATCAGAGCAACGGACGACCGGTGACGCGAAGGCGCTGGCGACGGAGGCGGCCAAGGAGCTGCTGACCCGGACCGGCGCCGACAGTTTCGACGCCCTGGTGGTACTGGGCTCCGGCTGGGCCGGGGCGGTGGACACCCTGGGTTCGGTGGACATCGAGTTCGACGCCGTCGAACTACCCGGGTTCGTGGAACCCACCGCCGCGGGACACAGCGGACGCGTCCGCAGCATGTGGGTGGGCGACAAACGCGTCGTCGCGTTCATGGGTCGCGTGCACTCGTACGAAGGGCACGATCCGATGACGGTCGCCCACGCCGTGCGCACCGGTATCGCCGCCGGCGCCGAGGTGGCCGTGCTCACCGGGTCGTGCGGTTCCCTGCGCACCGACTTCGCGCCGGGGCAACCGGTGATCCTGCGCGACCACATCAACCTGACCGCGCGGTCACCACTGGTGGGCCCCGACTTCGTGGACATGAGCGCGGCCTACAGCACGCGATTGCGCGAGATCACCCGCGAAGTGGACGCCTCGCTTCCCGAAGGCGTGTACGTGGCGACTTCGGGGCCACAACTGCAGACCCCGGCCGAGCTCAAGATCCTGCACCAGGCGGGCGCGGACGTGGTGGGGCGGTCGATCGCCCTGGAGGCCATCGCGGCCGTGGAGATGGGCGCCGAGGTCCTCGGGTTGGCCATCGTCAGCAACGACGCGGCCGGAGCGGTGTTCGAGCCGTTCGAGGAGTCGAAGGCACTGGAGATCGTCGAACGGCGTTCCCACCGACTCGGCGAACTCCTCAACCGCGTGCTGACCTCCTCCTGAACACACGAAAGGCCCGGTCGTGACCGGGCCTGTCCATTTCGCGCGCCCGCGGGCGCTCGGGCGACCGAACGGCGACCGCTCGTACCCGAGGGGGTTCAGGGCACCTCCGACCGGAACCGACGTGGTCGGTACCGGCGTGGCGAGCGTACACCCCGAGGCCATGGGGTGGACGGCACCGACCTTGGTTCCGGTCGGAGGTGGTGCTTTCCCCGGTGTGCCGCCGCGCGGGATCCCCGCAGACCCCGTTGGACTCGCGACGGACGACACCTCTTCTTCCCGTTATTCAGTTGAACCGCGCGCGTGCCTTGGAAAGAAAGTCCGGGTGGGTGGCCATCCGCGCGAAGCCCGCCCACCCGGAACGCTCTCCCTTAGGCATGCCTAACCTAACCAGAACTTCCAGGTGCGCGTCAACCCCGAAATCGGCAAAGACGGAACCCGGCCACCCGCCGTGCGGGGACCGGGTTCGATCCGGGGAAGGGACGGCTCAGGTCAGCAACAGGACCGCCACGAGCTGCACCACGGCGGCCACCCCGACCACGATCACCTCCAGGGGGACCATCGTCTGCGGCCGGTCCTGCGCTCCCAACGCGGCGGGGCCTTCCTCCGCGACCACCTTGATGGGACCGGTCAGCGGACGCGCCTTGTAGCGCTCGGCGTCCTGTCTCAGCTCCCGCGCGACCAGTTCCACCGGACGCATCCTGGTGGGATCCTCGTCCTCGCCCGGGTCCAGGTAGCCGGAGTCGCGGCGCAGGTTCTCCCGGACCTTGGCCCGCTTGGTCTCCCGCAGCGGCCAGGAACGGAACTCGCCCTCGGGGGTGTGCACCCGCAGCACGTCCACGACGTCCACCCACACCACGGCGGCCCAGGGAACGAACGCCTCCCGCACCGGGTTGACCATCCTGATCCCACGCGGGGTGGAGACCACCCGGGGACGCAGCCAGGCCAGATAGACCCCCGCGACGGTCAAAAGCAGGACCGAACCGGCGATCCAGGCCATCCGGTCGCTGCCCCGCAGCACCAGGTCCACCAGCAGCAGGGCCGCGATGACGATCCACACGATCGCCATCACCCGAGTGCCGGTGGAGGCGTGGGTGACGGTGGCGCTCCGGGCACCGTCTCTACCCGATGCCATCAGTCCGTCGCCCACTTCAGCTGCGCGAACCCCGGCTTGATGATCCCGTTGATCAGCGACAGGCGTTCGTCGAAGGGCAGGAACGCCGACTTCATGGCGTTGACCGTGAACCACTGGAGGTCGTCCCAGCCGTAGCCGAACGCCTCGCTGAGCTTGGCGAACTCCTCCGAGAGGGTGACACCGCTCTGGAGACGGTTGTCGGTGTTGACGGTGACCCGGAAGCGCAGGTCGCGCAGCGGCCCGATCGGGTGGTCGGCGATGGACTCGGCGGCGCCGGTCTGGATGTTGGAGCTGGGGCACATCTCCAGCGGCACCCGCTTGTCGCGCACGTACTGGGCCAGCCGGCCCAGGCGCGGGGCGCCGTTCTCCTCGACGGTGATGTCGTCGATGATGCGCACACCATGGCCGAGTCGGTCGCAGCCGCACCACTGGAGCGCCTCCCAGATGGAGGGCAACCCGAACGCCTCGCCGGCGTGGATGGTGAAGTGGAAGTTCTCCCGGCGCAGGTACTCGAACGCGTCCAGGTGGCGGGTGGGCGGGTTGCCCGCCTCGGCGCCCGCGATGTCGAAACCGGACACGCCCCGGTCGCGGTAGCGGACCGCCAGCTCCGCGATCTCCGAGGAGCGCGCCGCGTGCCGCATCGCGGTCACCAGCTGCCCGGTGCGGATGCCGTACCCGGCGTCGGCCGCACGCTTTCGACCCAGCTCCAACCCCTCCTGGACGGCCTCGACGACCTCCTCCAGGCTGAGCCCGCCCTCCAGGTGCTGCTCGGGAGCGTAGCGCTGCTCGGCGTAGACCACGCCGTCGGCGGCCAGGTCCTCGGCCGCCTCCGCGGCCACCCGTACCAGGGACTCACGGGTCTGCATGACCGCCGTGGTGTGGGCGAAGGTCTCCAGGTAGCGCTCCAGCGAACCGGAGTCGGAGGCCTCCCGGAACCAATGACCCAGTTCCTCCGCATCGTAGGTGGGCAGTCCCTTGTAGCCCGTCTCGCGGGCCAGTTCCACCACCGTGGACGGACGAAGACCGCCATCGAGGTGGTCGTGGAGGAGCACCTTGGGCGCCCTCCGGATCTGTTCGACAGTCAGTGGCTGATTCATCTCATCAGGATGCCACTGGGAGGCGAGCGCACCCGACGGGGCGACACGAAGTTGCCGAGAATCCGGCAGAAGCCACCGATTCGGGCACTTGTCAGGCGAGCGCCTCGCGGTTCGCGTGCACGCCCTCACGTGTGATGTCCCACAGCGCGGTGAGCGCGGTGGTGACCATGAAGCGGGTGCCCACGCCGATGGCGCGCTCGTCGACGTCGAAGGTGCCCCGGTGCAGGTCGAGCATGGGACCGTCCCAGTCCGGGGAGTGGGTGCCCAGCCGGGCCAGCGCGCCGGGAGCGTGCTCCAGGTACCAGGCGAAGTCCTCCCCGCCCAGACTCTGCGCGGTGGGGGCGACCGCGTCGGCTCCCAGGGCCAGGGTCACGGCCTCGCGCATGATGTCGACGCTGGCGGCCTCGTTGATGGTGGGCGGCACCCCGCGACGGTAGGTGACCTCGGCGTCGGCGCCGTAGGCGGAGGCCACCGACTCCACCAGCCCCTTGACGATGTCGGGCGCCTGGTGCCAGGCCTCGTCCTCCAGGCAGCGCACGGTGCCCTCGGCCACGGCGTCGTCGGGGATGACGTTGGGGGCCGAACCGGCGCTGATGCGACCCCAGACCAGGCTGAACCCGGCCCTCGGGTCGATGCGTCGGGACAGCGCCGCGGGAAGGTCGGTGACCACCTTGCCCAGGGCGTAGACCAGGTCGGAGGTCAGGTGCGGGCGTGCGGTGTGGCCGCCCGGACCGGACAGGCGGACCAGGAGCTGGTCGCAGGCGGCGGTGATGCCGCCGGTGCGCAGCCCCACTTTGCCGGTCATGAGACGGGGGTCGCAGTGCAGGGCGAAGACGCGCTGCACGTCCTCCATCCCGCCGGCGTTGACCACCTCCACCGCCCCGCCGGGAAGCTCCTCGGCGGGCTGGAAGAGGAGCCGTACCCGGCCGGGCAGCGCACCCGCACGGGCCTGCTGGGCGAGGAAGATCCCCGTGGCCAGCAGGACCGTGGTGTGCACGTCGTGTCCGCAGGCGTGCGCCGCGCCCGGGACGGTGGAGCGGTAGGGGACGTCCTTCTCGTCCGCCAAGGGGAGGGCGTCGATGTCGGCGCGAAGGGCGACCAGGGGGCCGGGACCCTCACCGACGTCACAGATCAGACCGGTGCCCTGGGGGAGTTCCTTGGGTTCCAGCCCGACCGCGCGAAGACGTTCGGCGAGACGACCCGTGGTGCGGTGCTCGGCGAACGCGAGCTCCGGGTGCATGTGCAGGTCCCGGCGGAAGCCCGTGAGCTCCCGTTCATGGCGCGCCAGAAAAGCGGTCAACTGTTCCGGCAGGTCACGTCCCCGCATGGAGGGTCCCCTCTACTACTTCGCACGTCGTTATCGCGCGCCGGCTCCGTCACCGACACCGACCGTGGCGCGGGTGGGGTCCGCGTCGAACTCGCCGGCGAGCAGGTCCACGACGTCCTGGAGCGAGCCTCCCTGGGAGACGACCGCACGCTGACGTTCGTAGGAGGCGCCCTTGTCCAGGATCTCGGAGATCAGGTCCAGGTCCTCCGCACAGCCCAGGCGGGCGGCGACCGGGGTCAACTCGCGGACCAGCTCGTACAGGTCGTCCCGGATCGGAACGGTGGTTCCGTACGAGTCCGTGATGACACGAGCGTCGAGTCCGTAACGGGTGGCCCGCCACTTGTTGTCGTTCACCACCCAGGACGGCGGGCTGGGCAAGCCGTACCCGCGGTCGAGCTGGTGATCGAACAACTCCACCAGACTCTGGGAGAGAGCGGCGGCCATTCCCACCTCGCGCAAGGTGGGAATCCCGTCGAACATCCGGATCTCGATGGTGCCGAAGTCCGGGTGCGGACGGATGTCCCACCACACTTCCTTGATAGAGGCGATGGTACCCGCCTTGAGAAGGGTTTCGAGGTATTCCTCGAAAGCCGGCCAACCAGGGAGGTTGGGCGGCGGTCCGGAGGTGGGGAGGGCGCCGAAGACAATGGACCGCGCGGAGGCCAGTCCCGTGTCATAACCACCCCAAAACGGGGACGAAGCACTCAAAGCAAGAAAATGGGGGATGTACTTCGCAAGTGCGTTCACGATCGGAATGGCCTTCTCCTTGCCGCGCACCCCGACGTGCACGTGAACGCCACAGGTGAGGATGCGCCGGGCCAGCCACTGCATCTGCTCCACCAGCTCGCCGTAGCGCTCGCCGGGGCTGAGCGACTGGTCCCGCCAGTGGTCCATCGGATGCGTGCCCGAACACGTCAGCATGGCGCCACGGGGCTCCAGCACCTCACGCATCCGACCGACGTTGCGGGCGAGGTCGCGCTTGGCCTCGTCCACGGTCTCGCAGATCCCCGTCACCACCTCGATCTGGGACTGCATGAGTTCGTGGCGCAGCGGGGGGACCGCCGCGTCGGCACTGAGGTCCGGGAGTTGCGCGAGGAGTTCCTGCGCCTCCTGCCGCAGGTGGCGACTGTTCCGATCGACGATCTGGAGTTCCCACTCCACGCCTAACGTCGCACGTTCGGATGACTTGAATGCGATTCCCATCTGCCCTCCGCAAGGTGTGGACGGCACCCGGCCGTCTCACCGCTCAGCCCGGCGCACCGATCGACCGGGACACGGGAGGACTACCCGCCGTAAGCGTTACGCATACGGACTTCAGGGCCAATAAACGGAGGAAATCACCCGGCGGAATCCTTTTTCGCGGGGTTCCCATCCCGTTCCCGTCGCATTACCGATGCCACGCCGATCGCGGTGGCACCAGCCCCCATCAGCGACAATCCGTAGGCGAGGACCCGCCGGGCCCATCGGCGCTCGGCCAGTTCGTCCTCGCGCGGGCGCAGCACCGGGGTCGGTCGCGTCCAGTCCACCCCGGCCTCGTCCGGGCTCGGCAGCGAACCCGTGTACGGCGGCGGCATCGACAGCCGGGTCGCCGTCCACGCCGCGCTGAACATCACCAGACGCATGACCAGGTTGATCCAGACCAACAGCCCCACCAGGACCGCGAAGGACGCGTACACCGGGTTGGAGAGCGTCCCCGCCAGCAGCGTCGTCGCCAGGGTCTTGAGCACCTCGAACCCGACCGCGCCCAGCAGGGCGCCCCGCCACATCGTCCGGGTCGGGCGTCCCGTCCCCGACAACAACGTGAACACCAGCAGGAACAGGCACATGTTCACGGCGACGGCGATCACCAGCGCCAGCACCCGCAGAAGGAGGTTGGCCGGCAACGACTCGTCCAGTTCCACCAGGGACAGCAGCCAGACGGTCGCGGTCTGCATGAAGCTGGTGAAGGCCACCGTGAACAGCAACGCCGTGCCGAGCCCGAGCATCACCAGCAGATCGCCCAGCTTGCGCAGCACGAAGTTGGGCCCCTGCTTGGCGCTCTTCAGCCAGATCGAGTGCAGCGCCTCGCGCAGCGCCGCGACCGAGTTCAGCCCCGCGTACAACAGACCGAGCGCGCCGATCACACTCGCGCCCACACGGGCGTCCGCGATCTGTTCCATGGGCAACTGCTCGGACAGCCCCGGCAGCACCTCGTCGAGCGCGTCCTCCAGGTAGTGGCTGAGCTCCACCTGACGGGCCGCCAGGAAACCCACGACCGCGAAGGCCAACGCCAACAACGGGAAGAAGGACAAGAACGCGAAGTAGGTGACCGCACCGGCCAACTGGTTGCCGTTGCGGTCCGAGTAACGCTCGTAGGCGCGTACCAAGTGATCGACGGCCGGGGATCGGTGCCGCAACCCCCAGTAGGCGTCCATCGCCAGGTTCCGGTAGCGACCGGCCGTGTCCTTGGCCCGGTCCAAGACTCCGGCCATCGTCCTCCCGCCACTGACTTTCCGCCGCCGACCTTGTGGATCCGCAACCCTAGCCTTGCCCGTGCGGGCAGGGGAAAACCCCACGCCCGGGCGGTACCGAACACACGGCAGACTTGGACCCGGAGTCGACAGAGGCGACGGAGGTCGGGACGTGGGTTTCACCGGGGCGCGGTTGCGCGCGGTGTTGGGTACGGGCAAGGGCGGCCCGGTCGGGACGTGGCCGGAGGCCGCGCCCGGACCCGCCGCGCTGACCGCCGGGTTCGTGCAGTGGTTCGGCGTCGAACCTTCCGGGCTCTGGCACGCGCCGGGGCGCCTGGCGTTGATGGGCGAGCACAACGCCGCCGTCGGTGGGCCCGCCCTGTTCGTCGCTCTGCCGTGGGGGATCACCGCGGCGGTCGGCATCTCCGACGACGGACGCACACGAACGGCGACGCCCACCGGCCCGCTGAGCGATCGACACCGGGCCTCCCGTGAGGTGGCGGCCGTCGTGGCCTCCGCGCGCGCCTGTGGCCGGCTGGACGACGGGCAAGGGCTCCGGGTGATGTTCGGCGCGGACCTGCCCGCGCACGCCTCCCTCGGGCACTCCGCCGCGTTGGGCGCGGCCGTGACCCTCGCGCTGGCGAACCTGTCCGGGTCCGACCTGCCCGAGGAGGTACCGGTGTCCCGACGCGTGTGCCTGGACGCCGCGGCCGGTCGGGTCGTCCGGGTGAACCAGGGCAGCGGCCGCACCGCGCTCCTCCCCTTCGATCTGGTCGCGGCCGACCTGCGCCTGGTCGTCGTCGACACCGGCGCGCTCCCCCGACGCGACCTCAGACCGGTCCGTGCCGCCGAGCTGTCCCGAGCCCAGGAGCTCCTGGGTCCGCTCCGGGCGATCCAGGATCTGCGAGCGACTCTGCACCGGATCCAGAACCCCGTGCTGCGCGAGCGGGTGGAGTTCGCCGTCACCGAGACGCACCGGCTCAACGCGGCGGTGGGGCTGCTGCGGACCGACCGGTTCGGCGAGGTCGGTCCGATCCTGTCCTCGTCCCACCTGTCCCTGCGCAAGTTCGACCTGCCGCTGTCGGCGGTGGAGGTGGCGGTGGAGGCCGCCGCCCTCGCGGGCGCCCGCGGCGCCCGGATGACCGGCTGGGCGGGAACCTCCTTCGCCCTGGTCCCGTCCGAACGGGTGGCCGACGTCACCGACGGGGTGCTCGAAGCCTTCCGCCGCCGGGGCCGTCCCGAACCCCGTGTACGGGTGGCGGTGCCTTCGGAGGGCGCTCGCCGGGTGGCCTGATCGCGACCGCGGGGAGCGGCCTCGTCCCCTCTTTCGACTCTTAACCGGGATCGAAGTGAACCGGACTACCCTGTCAGCGATCACAAGGGACATAGGACACCAAGTGCGACACACGGCGCGGACCAGATAGGCGAATCCATGGCTGACCGACGACATCGGGGGGAACCCGGCTCGACCGGCGAACACAACAGGGGTGGTGTGTTCCGACGTGCCGGCGATCCCGACAAGCCGGACGCTTTCGAGAAGCTCTACCGCTCGCGCGAGTCCGAGCAGCGCGTGGTGGGCGAGACCCGTCGCCTTCCCCCCGCCGACCAGGTGCCCCCGCACCGCCCCCGCAAGCGCCGTACCCACAGCGGTGGACGCGAGTACGACGGCCGCGGCATCAAGCGTCGCGCGAAGGAGCAGCGCAAGAAGCGCTTCCGCAACACCGTGGTGGTCCTGCTGGCCCTGCTGCTGGTGGTGCCCACCGGCTTCTACCTGTGGGCGGACTCGCGGCTGGAGCGGGTGGAGGCCCTGCAGGACTACGAGGGCCGCCCGGACCGCGCTCGCGGCACCACGTACATGATCGTGGGCTCCGACAGCCGCGAGGGCATGGACGAGGAACAGATGCGGGAACTGGCCACCGGCAACGCCGAGGGCCGCCGTACCGACACCATCATGATCCTGTACGTGCCACGCGACGGCGAACCCACGATCGTGAGCGTGCCCCGCGACTCCTACGTCCCGATGCCCATACCCGGTTACGCGGACAACAAGATCAACACGGCCTTCGCCGACTCGGTCTGCGGCACCGACGAGGAGGGCGAGGAGGTCTGTGGTGGCCCCGCTCCCCTGGTCCAGGCCTTCGAACAGGCCTCGAACGTGCGGATCGACCACTACGTCGAGATCGGGATGGGCGGCTTCGTCGACCTGGTCGACGCCGTCGGCGGCGTGGAGCTGTGCCCCGAGGAACCGATGGTGGACCCGAAGGCGGGCCTGGACATCGAGGCGGGCTGCCAGGAGATGGACGGCGGAACCGCGCTGGGTTACGTCCGTACCCGCGCCACCCCCCGCGCCGATCTGGACCGGATCCAGCGTCAGCGCGAGTTCTTCTCCGCGCTGATCCAGGAGGCCGGCGCTCCGTCCACGCTCTTCAACCCCTTCCAGTCGGTCCCCCTGGTGCTCGCCGGCACCGACACCTTCATGGTCGACGAGGGAGACAAGCTCCGTCACCTGGCGACGATGCTGCTGGCGATGCGCGGCGGTACCCGGACCACGGCGGTTCCGGTCGGTGAGACCCCCTCCCTGGACGGCGTGGGTTCGGTCGTGCTGTGGGACGAGGCCCGGTCGCAGCTGATGTTCGACGCCATGAACGAGGGCGAGCCGATCCCCGAGGAGGCCATGCAGGACTGATCCGGATCGGCGGCACCGTCGCGTCCTCGCGCTCGGCCCCGTCACCGCCGTGGGAAACCCCCGAATCCACGGCCGGTGAGGGGGCCGGCGTGCGTCCGGAGCCGTTCGACGCGAAAAGTCCGTTCGGGGTTTCGGGGGATTGTGGGGAAAGGCGAAGGGCCCGTCACCGGAGTGACGGGCCCTTCTTCGTGACGTTCCGTACTGTGCGCGCCTACCCCCCAGCGGGCGCACGGCCGGCACGTCGGCTCGTGGTGGCCGAGGGGCTCGAAACCCGCTCTGGCCTGCCGATTCTCACCGGCGTGTCTCCACCATAAGTCAAAGTTCGTCAAAGGTGCGAATCGTATGCACGTGTCATACATCGCACTAGGGCCGGGAACTCCCTCTCGACACCGTCATCTTCCCACCGCGGGCACTTCCATGTGGCCCGAACAGAGGAAACACGCCGGGTGAGTTCGTCGGTCGCGCGAACTCGAAACCCCATGAAAACGGCATTTCGTCGCGTATCGACCCGATCGCCCGGGACCGCGCTCGCGACCGACCCAGGAGACGACGAAGCCCGGACGTCCCCTTGCAGGGGGACGCCCGGGCGTGAGCGGTACCTCAGCGTGGGCGCCGGCTCAAGACGCCCCGAGAGGAACCTTCTGCTCCTCAACTAGCCGAGGCGCTTGCTCAGGTTCTCGTCCAGCGCGGCGAGGAACTGCTCGGTGGTCAGCCACTCCTGCTCGGAGCCGACCAGCAGAGCGAGGTCCTTGGTCATCTGGCCGCCCTCGACGGTCTTGATGACGACGTCCTCAAGGGTGTTGGCGAACTCGATGACCTTCGGGGTGTTGTCCAGCTTGCCCCGGTGCTCCAGACCGCGGGTCCACGCGAAGATGGAGGCGATCGGGTTGGTCGAGGTGGGCTTGCCCTGCTGGTGCTGGCGGTAGTGACGGGTCACGGTGCCGTGGGCGGCCTCGGCCTCGACGGTGCGGCCGTCCGCGGTGCGCAGCACCGAGGTCATCAGACCGAGCGAACCGTAGCCCTGGGCGACGGTGTCGGACTGGACGTCACCGTCGTAGTTCTTGCACGCCCAGACGTAGCCGCCCTCCCACTTGAGCGCGGCGGCGACCATGTCGTCGATCAGACGGTGCTCGTAGGTCAGGCCCGCGGCGGCGAAGCTGTCCTTGAACTCGGCCTCGAAGATCTCCTCGAACACGTCCTTGAACATGCCGTCGTAGGCCTTGAGGATCGTGTTCTTGGTGGACATGTAGACCGGGTAGTTGCGGTCCAGGCCGTAGTTGAGGCTGGCGCGGGCGAAGTCCTCGATGGACTTGCGGTAGTTGTACATGCCCATCGCGACGCCGCCGTCCTCGGGGAACTCGGCGACCTCGAACTCGACGGGCTGGCTGCCGTCGGCCGGGGTGTAGGTCATGGTGACCTTGCCGGCGCCGGGGACCTTGAAGTCGGTGGCCTTGTACTGGTCGCCGTGGGCGTGACGGCCGATGATGACCGGCTTGGTCCAGCCCGGCACCAGCCGCGGCACGTTCTCACAGATGATGGGCTCGCGGAAGACGACGCCGCCGAGGATGTTGCGGATGGTGCCGTTCGGCGACCGCCACATCTTCTTCAGGCCGAACTCCTCGACCCGGGCCTCGTCCGGCGTGATGGTGGCGCACTTGACGCCGACGCCGTGCTCCTTGATGGCGTTGGCCGCGTCGACGGTGATCTGGTCGTCGGTGCGGTCGCGCTCCTCGATGCCCAGGTCGTAGTACTTCAGGTCGACGTCGAGGTACGGCAGGATCAGACGGTCCTTGATGAAGGACCAGATGATCCGGGTCATCTCGTCGCCGTCGAGCTCGACTACGGGGTTCTCGACCTTGATCTTGGCCATGGCTGTGTGGCTGTCCCTTCAGTCTTCGCTACCGCCTCATGTCGCGCGGGGCCCTCCGCCGGTTTGTGACCGGCGTTCGGGCCGACGCGCGCACGGCGATCCCCTGATCCCGCCCGGTGTCCGTGCCACCCGGGGAGGCGGTGCTTTTTCGGTGTCGAGGTATCTCGACATCAAGCTTATTAGACGCTCATGAGGAGAGTTGCGGCGCCACCCAGGCCAACACGATCAACAGGACCGCGAGGGCCACCAACGTGGCCAGGTCGACCCAACGGCGGCGTACCGCCAGCAGGCCGATCCAGTCCTTGGGCAGGAACAGGCGGAAGGTCGCCGCGAGCAACAGCGCACCGGCGATGATGGCCGGTCCACGTTTGAAGTAGGCCGCGGCGACGACCACGATCCCCGCCGCCAAGGCGGACAACACGAGGGCGTAGGGCACTTGGGAGAGCCAATACGGCACCTTCTCCCCTGGTGTGTCCTCACCTCCGTCATCGGGGACGTTCCCGTCCGATTCCGCCACCTCGTCCTGCTCCGCGTCGTTCACCGCGTTCCGACCTGTTCGCTTTCCGGGTTTCCTGGCCGCCGCGCGGCTCGTCCTCATGGTCTCCCCCGGTGTCTGGCACGGACCGGCCACCAGACGGAAGGGACGCTGTCCGAAAGGAAAGGCGCTCCCCCGTGGCTCATGCTTCCTGGCGATTCCGATCGGCCCCGTTGGGATACGGGTTCCGGCGCCGGGAGGTACCGCGCCCATTGTAGTCTCCGCCCCCGCCGACACCTCAGGGCTCACGGATACGGACGTGACGCACTCGGAGGGTACTCACGACCGTTTCCCACTTCCGAGGGGGCCACAAGACCGTATTTCCTGGCCTTATCCCTCTAACTCCGAAGTAAGCGCGTAGAACACGTACCAGTCGGGTAACCCAGCCAGAGATGAGCGACCGGTGAGCGAGGACCCCCATGAAGCCCACACGACGTGTAGACGGAACCGTCGCCCCCCGACAGTCACCCCTCTCCCACCGACGCTCGTATCCGCATCGACCGCGCACGGCCGGTACTGGAGGAGTCACCGTGGAGGGTCCCTACCTACGGGTCGAGGAGAGCGCAGAGGTGTGTCCGCTCTCCGGTGAGGTCACCACCGTCGGCCGTGGCGAGGGGGCGGACATCCGCCTGGACGACCGCAGCGTCTCCCAGCTGCACGCCGAACTGATCCGCCGCGGGCCCTACGTCTACGTGGTGGACCTCGGGTTGTCCCGCAACGGCACCCGGGTCAACGGGCGCCCCATAGCCCGTCGCGTCCTGGAGGAGGGCGACGTGGTGAGCTTCGGTACCGCTCGCTGCCGGATCGGCGGGCTGCCCAAGGAACAGTTGAGCCCCGACAAGGTGCTGCGCCGGGGCGCGGCCCCCGAGCTCACCCGCCGCGAACTGGACGTGCTCACCGCCCTGTGCCGTCCGGCGCTCTCGGAGGAGGCGTTCGTGGCCCCGGCCACCGCGCGCGACATCGCCGAGGCCCTGGTCGTCACCGAGGCGGCGGTCAAACAGCACCTGCTTCGGCTCTACCAGAAGTTCCGCATCCCCGAGGGACAGAACCGGCGCACCCGCCTGGCCAACGAGGTGGTGGCCCTGGGGCTGGTCCGCCCGATGCCCGTCGGCCACGCCCGGCGCGCCGGCTGACGCCCCGGGACCCATCGGGACCCGGGGCGAGGGAACGCCCGAGAGAGGGCACCGTCGGCCGCCGGGCCGTCCGTTGAGGGCGGTGGCGGGCGACGGGTGGGAAGGCGAAGCGGTGGCGCTAAACGGTGGAGGCCGCCTGACGTTCGGCGGCCTCCACCACGTTGACCAGCAGCATCGCGCGGGTCATCGGGCCCACGCCGCCCGGGTTCGGGGACATGTACCCGGCGACCTCGGGGACGTCGAGGGCGACGTCCCCGACCAGGCCGTCGTCGGTGCGCGAGACACCCACGTCCAGCACGGCCGCGCCCGGCTTGACCATGTCCTTGGTGATGAGCCCGGGCACGCCCGCACCGGCGACGACGATGTCGGCCTTGCGGGTGTGCTCGGCCAGGTCACGGGTGCCGGTGTGGCACAGGGTGACGGTGGCGTTCTCCGAGCGGCGGGTCAGCAGCAGGCCGAGGGGGCGGCCCACGGTCACGCCACGGCCCACCACGACGACCTCGGCGCCCTTGATCGGCACCTCGTAGCGGCGCAGCAACTCCACGATGCCGCGCGGGGTGCACGGTAGTGGCGCCTTCTCCATGAGGACGAGCTTGCCCAGGTTGACCGGTTGGAGACCGTCGGCGTCCTTGGCCGGGTCGATCAGCCCGAGCACCCGGTTCTCGTCCAGGCCCTTGGGCAGCGGCAGCTGCACGATGTAACCGGTGCAGGCCGGGTCCTCGTTGAGCTCGTGGACGGCCTGCTCCACCTGCTCCTGGGTGGCGTCGGCGGGCAGGTCACGGCGGATGCTCGCGATGCCCACCTGCGCGCAGTCGCGGTGCTTGCCGCGCACGTAGGAGTGGCTGCCCGGGTCGTCGCCGACCAGGACGGTGCCCAGCCCGGGGGCGATCCCCTTGGCGTGCAGCTCGGCCACCCGCTCCGTCAGTTCCTCGCGAATGGCCTTCGCGGTGGCCTTTCCGTCCAGAACGATCGCGCTCATGCGTTGCTCCTAGTGGAAGAAGTGACGGGTGCCGGTGAGGTACATGGTGACCCCCACGGCCTCGGCGGCGGCGATGACCTCGGCGTCGCGCACGGAACCGCCCGGCTGGACGACGGCGCGCACACCGGCCTCGGTGAGGATCTCCAGACCGTCGGCGAACGGGAAGAACGCGTCACTGGCCGCGACCGAACCCTTGACCCGGTCGGCGGCGCGGGTGACCGCCAGTCGCGCGGAGTCGACCCGGTTGACCTGGCCCATGCCCACACCCACGGTCGCGCCGTCGGTGGCGAGGAGGATCGCGTTGGACTTGACCGCGCGCACGGCCTTCCAGGCGAAGGCGAGGTCGGCGAGGGTGGCCTCGTCGGCGGGGGTGCCGGTGGCCAGGGACCAGGTGGAGGGGTCGTCACCCTCGGCGTCGATGAGGTCGGTGTCCTGGACCAGCAGGCCGCCGCTGATCTGACGGGTCTCCCGGCGGGAGCCCCGCGCCGGGTCCGCGACGACCAACAGGCGGATGTTCTTCTTCTTGGAGAGGGTGGCGACGGCCTCGTCGGTGAAAGCGGGGGCGACCACGACCTCGGTGAAGACCTCGGCGATCTGCGCCGCCAGCTCGGCGCCGACCTCGCGGTTGGTGGCGATCACCCCGCCGAACGCGGACACCGGGTCGCAGGCGTGCGCCTTGCGGTGGGCCTCGGCGTTGTCGACCCCCACGGCGATCCCGCAGGGGTTGGCGTGCTTGATGATGGCCACGCACGGCTGTTCGAAGTCGTAGGCGGCGCGCAGGGCGGCGTCGGAGTCGACGTAGTTGTTGTACGACATCGCCTTGCCGTGCAGCTGCTCGGCGCCGGCCAGACCACCGCTCGCACCGGCCTCGGCGTAGAGCGCGGCCTTCTGGTGCGGGTTCTCCCCGTAGCGCAGGGTGTCCTGGCGGGTGTACACCGAAGCACGAAAGTCCGACCAACCGGTCTCCGTCGCCTCGTCGTCGGGGGCGTAGGTGGAAGCGAACCAGTCGGCGACCGCGGCGTCGTAGGCGGCGGTGTGCTGGAAGGCCTTCCCTGCCAGGGCCTTGCGCCGGTCGAGGGTGAAGCCGCCGTCGCGCACGGCCTCCAGCACCGCGTCGTAGGCGGTCGGGTCGACCACGATCGCCACGCTGCCGTGGTTCTTGGCGGAGGCGCGGACCATGGCGGGGCCGCCGATGTCGATCTTCTCGATGCAGTCGGCCTCGGGGGCGCCCGAGGCGACGGTGTCGGAGAAGGGGTAGAGGTTGACCACGACGAGGTCGAAGGGGGCGATGCCCAGCTCGTCGATCTTGGCGACGTGCTCGGGGTCGCCCTGGTCGGCGAGCAGCCCGGCGTGGACCGCGGGGTGGAGGGTCTTGACCCGGCCCTCCATGATCTCGGGGAAGCCCGTGACGTCCTCGACCGGGGTGACGGCCACGCCGGCCTCGGTGAGCCTGGCCGCTGTCGAGCCGGTGGAGACGATCTCCACCCCGGCCGCCGCCAGACCCGCGCCCAGCTCCGTCAGGCCGGTCTTGTCGTACACACTGATCAACGCACGCCTGATGGCCTGCTGGGTCACCGGTTCTCCTCTGTGTCGGTGCGGCCGAACCGCACGTGCCTACCGTCGATGGTCCAGCCCTCGCGGGCGAGCCGGCCGACCGTGTCGACCAGCATGCGCCGCTCCACGACCTTGATCCGTTCGTGGAGGGTGGACTCGTCGTCGCCGTCCTCGACGGGCACCATGACCTGGTCGATGATCGGACCGGAGTCGACGCCCTCGTCGAGGAAGTGGATGGTGGTGCCGGTGACGCGGACACCGTGGGCGAGCGCCTCGCGTACCGCGTGCGCGCCGGGGAAGGAGGGGAGCAGGGCCGGGTGGATGTTGACCGCTTGGTGACGGCCGACCACGGCGGGACCGAGGATGCGCATGAATCCGGCGGAGACGACCAGATCCGGCTCGTACTCGGTGATCCGATCGGACATGGCGGTGTCCCACTCGGCACGGTCCGCGTAGGCACGGAAGGGCACCACGAACGTGGGTACGCCGGCGGCCTCGGCCACCTCGACCCCACGGGTCCCTTCACGGTCGGTGCCGACGGCGACGATCTCCGCCCCGTAGGCGGGGTCCTTCGCGGCTTCCATCAGGGCGGCCATGTTGCTGCCCGTCCCCGATATGAGAACCACCACTCGCGCGGACAAAGCGTGCTTCTCCCTCATGTGTAGAAGAACGGTGCGGGAACACCGGGTCCCCACTCCCGGGGGCGCCGGGGGACGGCGCAGCATCCGGGAAAATCGCGTACGCCGGGTACAGGCGACCGGCATGGGCACAGTCGGCCCGTCCGCGCTCCCACCCTATCGGGCCGGGTAGCGTCTACCCCACGCGGACCTTGAGTTCCCCGCGCACACGAAGAGCCCCGCCTCCGTCCCGGCGGAGACGGTCCACGGCGCCCCACCTGCACCGGCGCCATCGAAGGAGTGAACCTGTGACCGACAACAGCCCGGAGACCCAGGCCGACGACCGTTCCCCGAAGGTCGAGCGAGGCGGCCTGTGGGGTCTGTTCCTGGGCCTGGCGGGCCTGTTGTTCCCGCCCTACAGCGGCATACTGTCCGCGATGGGCGTGGTACAGGGCCTGCGGGCCCGCCGGGCCGCGCGGAGCAACGACTCCGAGGCCCCGGGCGCGCTGTCGAGCATGGTCCTCGGCGTGGTCGGTGTGGTCATCTCCGCGTCGATGCTCTCGGTCCTGTTCGTCTACAACGACCAGGTCACCGAGTACCGGGACTGCGCGGCGCGGGCGCACACGGTCTCCTCGCAGAAGGCGTGCGACGAGGCGTGGGAGTCCGGCACGGGCCTTCCCCCGGTCGTCGTCGGCGGCTGAGGGGCGCGGCCCGAGCGATCACGTTCGGTGAGGGGCGGCGGGGATGGTCCCGCCGCCCCTTTCGTATGCCCATGGGCGGAACATCCGACTTCTCCAGACAGATCGACGCTGGTCAGAGCGTTTTCCGGACACCCACGGCAAGAAAAAGGGTTGTTTCTCAAACCACCAGGCACACCCAAAGGGATTACACTTAGTATGCAATCGTTCACTAAAAGTGCTGCCATGTCTGCGTGGAGAGGACCCGATGGACACCGACGTCCCCGGCTCGTCCGGACCGGAACTGAAGGAGTACACCGCACTGCTGAGGCGCCGCCGGCGTCTCGTGTGCGTCGGTGTGCTCGGCGGCCTGGTCCTCGCCACCGCCGGGGCTCTCGCCGTTCCCTCCACCTACACCTCGGTCGCGTCGGTCCAGGTCCACCCCACCGAGATGGCGGAGTTCACCGGGGAACAGTCCGGACGGCTGACCGGCGAGGTCAACCTCGACAGCGAGGCCCAGATCGTGTTCTCCGAGCGGGTGACCGGAACCACCGCCGAGGAGCTTCCCGGTTCGCTCACCTCCGAGGAGGTGCGTGAGAACGTCGAAGTGACCGTCCCGCCCAACAGCAACATCCTGGAACTGAGCTACTCCGCCGGTACCCCGGAGTTGGCGCGCGAGGGCGCCGAGTCCCTCGCCGACGCCTACCTCGCGCAACGGGAGGCCCACGCCCACAGCCTCATCGAGGGACGGTTGGAGGCTCTGCGCGCCGAACGGCAGGACCGTCAGGACGCCCTGGCCGAGCTGACCGGGGAGGCCCCACAGGCCGCGGCCACGGACGCCGGCGCCGAGGTCCTGCGCCAGGAGATCGCCGACATCGGCAACGGCATCGCCCCGCTGAGCGCCCTGCGCGAAACGGTCTCCCCCGGCCGGGTCGTCACCCCCGCGTCGCTTCCGGAGTCGCCCTCCTCCCCGATCCTGGTGCTGTGGGCCGTCGCGGGAACCGCGCTCGGACTACTGGCCGGTCTCCTGGCCGCCGTGCTTCGCGACCGGGTGGACCCGCGCCTGCGGGACGTCGAGGAGACCGAACGCATCGGCGCCCTGCCCGTCCTGCTCGACCTGTCCACCCCGGGGGGGCGCTCCGACCGTTCACCCGGGCTGCTCGACGACACCACCCCGGCCGGGCAACGGGTCAACGAGTTCGCGCACCTGGTCCGGGCACGAACGGCCGTGCCCGAAGGCGGAGCCGAGGACGGCGAGCCCGCCCCCGGACGGGTGATCGTGGTCACCGGCACCACCCCCGGGCGCGCCGGTACCGCGGCCGCGGTGAACCTCGCCGCCGCACTGGCCCGCGGCGGCGCCGAGACCCTGCTGGTCTGCGCTGACCCGCGCACCGACTCCGCCCGCGAGCTCCTCGGGCTGTCCGACGGCCCCGGCCTGGTCGACGTCCTCGTCGACGGGGAGGACCCCGCCGAGCTGGCGACGCACCCCGCCCACATGCCCAGGCTGCGGGTGCTGTGTCATGGGAGCACCGGTGCTGTGGCGCCCCTCCAGAGCGGTGCCGCCGAACTCGTCGACCTGCTGCGTTCGCGCGCGGACTTCGTGGTCGTGGCCACGGCCTCCGCCGGGGAGAGCGCCGACGTCCACGCCCTCGCCGCCTCCGCCGACCTGCTCCTGCCCGTGGTGGAGCTGGGCCTGAGCCTGCGCTCGGACCTGACCGACCTGGTCACCGCGGGGGCCCGGTTCGGGGTGACCGTTCCCGGTTCGATCACGGTGCCGCGCCAGCCCGGTCCCGGCCCCGTCCCGGTGCCGCGCATGCCGGTGCCACCCGCGCCGCGTCCGCCCAGTGAGTCGAGGACCACCGCCACCGACGACCGGTCGCGTGGGGCGGCGCTGCCCGCCGCCGGTGGGGCCGCGTCCGTCGGACCTCGGCGTTGACGGCCCTGGGCGCGGCCTCCCGGGGGACGCGTTCTGCAGGTGTGACCTGGCAGGTCGCCACACGGCGCGGGTCCTCCCCGGTCACCGGGTGGCCGCTGATCTGGTTGTTGGCCGGGTACCCGCTGTGGTGGGCGCTCGGGATGGGCCAGTTCGCCTACTGGCTGTTCGCGGTGCCGATGCTCGCCGAACTGGTGCGCCGGCACCGCACGGTGGGCCTGCGGGTGCCGCCGTGGTTCTGGTTGTGGGCGCTGTTCCTGGTGTGGACGGTGCTCGGCCTGGCGTTGGTGTCGGTGGAGATGCCCGGGACGGTGCCGGGCAGCGGCGGTCACCCCGGCGCGGTGCTACGGGTGATCAACTACCTGGTGCTCACCGTGGTGATGCTCTACGTCGGCAACCTCACCGAACGGGAGCTTCCGGTCCGTCTGGTGATCGGGGCGTTGGCGGTGCTGTGCCTGGTCACCATCGCCGGCGGTTACCTGGGGATGCTCGCGCCGAGGTTCGAGTTCACGGCGCCGTTGGAGTACCTGATGCCGGGCGCCCTGGTGTCCGACCCCTACATGCAGACGCTGATCCACCCCGCGTCGGCGCAGGTCATGGATATCTTCGGGTACGAGTCGGGACGCCCGAAGGCCCCCTGGGAGTACACCAACATCTGGGGCTACATGATCTCCCTGCTGCTGGTGTGGCTGATGGTGGCCTGGGTGGTTCAGGGTACCGGCTGGACGCGTTGGGGCGCCCTCCTCGCGGCCGCGGTGTCGGTGGCCCCGATCGTGTACTCGCTGAACCGCGCCCTGTGGGCCGGCCTGGTGCTCTCGCTGGCCTTCGGAGCCGCACAGGCGCTGCGTCGGGGCCGGGTGGTGCTGGTGGGCACAGGCGTGGTCGCCGCCATCGCGTTGTCACTCGCCCTGGTGGTGTCCCCGTTGGCGGACGTGGTGCGCGAACGGGCCGACAACCCGCACAGCGACGACGGGCGCGCGGCCACCAACGCCGCGTCGGTGGAGGCCGCCGACCTGTCGCCGGTCATGGGTTGGGGCACCACCCGTGAGGGGCTGGGCAGCTCCGACTCGATCGCCATCGGGCCGAGCCCCGAGTGCCCGGGCTGTGGCCAGCACGTGATCGGCAACGCCGGCCAGCTGTGGATGACGCTCATCGCCTCCGGGTGGGTGGGCACCGCCCTGTTCGTGACGTTCTTCGCGCTGGTGGCCTGGCGGTATCGGGCCGCGGTGACCCTGGTCGGGCAGGCCGCCCTGCTCACCGTGCTGCTTCTGTTCTGGTACATGTTCTTCTACGTCGCGCTCATGTCCCCGCTCGCCGTCACCATGATCGCCGTCGCCCTGCTGTGGCGGGTCGAGGAACCCCTGGTGGCCGGGCGTCGGGCAGCGCGTGCTGGGGGTGCCTGGTGAGGACCGAGACCACCTATCTGACCGATCTGGCCGCCGTGCTGTGGCCGTGCGGCGGACTGCTCGGGCCGGGGGACGGCAGTGTGCTGCCGATGGCGCCCCGTAACCGGGGCAACCAGTACCTTCCGGTACCCAACGCGCAGAACCCACGGGTGATCCTGCCCGCGGGCAACCGCTCGGTGGCCACCCGGGGCATCACCTCGTTCGCGCAGGGCCACTCCCTCAAGGAACGACTGCGCACCCTGTTGCTGGCGGGCGCCTTCGCCACCGGGGTGGCCCCGCTGCTGCTCCGCGACCGCCTCTACGTGGGCGCGGGGCCGGGCATCGAACACGCGCTCACCGCCGCGCTCGACCGCGAGCTCGCCATCGCCATCCACGTGGGGCCACCGCGCGCCAACCGCAAACCGGTCCTGCTGCTGCTCACCCCGGGCGGGCGGACGATCGGGTACGCCAAGGTCGCCATCAACGAACTCACCGGTCGACTGGTGCGGGCCGAGACCCGGGCCCTGCGCCACCTGGCGGAGAGACCGATGCGGGACGTGACCGTCCCCCGTCTGCTCTACGACGGCGAGTGGAACGGCCAACCCCTGCTGGTGCAGGAGGCCCTGCCGGTCGGTGACCAGACCGACCGGCCCACCCGCCGCCAACTGCTGCGCTGCGTCACCCAGATCGTCTCCCTCGCACCGATCCGAGAGCGCCGTCTGTCGGTGAGCCCCTACCGGCGTTCCCTGGACGAACGCATCGCCAAGCTGGGTTCGCGCCCGGAGGTCGCGCCCCTGCGCGCCGCGCTGCACCGGCTTCCCGACGTACCGCTGCCCTTCGGGGCCTGGCACGGCGACCTGACCCGGTGGAACATCGCCGGCACCGCGCGGCGCGCGTTCGTGTGGGACTGGGAACGCCTGGCCATGGACGCGCCCGCCGGCTTCGACGCGCTGCACTACAACCTCAACGAGTGCGTCCAGGCGGGGGTCCATCCGGGGGTACACCGCTGGTTGGACAGCGGTTCGCGACTGCTCCGCGACCCGCTGATGGCCGAGATCGGGCTGCGTCCGCACACGGTTTCCACGGTGATGGCGCTGTACCTGATCGACCTCGCCACCCGCTACCTGCACGACCGGCAGGCGGAGAGCGGCGGCCACCTCGCCGCGGTCGACGACTGGCTGCTCCCCGCGTTGGAGGGCCTCCAGGAGAGAGCCGCTCATGAAGCAACCCACGCCGGCTGAGCCGGCACGGTCCCACCCCGCTCACACCCTCTTCGCAATCCACCTCTCATCGAAGGAACTCGTGATGCTCCGGGCCACCTCCGCTTTCAGCCGCCTGGCCGTGCCGGCCAGGCGCGCCCTGCTGCCCATCGCCGACGGATTGGGCGGGATGACCCGCCATGCCAGGGCACTGCCGGACTTCCTCATCTGCGGTGCCCAACGTTCGGGGACGACCTCCCTGTTCAAGGCGTTGAACCTGCATCCCGCGGCCACCGGGCCGGTCCTGCGCAAGGGTGTCCACTACTTCGACACCGGACACCACAACGGCCTGGACTGGTACCGGTCGCACTTCCCCCTGCGCAACGGCCTGCGCGCCCGGTGGGGCCGGCCCCTGATCCGTGTGTTCGAGTCCAGCCCCTACTACCTGTTCCATCCCCTCGCGGCGGAGCGGATCGCCCGTGAACTGCCGCAGGCGAAGGTGGTGGTGATCCTGCGCGACCCGGTGGAGCGGGCGTACTCGGCGCACGCCCACGAGACCGCGCGGGGATTCGAGACCGAACCGTTCGCGCGCGCTATCGAGTTGGAGGACCGGCGGTTGTCCGGGGCGGAGGAACGACTGATCGCCGACCCGACCCACTACTCGCACTCGCACCAGCACCACGGCTACGTGGCACGGGGGAACTACGTGGACCAATTGATCCGGATGGAACATCACCTCGGCCGCGAGCGGATGCACGTGGTGGACTACGCCGACCTGTTCGACGGCACCTCCCGGGCGCTGGAGGAGATCGTCCGCTTCCTGGGGCTGCCGCCGGCCTCGATGGAGCCGCCCGGCCGGCACAACGCCCGCAAACGGGCGATGATGCCCGAGCCCCTGCGTGCGGAGCTGACCTCCCGGTTCGCCGAGAACGACGCCCGGCTGGCCCTCTGGTGGGGACGGACCCCTTCGTGGTGCCGGTGAGGACGTCCGAGCACCGGTCCGACGGGGGGCTGCGACGCGTTCTGCGCGGCGGTGCGGTGAACATGGCCGGCGCGGTGGTGGGCGCCGCGCTCAACCTCGCGCTGATCGTGGCGATCACCCGGGCCTTCTCACAGGAGACCGCCGGGCTGCTGTTCTCCGCCACCTCGGTGTTCCTCATCATGGCGGCGGTGGCCAACCTGGGCGCCCCGGACGGGCTGGTGTACTTCATCGCCCGAATGCGGCTGTTCGGCCGGGCCGGGGGCGTTCCGGCGCTGCTTCGGACGGCCATGGGACCCGCGGTGGCGCTGTCGCTGGTGGTGGCGCTGCTCCTGTTCGTGTTCGCCCGGCCGTTGGCCGACACCCTGGGCCCTGAGGAGGCGGCCGCGTACCTGCGGTTGCTGGCCGTGTTCCTGCCGTTCGCCGTGCTCACGGACTCCGCCCTGGCCGCCACCCGCGCCCACCACGACATGGTGACCACGGCGCTGGTGGACAAGGTCGGTCGTCCCTCGGCGCAGCTCGCGCTGGTGGGATTGATCGTGTTGAGCGGTTCGGCGGGGCTGCTCGCCCTGGCATGGGCCGGTCCGTATCTGCCGGCGGCGGTCCTGGCCTGGTTCTGGCTGGGAAGGATCGTCCGCCGGGCGGTCCCCGAGCAGACGGTTCCCGAGGCGGAGGGCACGTCGGGCCATGAGGAAGGGTCGGCGGAACGCATCACGCCGGCGGCGTTCTGGTCCTTCGCCCTGCCCCGGGCGTTGGGCGGCGTGGCCCAGATGGGCGTGCAGCGCGGCGGCGTGGTGATGGTGGCGCTGTTGAGCGGGGTGACCGGCGCCGCGATCTTCACCGCCGCCACGCGGATCATGGTGGTGGGACAGTTCGGGACCCAAGCGGTGCTGAACGCCGCCCAACCGCGCTTCGCCGAGCTGTTGGCCTCGCGCGACCACACCGGGGTCCGCTCGCTCTACCAGGCGGGGACGGCCTGGCTGGTGTGCCTGACCTGGCCTCTCTACCTTTCGACC
>NZ_DYZD01000448.1 GCF_020741345.1 Nocardiopsis listeri
CCAGTTCCGTGGTGTCGTCGAAGACGATGTGGTCGTAACCCATCTCGTCGACGACCGGTGCGACCGGCTCGTTCTGCGGGCCGGGTCGCCGGACCTCGGAGTGGGCGCCACAGCCGTGGTCGAGCGAGACGACCTTGCCGTCGTCGGGGGCGAACTCGTTGGTGCACACCCCGAACATCTGGCGAAGCTCACCGGCCAGCGGGGTCATGAAGCCACAGGTGCCGCAGCGGGCCGGCGCGGCCGTGGCGACGGGACTGCGCGGTCCGGCGTCGCCGTTGTACCAGCGCTCCGCGGCCTGTTCACGGCCGATTTCGGAGAGCACCTGGCGACGGCCCAGTCCGAGCTCCCACACCATCTGCTTGTCCATGCCCTCGGCGTCGAGTTCGCTGTCGGGCACCTGCGCGTAACCGGGGACGAGTCGTTCGTCGCCTTCCTCGGTGGGCAGGAGGTCTCCCGCGCCGAGGTCGCCGGGGCGCACTCGTTCCTTCCATGGAACCCACTCGGGCGCGACGAGCGCACCCTCTCCGGGAAGCTGGACCACCTCGTTGACCGTGACGTTCTTGGCACGCGAAGCGCGCACCACGGTGACCGCGTAGGTCCATCCCGGGTAGGAGGGGTCCAGGCACTCGAAGTAGTGGGTGACCAGGCGTGTGTCCTCGACCTGGGCGGTGAGGTGCTCACCCACCCATTCGGGTCGCCCGACCTCCGCTGCCACCGAGCGGGCCAGATCCACCGCGTCGATACATGCCTTGTCCGGTACAGGAGAACGTCGAGAAGGGCTCACGTCACCCATTCTCACTGATCGCGGGCACCGATTTGACCACAACGCCGGTCAAGGTTCGTCCGATTGCGACCTCTTGGTCATCTCTTGTCACACCGTCTGCCTGGAAGGTCGTTGCGACCGGCCGGTAGCGGCCGCTTTGCGCTCCTTCCCCGGCGCCTCCGGTAACGATCGTCTCCGGGTTCGTCACATTCGTCGGGTACCGGAGCGGGGCGTGGTGGACGCCGAGGCCGTCCACCACGCCCTTCACCGGTCAGGCCTCCAGGTCGTCCGCCACCACACGCAGCACCTGGGCGACCCTGCCCGCCTCGCGTTTGTCGGGGTGACGGCCCCGACGGTAGTTGTTGGAGACGTTCTCGAGGAGTTTGATGAGGTCCTCGGTGATGACCACCATCTCGTCGGGCTTCTTACGCCGCGCCTTGGCCACGGAGTGCTGGGTCTCGAGCAGTCGCACCTGCAGCGCCTGGGCGCCCTTGCGCCCCTCGGCCACACCGAACTCGACCCGTTGACCGGGGCGCAGCGAGGTGGTGTCGGGGGGCAGGGACGTGGAATGGACGAAGACCTCACCGCCGTCGTCCCGGGTGAGAAAGCCGAAACCCTTGTCGCCGTCGTACCACTTGACCTTGCCGGTGGGCACGGTAGAGACCTCATGCTTTCACTGGCGGGCGACGCGAGGGCGTGGAAAGCGGTGCCGTCCACCTTTCCCCACCCCGGCGACCCCTGGTTTCCATAGTTGAGGTCAAGGCTAGTACCCGGGCGCTTCCCAAAGCGAGAGGGAATTGTGCGTGGTCGATACGGGTCGAGGAGGCGGGGGCCGGACATGCGTACGAGGCCCGGATACGGCTCACCCGGGCCTCGTGTGTCGACGTCGGCCCCGTCGCCGCTGGGTGCGGAGTGTGGGACGGGACTCGGCGGAGTCGGGGACCACGTCGACGAGTCGGCGCCCGGGCTGGAGGCCGGAGCACCTGACGCGACCGCCATGTGCGAAAGCGGCGGTATACCGACATGACTACCCGAGGTGCCGGTTGTGGATGCCCCGTAACGGGCCGACCGGAAAAGGTATTCCCCAGGATTTGCCAAGCGATGACCAGCGGGGACGAGTCCGGGGCGAAGGCTCCCGGCTCGGTCGGTCGCTCGGTTCGGGTCAGCCGCCGACCCGGTCGGCGGCCCGGGCGGAACGGGCGGCCTTGGGGAAGAGGTAGAGCACGCATACGAGGGAGGCCACGGCCAGAGCCGGAACCCCGGTCGAAGGCAGGGCCTGCTGGATGTAGAGGTCGATGAACTTCGCGTCACCGTCCCACAGGGCCACCCCGACCACGCAGGCCAGGAGTGGAAGCCCCACCCCGATCCACTTATCACGGGTTCCCCACACCTGGCTGAGCAGGAGGAGAGCGGCTCCGAGCACCCACACGGAGGCCGCGTCCCACCACACGCCCGCGAGCGCGAACATGCCGAGTGCGACCGCCTCGGGGGCGTGGTGGCGGACCAGGAGGAGGCTGTTGCGCATCACCCCGGGCCGGCGCGCCGTCCGACCGTCCATCCGCATCTCGGTCTGGCCGGGGCCCTCCAGCAGGGACATGAGGCCCTGGCTGGGGCCACCGCGCCAGGGCGGTGGGGGTCGATCCGCGTGCCGGGGCCTGGCCGGGATCATCTCGTCGTCCTCGAGGTCGAAGGCCTCGCCGGTCAACTCCTCCTGCACGAGGTGTTCGGGGGCCCCGAAGCCGCGGAGAATTCGCCGCACGGTGTCGACGTCGTCACCGGCCGCCCTTCTGCGCTCGTCGATACGCGCGCGCAGAGCCGTCAGATAGGCGGTCCGTTCCTTCGCCGAGACACGACCGTACAGCGCGAGTCCGACCTCGGAGAGATAGTCGAGTACCAATTGTTCCGAGCGCTGGGTCATGGCCCCATATTGGCCCACAATGACCTGCCTTTTAACCCCTCCCCAGCGATTTTCGGCCGGCGAATTCCCACCGGAATCGGCCTGAAGCGTTGTGACCACGGTGTCGTGGGAGCCCGGCGGGGAGGCGGTGCGATCCCAGGGGCGAGATCGCTTAGCGTTGAAACCGATGACGCACAACGCACGGCCCGAGTCCTCAGGCGACAGTCCCGACAATCCCATGTCGGGACGTCCCCCCACGTTCACCTCCTGGTTGCGATCCCGCTCCGACGAGGAACTCACCGCCCTTCTGCGTGGCCGCCCCGACCTGGGTCACCCGGTCCCGGCGGACATCGGGGCGCTGGCCCACCGTGCGACTTCGCGCAACGCGACACTGCGCGCCCTGGAGCGGCTGGACCGGTTCACGCTCCAGGTACTGGAGTCCGTGGTCGCCCTGGGCGACGACCGCCTGTCGGAACCTGTCGGCGCGCTCCCCTCCGATCTCGCACACGGGCTCGGGCTCGACTCCTCCGGCTCACCCGGAACGGAACCTCTCGACGCCGCCCTGAACGCCCTGAAGTCCCTGGCCCTGGTCTGGCCCGACCAGGGCCGTCTGCGCCCGGTGCAGGTCCTGCGCGAACTACTGCCGCACCCCGCGCGCCTGGGCCCGCCCGCGCGGGTTCCGCTGGCGGCCCTGTCGCACGAGGCGGTCAAACGTCTGGCCGACGACCTGGTCCCCCACGGCACCACCGAGTCGCCGGTGGAGTCGGTCGCCACCGCCCTGTCCGACCCCGACCGGGTGCACGCCCTCGTCGAACAGGTCGACGCCTCCGCCCGACGACTGCTGGACAGTCTCACCTGGGGACCGCCCAACGGCACCGTCACGGACGCCCGACGGGAGGTCTCCCTCGCCACGGCGTCCTCACCGGTGGATTCCCTCATCGCCCGCGGGCTGCTCCTGCCCACCGGCGACGACACGCTGACGCTGCCGCGCGAGGTCGGCCTGTTCCTTCGTTCGGGGGTGCTGTTCCAGGACGTCGACACCACCCCGCCCGGGATCGAGGGGCGTTCCGTCGATCCCGACACGGTCTCCCGCGCCGCCGCGGGACAGGCCTTCGTGGTGCTGCGAGCCGTCGAGGAGCTCATGGAACGCTGGTCCCAGGAGCCCGCCGCGGTACTGCGCAACGGGGGCCTGGGCGTACGCGACCTGCGCCGTGCCGCTCAGACCATGGACACCGACGACACGACCGCCGCCCTGTTGCTGGAGTCGGCCCGCGCCGCCGGGTTGCTCGCCACCGACGACCGACTGTCCGGGGAGTGGCTGCCCACCCGCGAGTACGACCTGTGGCGGGAAAGCCCCCCGGAACGCCGGTGGTCGCGTTTGGCGCGGGCCTGGTCGGACTCCGGCCGGGCTCCCTCCCTGGCCGGAGCCCAGGACTCCGGTGGACGCGCGCAGAACGTGCTCGGCCCGGGGCTGGTGCGCCCGGCCGCGCCGCAGGTTCGCCGTGACGTCCTGACCGAACTCGCGACGGCCGAGCCGGGGACGGCCCCGGGGGCCGACTCCCTGAAAGCCCGTCTGGCCTGGCGGTATCCTCGCCGTCAGTCGCCCCTGTACACCGAACTGGTCGAAGCGACGATGGCCGAGGCGGCCTCTCTGGGCCTGACCGGAATGGGCGCCCTCGCCGCCCACACCCGCCCGTGGCTCTCCGGCGACGAGGACGCATCCGCGGCGCTCCTGGCCACCGAGTTGCCCCAGCCGCTGGACTACGTGCTGGTGCAGGGCGACATGACCGCGGTGGCCCCGGGACCGTTGGTGACCGAGCTGGCGCGCGAACTCGCCCTGACCGCGGACGTGGAGTCCACCGGCGGCGCCACGGTCTACCGCTTCACCGAGTCCTCCGTGCGTCGGGCGCTGGACGCCGGACGCGGGGTCGCCGACCTCACCTCGATGTTGGAACGCCACTCGCGTACGCCGCTGCCCCAGGCACTGCGTTACCTGATCTCGGACGTGGGGCGCAGGCACGGCAGGCTGCGCGCCGGATCCGCGGCCAGCTACCTGCGTTGCGACGAGCCCGCCCTGCTCACCGAACTGGTCGGCGACCGGCGGGCCACCGATCTGGAGCTGGTGCTGTTGGCGCCCACCGTCGTGGTCAGCGGGCTCACCCGCGCCGCCCTGATGGAGCGGTTGGAGCGGCTCGGCTACCACCCGGTGGCCGAGAGCGGCGACGGGACCATCCGGCTGAGCCGGCCCGAGGTACGCCGCGCCGAACCGGACGGGATCCCCACCCCCGAGTACTCCGGCGACCCGGAACTGACCCGTGCCGCCGTCCGCGCGCTGCGCGCCGGGGACGAGGCCGCCAACGTCGCACGGGTTCCGGTGGAACTGCCGGAGAACGGCAGCCCGGCGGCGCGCGTGAACGCGCTCGTGGAGGTGCTCGGACGGGTCCTGGCCGACGAGCGGCGGGTGTGGATCGGCTACACCGACACCGACGGCCGCCAGGTCAGCCGGATCGTGGTGCCCGCCCGCGTGGACGGCGGTTTCCTCACCGCCTACGACACCACCCGTGACGCCGTGCACCGGTTCGCGCTCCACCGGATCACCGGCATCGCCGAACTCTCCGCCGACTCCTGACCCCCTCATCCCACTCACGCTCCGAACGACACGGACTAGAGTGGCCCTGTCGACCACCAACGGCGAGAGACACCCCGAATGAGCAACGCTTCGCTGCCCCCCGGAGCCTCCTCCCCCCGTGACCGGGGAAGGGAGGACCGCGAACCCGAGGGACGGGACCGGGCGCCCGAGAGGGGGCGCGACGAGGACCGCTCCGCCTCCACCTCCTCGCCCGTCGCGGGCGGAGGCGCCAACAGTTCCACCATGGCGCTGATCCTGCACCTGGTGACGGCGTTGTGCTGCGCCAACTGGATCTTCGGCATCGCGGGGATCACCTTCGCGGTCCGAGCGGCGCACACCCGGGACCGGGGCCGCGCGGACCAGGCCGAGGTCCTGACCCGCTACTCCTGGTACTGCCTGGGCGCCGCGGCGGTGATGTTCTTCGTGATGGCGGTGTTGACGTTCGTCATGTTCACGCAGGCGGGCGACTGGATCCAGGGCATCGTCGACGTGACGCAGTACTGACCGCCGGTTGGCGGAACCGAGAGCCTCCGTTCCGCGTCCGAACCGACGGGGGCGGGTATGCGAGCAAGGGACCGGACCCGACATTTCCGTCTTTGGACAAGGGAGGCACGGTAGGCCTTGCGCAGTGACCGGAGCGATCCTCGGTCCTTCTGGGAACGAGGACAGGGCACGGCCCACGTGGCGGCCACGCACCGACGCCCCATGCGTCCCGTGGGCGCCGCACCCATGGGGACCTCACCCCCGCCGACCACACCCCCGGCCACCGGCCTTCCGAACGCCTCGGAGCCGCGCTCGGCCCCGTCTTCCCCGGGGCCTTCCGGCCCTCCGGCCAGGGTCGGAGGGGCCGTCGCCGCGTTGGTCGTCGCCGGGCTCACGCTGATCGTCCCGGCGCTAGGCCTCTCACTCGGGTTGTGGTTCTTCGTGCTCGTCGCCAACCTCCCGGGCATCGTCCTCGGGATCATGGCCCTGTGGAAGATCCCCGACGCGGTCCAGGTGGAGAAGTACATCCGGTACACCTGGGCCTGTAACTTCGCTTACGTGGCTCTGTCCGTGATCTTCGTGGTCCCCGTGATCGTCTTCGCGGCCCTGGCCGTTCTCCTCGGATTCTGACCGCCCCCATCCCCCGGCTCCCGACACGGAGCCCGAACATCTAAGGCACGACATGCACGACGACAGGAACCCGGGTCCGCCGGAAGGCGACCATACGGGTGGTTACTCCGCCTCCGCCCCGTACGGTGGCCCGGGTTACGGACCAGATTACGGAGCGGGTTACGGACCGGGTTACGGACCGCCCCCGCCCGGCCCGTACCAGGACCCTTACCAAAATCCCCACATGGCGCAGCAGCCCGCCTATCCGCCGCAGGCCTACCCGATGTACCCGGTACCGCTGTCGAAGGGCGGTGCGATCGGCGCGCTGGTCACTTCGATCCTCCTGGTGATCTCCTGCTACGGGCTCCTCGCCGCGGTCGGACTCATCTTCTCGATCATGGCGGTCAGCGAGAACTTCGACCAGGAGAAGGTCTCCCGGTTCACCCGCTACGCCTGGATCGCCAACGGGGTGGTCCTCGGCCTCCTGGTGCTGTTCTTCGGTTTCGTCATCACCATGATCATCATCGAATCCTGACGGGCATGTTCGGACGGCGTCCGGTGTTGCACCGGGGGCCACCCCTCTCACAGCGCTTCGGAAGGTCCCCGCGTGTCCTGTTTGATCGTCCAGTCCGACAAGACCCTGCTCCTCGAAATCGACCACGAACAGGCCGGCGAGTGCCGCCGGGCCATCGCCCCGTTCGCGGAGCTGGAGCGTGCGCCCGAGCACGTGCACACCTACCGGATCACCCCGCTGGCCCTGTGGAACGCACGGGCCGCCGGACACGACGCCGAACAGGTCGTGGACGCCCTCATCCGATTCTCCAAGTTCCCGGTGCCGCACTCGCTGCTCGTGGACATCGCCGAGACGATGGGGCGGTACGGGCGGCTGAAGCTGGTCGGAGACCCCCGGAACGGTCTGGTGCTGGAGTCCTCCGACCGCGCGGTCCTGGAGGAGGTCGTCCGGGCCAAGAAGCTCAAGGGGATGCTGGGCGAGCGTCTGAGCGAGGACTCCGTATCGGTGCACCCCAGCGAGCGCGGCAACCTCAAGCAGGCGCTGCTGAAGATCGGCTGGCCCGCCGAGGACCTGGCCGGATACGTCGACGGTGAGAAGCACCGGATCGACCTGGCCGACGGCGACTGGGAGCTGCGCGGCTACCAGCAGGAGGCCGCCGAGAGCTTCCACGCCGGCGGGTCCGGCGTGGTGGTGCTGCCGTGCGGCGCGGGCAAGACGATCGTGGGCGCGGCGGCCATGGCGATGACCGGCAAGACCACGCTCATCCTGGTGACGAACACGGTCTCGGTGCACCAGTGGAAGGCGGAGCTGCTGCGCCGCACCTCCCTCACCGAGGACGAGATCGGCGAGTACTCGGGCACCAAGAAGGAGATCCGGCCGGTCACCATCGCCACCTACCAGGTGATGGCCTCGCGCAAGAAGGGCGTGTACACGCACCTGGAGCTGTTCGACGCGCGTGACTGGGGCCTGGTCGTCTACGACGAGGTGCACCTGTTGCCCGCGCCGATCTTCCGGATGACCGCCGACCTGCAGGCCCGGCGGCGTCTCGGGCTGACCGCGACCCTGGTCCGTGAGGACGGCCGTGAGGGCGACGTGTTCTCCCTGATCGGTCCCAAGCGCTACGACGCCCCGTGGAAGGACATGGAGAACCAGGGGTGGATCGCCCCGGCGGACTGCGTGGAGGTCCGTGTGGACCTGACCGAGTCCGAGCGTTTGGCGTACGCGACCGCCGAGCCGGAGGACCGGTATCGGTTCTGCGCCTCCACCGGGTCCAAGACGTCGATCGTGCGCGAGATCGTGGATCGCCATCCCGAGGACCAGGTCCTGGTGATCGGCTCCTACATCGACCAGCTGGACGAACTCGGGGAGCGGCTGGGCGCCCCGGTGATCAAGGGCGAGACCCGCAACAAGGAACGCGAGCGGCTGTACGACGCGTTCCGCTCCGGTGAGCTGCGCACCCTGGTGGTGTCCAAGGTCGCGAACTTCTCGATCGACCTGCCCGAGGCGGGCGTGGCGGTGCAGGTGTCGGGTTCCTTCGGTTCCCGGCAGGAGGAGGCCCAACGGTTGGGCCGGGTGCTGCGCCCCAAGACGGACGGCCGGACCGCCCGGTTCTACGCGGTGGTCGCCCGCGACACCCTGGACCAGGACTACGCCGCCCACCGGCAGCGGTTCCTGGCCGAGCAGGGGTACGCCTACCGGATCGCCGACGCCGGTGACCTGCTCGCCGGCGAGGAGATCTGACCGCGATACCGACGAAGCGGAGGCCCGGGGCTACAGGGAGGGCAGGCCGCCCATCACGTAGGTTCCCGCGGCGATCCCCCAGGCCACGAGGGAGTAGCTGAGGGTCCGGGTGCGCAGCGGTCGGTCCCCCCGCACGGAGGGCGCCGTGAAGGCGGCCACCAGCAGGGCCAGGCCGAGCAGCGCGGGGATCGCCGAGGCCAACGCGAAGAGCTGGGATTGGGCGGCGCACGCGGAGTAGCCGGCACTGCCGGGATCACCACAGAACACGTCGTCCCCCGATCGGATCGTTCAAGCGAGCGTATTCCTTCGACCGTACCGTTCCGGCGGTGTCGGATCGCCGCCGACTCCGACCGGATCCCACCCCACCAGGCGATCCGCGCGAAACCCGGGCCCGCGGTGACCTGGACCACCTCCAGGGGTTTACACGGAAGGCCATTGTGTCCAATCATGAGTGCGACCCCACCCCCCACGGAGGTACGCGACATGGCCACGACGACCCCCCGAAGACCCCGACGCGACGGCTTCCACTCGCTGCGAGGCGGCGGCCTGAACTGGGACTCGCTCCCCCTCAAGCTGTTCGTCAAGGGCAACGCGAAGTTCTGGAACCCGGCCGACGTCGATCTGGAACAGGACGCCGAGGACTGGAAGGCGCTCGACGACGAGGCCAGGACCCGCATCCTGCGGCTGTGCTCGCTCTTCGTCGCCGGGGAGGAGGCCGTCACCGAGGACATCCAGCCGTTCCTTCGCGCCATGGCCGCGGAGGGCCGCTTGGGCGACGAGATGTACCTGACCCAGTTCGCGTTCGAGGAGGCCAAACACGTCCAGGCCTTCCGCCTGTGGTTGGACGCGATCGGCGTCCACGACGACCTGCACGGTTTCGTCGACAAGAACCCGGGCTACCGAGCGCTGTTCTACGACGAGCTCCCCCGGTCCCTGGAGGCGCTCCTGGACGACCCGAGCCCGCGCAACCAGGTACGCGCCTCGGTCACCTACAACCACATCATCGAGGGTTCCCTCGCGCTGACCGGCTACTACGCCTGGAATCACGTGTGCACCGTACGCGGGATCTTCCCGGGGATGCGGCGGATCATCCGCCGGATCGGCGACGACGAGCGCCGTCACATGGCCTGGGGAACCTTCACCTGCCGGCGCCACGTGGCCGCCGACGACCGTAACTGGGACGTGGTGAGCGAACGCCTCGAAGAGCTGTTGCCACACGTGCTGGGCACCGTCGAACGGGGCGACACCCCCTCGGACGACCCCGAGGTCCAGCGGTACGAACCACCCCCCGGCAAGCTGCTCGACTACGCCGCCGACCGGGCGACCCGCCGGTTGGGCGCCATCGAGTCCGCCCGAGGAGTACCGGTGGCCAGAATCGACCTGGACGCCTCCCCGGAAGCCCTGGAGGAACGCTTCGGCGAAGAGGACCGCGCCGCCATGGCCGCCCTGGAGGGGTGAACGGCCCGGGGCCTCCGGTTCACTTGCCTTCCTTCAGGACCAGGTCGATGGCGATGGCGGAGGCCACCACCAGCGTGCCCAGGGGTCGGGGCAGCGAGGGGTAGCGCCGGTGCAGCGCGTAGCTGTCGGCCGTGGTGAACAGCTCGCCCAGGTCGGGCATGCGACGGTCCACACGGGCGATCTCGTGGTCGGCGTGGTCCTTGAGCCGAAAGTCCATACCGATGAAGTCGCCCTCGATGCCGCCGACCACCCGCTTCCAGGGGTCCATCAGGGTGAACTTGGAGCCGAAGAACTTCAGGTCCTGTTCGATCGTCCCCACCGGTCTGCCGTCCGGCAGGTTCACGCTCGTGGAGGCGGTCATCCAGGACCAGTGCTTCTGGATGACCAGCAGGGGCCGCCCGTACATGTCGTTGACGTGCACGCGCCGTTCGAACCCACCGGTGTTGCGGGACAGGGCCCGAAGCACCTGCATGCCACCGTCGGCGCCCTGTTCGCGCACCTGCGCGACGGGGCGGCCGTGGGCGTCGTACACCTCGTAGTCGGAGATGTCGACCATGAAGCGCTTGGGCTGGCGCACCACCAGGGGGTTCGCGTTGAAGATGTCCATGGGCAGGGATCCTAGACGTCGTCCTCGACGCGCCAGAGCTCGCGCCGGCCCCTTTCGGCCTCCAACGCGACCCGGCCGAACGGCTCCCGGTACCAACCGCCGTCGTCCTGGTGGTCGGCGTAAAGCACCTCGCCCTCGCGGGACAGCACGTACATCGAGTCCACCAGACGGTGGGTCTCCAGGAACTCGATGGTGTTGGGAACCCCGAGGTAGAAGCGGTCATGGTGGATTTTCGGCAACCACCGGCCGAAGCCCTGGTCTCGGGTGGCGCGGGAGTGCCGGTCCACGAACGCGACCTCGACCCGGTAACCGGCCTCCTTGAAGCCCCACACCCAGGAGGCGGCCCGGTCGGCGCGGCCCAGGGGGTGGCTGCACACGACATCGTGGCGACCGCGACGAACATGTTCCAAGGCCCGCCCGTGCAGGGCTCCCACCTGTTTGGACACGGATGTGGAGGCGACCTTGTCGTCGGCGCCCATCGCCCATTCGTAGTCGGGCGACAGACGCAGCAGGTCGTCCCCGTCGTAGCCGACGGTGCCCTTGGGCAGGGCCGGCAGGAGCAGGCGTTGGAGGGTGGACTTGCCCGCACCCGGTTGGCCACCGAGCAGCAGCAGTCGCGGATGTGCTCGCGGGACCCCGGTGAGCCGCTCCCGCAGGGCCGGGTCGAACAGGGAATCCAGCGCTTCCTCGGACAGCTCACGCAGGTCGTCCGGGGTGGATCCGGGCGGCCTTCGCGCCGGGGTGGCGCGCAGCCCGGCGATGACGCCGGGCAGGGCGGCACAGGCCCGGTCGACCTCCTCGGGTGTCAGGAACGGCAGGCGCGCCTCCTCCGCCAAGAGGAGGGCGGCGCGTTCGGCCGATCCCGGGTTCGGTTCCGGTG
>NZ_DYZD01000449.1 GCF_020741345.1 Nocardiopsis listeri
ATCACGAACAGGAAGGTGCCCTGGAGCACGAAGTAGTCGTTGTTGTTCAGGGCCCGGAGGATCAGGCTGCCCAGGCCGGGGTAGTTGAAGACGATCTCGGTGAGCAGCGCGCCGGCGATGACGGTACCGAGCTGGACGGCCAGACCGGTGATCTGCGGCAGCATCGCGTTACGGAAGGCGTAGCGGCGGATCAGGCGACGCGGCGCACCGAGGGCCTGGAGGTAGTTCGAGTAGTCCGCCTCCAGTTCGTAGATGATCATGTTGCGCATGCCGATCGCCCAGCCGCCCAGAGCCACGATGAACATGGACAGGAACGGCAGGAACCAGTGCGTGATGAGACTGGCTATGAACTCCCACGAGAACGCGGGGACCAGCGCCAGGCTGTAACCGCTGGAGGTCGGGAGGAAACCACCGACCACGCCGACCGACCAGGCCAGGAGAAGGGCGAGCCACATGTACGGGGTCGCGGTCAGGACGTAACCGACCGGCAGGACGGTGTTGTCCAGGATCTTGTTGCGGGCCGCGAAGGCACCGAAATGGTTCCCCACGATCCAGCTCAGGATGATGGCGGGGAGCAGCAGTCCCAGGGTGAAGGGGACCGCGCGCAGGATGATGTCGGTGACCGGTTCCGGGTACTGCATCGAGCTGATCCCCAGATCACCTCGGAAGAGCCCGGCCCAGAACGCGAAGTACTGCTGGTGGATCGGTGTTTCGAGCCCGAAGACCTCGTTGTAGTAGTTGGTCATCCGCTCCATGGCCTCCGGGTCGGAGACCGATGCCTTGTTGAGCATGCTCCGGACCGGATCGCCGGGCATGAAGCGCGGAATCATCCAGTTGATGGTGACCGCGATCACGAAGGTGATCGCGTAGATGCCGAGTTTGCGGCCCATGTAACGCCACACGGGTGTCCTCCAGATGTGCAGCCGAAGGCGGAGCGCCCCCGTTCAGGGGAGCGCCCCACCCGTGGTGACTATTCGGCCAGTTCGATCTCTGCGAGGGTGCGGATGGCACCGAGTTCGAACCATCCGTCCCACATCGTGGCGTAGCCGGGTGTGCCCTGCTCACTCGGCCAATTGGTCCAAACGCTGTTGCTCTGCTGCGACCAGAGGCCGTTGTACCAGAGCGGGATCGCCGGCAGTTCGGCCAGCTGGATCTGCTGGATCTGCGAGGTGATCTCCGCGGCGCCCTCCACGTCGTCGGCCGGGACGGCGGCGAGCTGCTGGACCAGGTCCCAGACCTCTTCGTTCTCGTAGCGACCGAAGTTCGCGGTCGTCTGCGTGTCACGAACCGGCATCTGGAACAGGTAGTCGTAGTAGCTCCACGGCGTGTTGCTCAGCTGACGCTCGTTGTTGATGACGAGGTCGAACTCACCGGAGTTGCGGTTGTCGGTGAGCAGGCCTTCGTCGGGGAAGTCCGTCCCGATGTTGATCCCGACTTCCTGGGCGTTCTCGGAGATGACCCGGGCCGCCTCCTCCCAGTCGCTCCAGCCACCGGGGACCTCCAGGGTGAGGTTGATCGGCTCGCCGTCGGGGCTCTCGACGTAGCCGTCACCGTCCTCGTCGAGATAGCCGGCCTCCTCCAGGATGGCCACCGCTTCGTCCGCGTTGTAGGAGAAGCCCTCCTCCTCCACCAGCTCATGGTCGATGTAGGCGTCCCACTGGGGCAGCAGACCGGTGGGGTCGGCACCGTCGACCAGGTCCGAGTAGGGGCCGCTGATGATCTGGTTCAGGTCGATGGAGTGGGCCAGCGCCTGCCGGAACTCCGCGTCGCCCAGCACCGGGTGGTCGTGGTTGACCACCAACCAGGCGGTGTTCGCGGACTGCATGTAGGGCGGGCCGTCATAGAAGCTGGTGAGGAGCTGACCGTCGAGCGACTTTTCGATGCCGGGGAGGAAGTTGTTCGAGACGTCGACCTCGCCGTTGCTGAGCATGTTCATCGTCACCTCGTTGGAGGCGTTGACGACGTCCACGATGTAGGTCGGCTTCATCTCCAGGTCGAGGGCCTCGGTGCCCCACCACTCGTCGTTGCGCTTCCAGACCATGCGGTCGTCGGCGTGGGTCTCGTAGACGTAGGGACCGCTGCCGACCGGATCGTTGTTGGGGTCGTCGGTGAGCTCGGCCTGGTCCTTGTCGGCCCAGATGTGCTCGGGAACGATGGGGTTGTTGAAGGCCCAGTTCATCCATTCCTGGGGCCGGGACTCGGAGAAGGTGACCGTCACCTCCCGCTCACCGGTGGCCTCGACGCCCTCGATGTAGTTCCAGATGTTGCTGTAGGAGACGTCCATCTGTCCGAGTTCGATGGTGGCGACGACGTCCTCGGCGTCGATGGCCTCGCCGTCGGTCCACGTCATCCCGTCCCGCAGGGTGATGACGTGGGTGTTGTCGTCGGGCCACTCGTCGCTCTCCGCGAGCCAGTGGACGTACTCGTTGGCCTCCGCGTCGTAGTGGAAGAGCGGCTCGTAAGTCAGCCCGAAGGTGCCCACCGCGTACTGGCCCCGCATGATCGGGTTCCAGTTGGTCGGCGGGTTCCAGGCCGTACCCGTGGTGTACAGGGTCTCGTTGCGGGGATAGCTCCCGCTTCCGGTGTCTCCGCCTTCGCTGGAACACGCGGTGGCGATGAGCACCACCGCCGCCAGCACGGCGGGAAGCCTCAGAGTTTTCATCTCGACTCCTCCTTCGACCCGGTCGGCCCTTTTCAGGGGGGAAGCCGATTCCTCAGAGGAAGGCTGGGAGCGCTCCCAATGATGAGAGCGAAGGGCCGTTACTGAACCGGGTAAGTGAGGTCCACAACAGCACGACCGGACAGACTCCGTCAATCCCCGTCACTTCGGCGTTATCCGCTTGTAACAGCCATGTCGACCCCGGGACACGTCGAAAGGACCGGCGCTGAACCGGTTCCGCGCACGCCGTCGGGCCGTCCTTCTCGTTCAGGACGCCAGGGGGCCCGTGCTCCCCCGAGGCTGGAGCTCGCCCAACGGGGTCTCCCGGTCCTCGACGCGCTCCCCCGCCAAGAGGCGGTTGAGCATCCCGGCCACCATGCGACCGTGACCGAACACGTCACGGCTTATCGCGGTGAGCGAGGGGCGCACCAGGCGACACAGCGCGGAGTCGTCCCAGGCCACGATGGACAGCTGCGAGGGCACGTCCACGCCCATCTCCGAGGCCACCCCCAGGCCCGCCAACGCCATCAGGTCGTTGTCGTAGACCAGCGCGGTGGGCGGCTCGGCGGCGGCGAGCAGTCGGCGCGTGGTGCGTCCTCCCGCCTCCCCCGTGTAGTCGGCGTGCACCGTGCGCGCCTCCTCCAGGCCCGCTCGGTGAGCGGCCTGCTGGAAGGCGGCGGTGCGGTCGCCCGTGTGCACGAAGTCCTCCGGACCGGCCACCCGCACGATCCGGCGATGACCCAGCGCGGCCAGGTAGTGCACGACCTCGCGTACCGAGGCTCCGTCGTCGGTGTACAGACACGGCAGCCCACCGGTTCCGCCCGGCCCGCCCAGGACCACCGCGGGCAGCGGCAGGACGCCCATCGCCTCGGGGCGGGGGTCCTCCACCCGCAGGTCGACTATGACCACGCCGTCGACGCGGCGCTCGGCGGCCCAACGGCGGTAGACCGCGAGTTCGGAGTCGATGTCCTCGGCCACCTGGAGCATCAGGTCTATGCCGGCGGCCGCGAGTTCGGTCTCCACACCCGAGACCAGCTGCATGAAGAACGGTTCGATCCCGAGGGATCGGGCGGGACGGTCCACCACCATGCCGATCGCGCCGACCCGACCTCCCGGGGCGAGCGCGCGGGCGGGGTTGCTGGGAGCCCAACCGAGGTCACTGGCGATCGAGAGGATCCGTTCCCGCGTGGTCTCGGACACTCCTGGGCGGCCGTTGAGGGCGTAGGAAACCGCCCCTTTGGACACGCCCGCCGCCTTGGCGATGTCCATGATCGTCGGGCGCCTCATCACAGACCCCAAGCCGCCTCCCCGTTACTTCACGATACTGAACCGGTTCAGTCACCGAGAGGGGATTGTAACCCACGCCCGTACAGCGTGGTCCAGAGAGTTTCCCGAGTGTGACCGGTGGGACCGGTGGGACGGAGCATGCGGGAAAGACTCAGGGCTGACACCCGGGGCACCAGTACAGGGTGCGGCCGGCCAGCTCGGAGGAGGCGATCGGCGAGGAGCACACCCGGCAAGGGTCACCGGTCCGGTAACACACGTAGAGGGTGTCGGGCCGGGGCACGGGGTGGGCGTCGGGATCGGGCCGGTCCTCGGGTCGGGTGGTGATGATGTAGCCGTCCCGCACCCCGTCGCGCAGCAGGCCGGACAGGTCCTCCCACAGGATCTCCCACCGTTCCCGCCCCAGCTCTCGACCGGGGGTCAGGGGGTCGATCCCGGCACGGAACAGGGACTCGGCGCGGTAGATGTTGCCCACACCCGCGATGACGTCCTGGCGCATCAAGAGCGCGGCGATGGTGGTGCGCGAGCGCGAGATCACCCGCCAGGCCCGGTCGGGGTCGGCGTCGGACCGAAGGGGGTCCGGGCCCAACCGGTTCTGGACGGCGTGTTTGTCGTCGGTGGTGATGACCTCGCAGGCCGAGGGGCCGCGCAGGTCGGCCCAGCCACCGGTGTTGATCAGGCGGGCGCGGACGGCCCCCACCGGCGTGGGCGCAACGACGAAGCCGTCGGGGTCGCGCTCCAGTTCGAGTCGTTCGGCGCCGGGGGCCCTCGGCGCGCCCAGGTGTCGTTCACCGTCGACGTCGCCGAAGGTCCAGGCGCCGTAGAGACCGAGGTGAACGCGTAGCCACTCGCCCGAGTCGAAACCCAGGAAGAGGTGCTTGCCGTGGGCCTCACTCTCGACCAGGACTCGCCCGTCGATGCGGGCGGCCCCGTCGGAGAACCGACCCTGAGGGCTGGTGGCGCGCACGGCGCCGCCACCGAAGGTCTTGTCGAAGTGCGTGGCCAACCGGTGCAGTGTGTGTCCCTCGGGCACCCGAGTCTCCCCTTCTTCGCCCGCGGCGTCGCCTGGCCTGTCGGGCGAACCAGGGTGTTCCGGGCATGTGCGCGTGGCCTCCCAGGATAGGTGGGGCGCGGGCCGGGGCGGACCGGGAGCGGGGCGGTGGGGGCGGTGTCAGCAGGCGGAGAGGATCTCCTCGACCAGGGTGCGCGGGTCGGCCAGACAGCGCCAGGCGGGGACGACCACGACGAGGTCGTCGGTGGCCCCGTTGAGGGCCTCGCCGCGGGCCAGGAGGCGGCGAAGGGCGGGGCCGTCGGGTTCACGGTCGAGCAGGAGCACCACCCGGCGCGCCCCGTAGCGCACGAGCAGGTCCGCGGTGCGACCGTGCAGTCGCGGTCCGACGGTGACGTCGGTGCCGACGGCGCGCAGGGCGTCGACCAGGGCGGCGCCGGCCGGGTCTTGGGCCGTGGCCGCGGCGCCGGTGGTCCTGGCTCCGCCGATCAGGTCGGCGAGGGGCCCATCACCCTGGGACCAGTGGGAACGGTCGCCCACCACCACGAGCCGACGTCGGGTCCGCGTGAGGACCGATGCCCACAGGTGGCTCATCCGGCGCACCCGCCGTTCGGCGATGGCGGGCCCGCCGGTGGAGAGCATCGGAGACAGCACGGTGACGTCGTTCGTACCGGTGTCCTCGGACAGCAGGTCGGGGCCGCCGACCCGGACGGGCCGGCGCAGGACGCGTTGACGCAGCAGTCGGCGGACCAACGCCACCTGGGGTTGCAAGGGTGCGACCACGGCCAGGGTGTGCCCTTCGGGTAGTTCCTGGTCGAGTTCGTCGACCACCACGGCGACCCGATAGGCCTCGTCGCGGTTGATGTAGGAGGAACCCGGCGCGGCCTCGCACTCGCCGACGACGTCACGCCAGTCGAAGACGGGGCCTTGGTCGGGCTCGGGTCCGGTGGTCACCGAGACCCGACCCCCATAGCAGTGGCGTGCGGCGGCGGTGGCCAGGGGTTCGGGGGCGCCCCGATGCTCGTCCAGCCACAGCATGGGCGGGGCGGCCTTGTAGGCGGCGCGCAGGGCCGAACCCGCACCGTGTCGAAGCGCACGGTCGTCGAGGAGGTCGGGAACGAGCCCGGCGGTGGCCAGGGCCCGTCGTTCCTCCTCGGGTTCCAGGACGCTGAGCGGCCCGGGGTGCGCGGGGTCGCCGACGACGACGGCGCGGTCGGCCCGGTAGAGGACGGGCAGGAGTTCTCCGACCCGGGTCCGTTCGGCGCCCACCACGACCACCAGGTCGAACAGGCCCGCGTGCGGGGGAAGGGCGCGGACCTGGTCGGTGCGACAGACCCAGGCAGGCAGGGTGTCGAGGAGTCCGGTGAGCCCGGTCCTGCCGCCACCGGGGTGCCAGTTGAGGGTCTCCAGGCGGTTCTCGATGGCGGCGCGACCGCGCCAGAGCCGGGGTTCGGTGACCGCGGTGAGGCGTTGCGCCCCGGCGCGCCGATGGTCATCGAGGGCGCGGGCGAGATCGTCGGTGAGTTCGGCCAAAGGCGCGCTACGGGTGCGGCGGTCCACGGCCTCGCGCCAATCGCTCTCCAAACGGGCCACGGCGCACAGTTGGGCCAGGCTGTCGGGGTCGGTGGTCACGCCGAGTTCGCGGCGGACGGCGGCGCGGTGGGACAGGCCGCCCAGCCCACCGGCGGCCGCGCGCTCGGCGCGGTGCAGCCAGTACTCGGGGCCACCGCGTTCGGGGGTGAAGAAGGTGTCGGGGTCCCAACCGCGAGCGATGCTGCGGCCGCGTTCCTCGGCCAGGTGGGCGAGGGCGTGGCCACCGGAGGCCATGGTGTCCATGGCCTCCCACACCCGGCGGACCCGGTTCCAGGCATCGGCGAGGTCGTCGGAGCCGTCCGGGTCCTCATCGTCGGGGCTCATGGTGACGGGGATGGCTCCGGCGTGCCGGCCGAGGACCCGGGTGAGCAGGCGTACCTCGCAGGTGCGCCGTCCGGGATCGCCGGCCCGGATGACGGGGTGGCCGGGATCGGTGTCGGCCCGGCGCAGGACCGCCTCGACATCGGCTTCGGTACGAGCGCACACCAGGACGCGTTGCCCCGCGGTGACGGCGGTGCGGACCATGGCGTCCACGAGGTCGTGCGCGCCGGTACCGGGAGGGGCGGCGACCACGGTGAGCTGCTCGCGCATGGCCGAGCCCAGCGCCCGGTACTGGGGCTGGGACAAAGCGGTGACCGAGACCGGGACGGGCACGGTGGAAGGGGTGGTCTCGGCGGTGCCGTGGGCGCGCCGACCGGCGGCGCGACGCCGTCGGCCCCGGGCCGGTCGGGTCGTG
>NZ_DYZD01000450.1 GCF_020741345.1 Nocardiopsis listeri
GGCCGACCAGGGCGCTGCTGTTGCGGGCCAGGGTCTGGGCGGAGGCGTTGGCCAAATAGCCCAGTTCCTCGGCGCTGGCGTTGACCTTCTCGCGCAGGCGTTCGCTGACCTGGCGGGTGCTGCCGTTGATGACCCGGGATGCGGTGGCCAGCGACACCCCCGCGTGTTGTGCCACCTGTTCCAGCGTCACGTACGACGAACTCACGCCTCTGCCCCTTCTGCCATGAACCGTGGGAAAACTCTTTCCCAGGCTAGTGGAAGGTCGGGGGTGACCGTCGCCGTATGGGGTGGGTGGTTGGGCGCGCACCTAGCCGACCCGCCCTTCGCTCAGTTGTGCACGCCAGGTTCGGGTGGGGGTCCAGCCCAGTTCGGTGCGGGCGCGCCGGTTGGAGAAGACCGCGCGGCCATCGGCCAGGGCGGCGCTGTGCGGTGCGGTGGCGGGGTGCAGGCGGGCCATGAGTTCGTCGACGGGTCCGGAGGCCAGGGGGTCGTCGGCCACGGCGTTGTAGACCTGGCCGTGGCGGACCCGTTCGGGGTGTTCGATGACCAGTGAGAACAGTTCGGCGGCGTCGCGCGCGTCGACGTAGTTGAACAGTGATGCGGCGGCCAGGGCCGGGTCGGCCAAGCGCTCGGCCATGGTGTGGCCCTGTTGGGTGACGGCGCCGGCCCATTCCTCGGGGGCCACCACGTAGCCGGGTCGTAGCGCGGAGAGCACGCAGGTGTCGGTGGTACGGGCCAGGGCCCGGACGGTCTGTTCGATGATCTGCTTGCTCAGTCCGTAGGCGTGCCAGGGCTCGACGGGGTGTTCTTCGTCCAGGGGCAGGTAGCGCGGGGCCCAGGTGGGGGTGTTGTAGCCGTAGACGGTGGGGCTGGACGCGGCCACCGCCGAGTGGGCGCCGTGTTCGATGGCCGCGGCCATCACCGCCCAGGCCAGACCGGTGTTGACCTGCAGGGTCCGCACGTCGGGGTGGGCGAAGGGGACGGCGATCCCGGCCAGGTGGATCACGGCCTGGGGTGCGGCGCGGGTGAAGGCGTCCTCGCGCGCGGTGGCGTCGAGCAGGTCGGCGGTGATCGCGTCGACCCCCTCCGGTGGGGTGGCCGGGGTGGTGTCGACCGAGGTGACCTGGTGTCCGCGTTCGGCCAGGGTCGACAGCACGCTACGGCCGAGCCTTCCCGAACCTCCGGTGACGAGCACGCGCATGGCGGGTTTCCTTTCCGGGCCCCGAGCGGGTTCGGGGCGTGTGGGGAACAGGGGTGGGGCCACGCCGCAGAGGGGACGGCGCGGCCCCTTGGTGGGTCGGGACCGTGGAGGGAGGGCGGTCCGGCCCGGGGCGGATCAGGGCGGGTCGACCACGGCCTTGGCCAGGGCGGGGAGGTCGTGCGGGTGGCCGTCGGCGACGGCCACCCGCAGTCCTCGCTCCAGGTGTGCTCCGGCCGGAAGGGGAAGGCGTTCGTCCCAGGCCAGGGCCGGTCCCGTTCCGGGGTACTCTTCCGTGCGCAGGAACCACGGTTCCGGGTGGGGGCCGACCTGGTGCAACAGCAGGGTCCACCGGGCGCCTTGCTCGGTGGTGCCGGCCAGGGCGAGCCAGGGCACGCGTGCTCCGTGCAGGTCCGCTCCGTTGGTCGGGCCGTCGGGGCCGGTGATCGCCGGTGGGCGCGGACCCAGTGGCGCACGCCAGAACAGACCGCCGTAGCCGGCGCCGGTCCTGCCGTTGGTGGCGGGGCTGCCGATGCTCAGATCCCGCCCCGAGGTGTTGCGCAGCACCGTATGGACGTGCAGCACCCAGGTGTGTTCGTCCAGGGGCAGGGCACGTAGGGCGCGTTCCTCGGCGATCAGTTCCCGGCCCTGGGGGTCGGTCCAGGACAGTAGCCCGGTGTGGCGCTCGGGTGCCCGCTCCAGGGTGCGCACGTGCTGTTGGCGTCCGTGGTTGTCCAGCAGTACCGAACCGCGGTCCGGGGTGAAGGTGCGCCCGCCCCAGAAGCTGGTGCCGTCCACGTCGGGTACGGCCAGGCCGAACCCCAGGTGGTGACGGTGGTCCCGGGGTTGCAGTTCGGTGACGGTGGTGCCGGCCAGGGTGGTCACCGGGTGCAGGAACGGTCGTGGTGAGAGCACCGGGTCCACGTCGGCGCCGTCGCGGTGTACGGCCACGGTGGTGCCGTTCAGGGACAGGTTCATGGTCGGGTCTCCAACGGGTGCGCGGTGGGTTCGGGCACGGCCCAGGCGGCTCCGAGTTCGGTGAAGCCGATCATTTGCCGGGCACTTCGGTGGACCAGGGCGTCGATGCCGTGGACGGTGCGATGGGTGACGCCCGCCTCGCGCCACACGTCCTGGTGGCGGGTGGGGATGGGGCGGGGGTCGGAGGCGGTGCGCACCGCCTCCAGCACGTGGGTGAACCCCAGCGTGGCGCTGGGGGGAACCAGCAGCGGCGACCCCTCGCGCAGGTGGGCGATGAGGTTCTCCATCAGACCGGTGCGCGGATGGGTGGTGGTGTGCGGGTCCTGCCCGGGGCGGTGCACCGTGACCCGGTCCAGGGTGTACTCGAAGCTGATGCGCCCGTGCTCACCGTGCAGGTGGAGCGCGGGCGGCAGGCTGCGCGGCGAGCACAGGGTCACGGCCAGACACACCGGGACGCCCTGGTGGGTGCGCAGCCGCAGGCAGGAGGTGTCGTCGGCCTCGATGGGGTGGGCGTGGAAGAGCTCGGGGACGATCTCGTTCGGGGCGTGGGCGCCCCCGTCGGCCAGGGCCAGGGCGGTGGCGACCATGTGCGCGAAGGGGTTGGTGAGCGCCCCGTCGACCACGTCGTGTCCGCCCATGCGGCGACGTCCGGCCCAGGGGGCGCGGTCGTAGTAGGCCGAGGTGCGTTTCCAGGTGCCCGCGCCGCCGATGCCGCGTAGTTCGCCCACGACGCCCTGGGCCAGCAGCCCACGGACGTGGTCGATGGCGGTCGATCCCAGGCTCTGGAAGCCCACCTGGCAGGCCAGGCCGGAATCCGCGACGGCGTCGGTGAGTTCGTGGAGCTCGGCCAGGGTCGCGGTGGTCGGTTTCTCCAACAGCAGGTGGGAGCCGTGGGCGAGCACGGTGCGGGCCAGCGGCAGGTGGGTGTGGATGGGGGTGACCAGGACGGTGATCCGTGCGCCGGTCCGTTCCAGGGCCAGGGGCAGGTCGTCGAAGTGGGGCAGGGGGCCGTGCCCCTCCAGGTCGTCGTCGGGGGCCGGAGGGCGAGGGTCGCACACACCGACCAGGCGCACCATCCCCTGTTCGACCATGGGTCGTAGTGCGCGCAGGTGGGAGCGCCCGTGCCCGTGCAGGCCCACCAGGAGCACGGGCACGGGCCCCTCGGGTGGAGGGAGGGCGCTCACCGGTCTTCCTCTCCCAGTAGTTCGGCCACGCGTACCGGACGACCGGAGGCGATGGAGGCGTTGGCGCACAGCCCGGTGATCAGGGCGTTGCCGCCGTCGGCGTGATCGGGACGAACACCGTCGTCGATCCGGCCGAACAGGGCGGTGAGCATGGCGACGTCACCGCCGCCGTGGCCACCACCTCCCACGGCCACGGGGATCTCCTCGGGCTCTTGCCAGTGACGGCGCAGCCACAGCCGGGCGGTGGTGTTCTCCTTGGGGGCGGGCATGCCGCGGACCGGGTGCTGTTCGTCCTGTTCGGGCGATGTGTGCTCGAACTCGGTCATGTCCAGCTCCAGGCGGCCCTTGCTGCCGGTGATGGAGATCCGGTATCCCTCCCAGGGCGCGTAGGCCACCAGGTGGTAGCCGAGCCGCACCCCGCTGTCGTAACGCACCAGCACCGACATGTCGTCCTCGATGGTGATGCCCTCACCGAAGACGTTGAGGTCGCGCCGGTAGCCGTCCTCGTGTTCGGCCTCCAGGTACAGGGCGGTCAGGTCGGGGCTGTCGGCCATGTGCAGGGCGAAGGGGTCCCGGGTGGCCTCGGGCGAGTCGTGCCCGCGCGCGTAGTCGCCGGCCACACCGTGGCGGTGGCCGTTCTCGGCGCCGTAGAAGAACAGCCGGCCCGAGGCGTAGACCTCTTCGGGTCGGGCACCGATCCACCAGTTGACCAGGTCGAAGTGGTGGCTCGCCTTGTGCACGAGCAGACCGCCGGAGTTGGCCTTGTCGCGGTGCCAGCGGCGGAAGTAGTCGGCGCCGTGGCGCAGGTCGAGCAGCCACTCGAAGTGCACCGAGCCGACCTCGCCGATGGCGCCGGAGGAGATGAGTTCGCGCAGCTTGAGGTGGACGGGGTTGTAGCGGTAGTTGAACCCGACGGTGACGTGCCCGCCGGTGCGGGCCTGGGCCGCGTTGATGCGTTTGAGGCCGTCCAGGTCCGCGGTGAGGGGTTTTTCGGTGATGGCGTCGACGCCGGCCTCCAGGGCGGTCACGACGTAGTCGGCGTGGGTGTGGTCGATCGTGCACACGATGACCTCGTCCACCTTCTGCTCGTGGAGCATGCGGCCGAAGGATTCGGCCGGGTAGGTGGGGACGGGGTCGAGCCCCGCCTCGGTGACGATCCGGTTGTGTACGGCCATGCGAGTGGCGTTGGTGTCGCACAGGGCCACCAGGAGGCCCAGGTCCCGATGGGTGTCGGTGAGGGCGCGGGTGTACATTCGCGCCCTGGACCCGGTGCCGACGATGGCGAACCTGCGTGGAGAGGTGTCGTTCACGCGGTCAGGGTAAACGCTTTCCAGGGTGGAACTCAATGATCGCCCATGGATTTCCCCTGGATCGGAAGGGGAGAAAAACGGCTCGGACCGGCCAGAACGCGGGTTCCGGAGTTGTTTTTTCGGCTCGTCGACGCCGTCGAGGGCCGAAGATAACGATCCGGAGAGGGGTTTCCAGCGGGGCCATCGTCTGTTGACACCCATCTGGCCCGGTGCTAGAAACTGAACATCTTAAACTATGGATAGCGCTTACCAGGCCATAACCTGCGAGTTCGCCACGTGTTCTCGGCCACGTCGGCGGAGACGGCCCCACATCCTCCGCATCCGCCCTGACCAGATTGGTGGTCCCCGACCATGAGCCCTCTCAGCCGCCGCCCGTGCCCGGCACGGTGTCAGGTGCGCCTTTGGAGTGATGCGCCGTGAGCGCACTGCTCCAGCGAAGCCCCAAGAAGGTCGACCCCACACCGCCCAAGGCCCGCGTGACCAAGGGATCCGGTGGCCGCGGTACCGGTCGGCGCCGCCAGGAGAACCTGGCCGCCTACGGCTTCCTGGCCCCCTGGTTCCTGGGCCTGATCGTCATCACCGCGGGTCCGTTGCTGGCCTCGTTGTACTTCTCCTTCACCGACTACAACCTCATCGGTGACCACCAGTGGGTGGGGTTGGAGAACTACGAACGCATGCTGGGCGACGACCGTCTGCGCAGCGCGCTCCGGGTCACCTTCGTGTACGTGTTCGTGTCGGTCCCGCTCCAGTTGGCCCTGGCCCTGGCCCTGGCGATGGTCCTGGACCGAGGGGTGCGCGGCCTGGCCCTGTACCGTTCGGTGTACTACCTGCCCTCGCTTCTGGGCGGCAGCGTGGCCGTCGCCATCCTGTGGCGGCAGGTCTTCGGCGCCGAGGGTCTGGTCAACCAGATCCTGGCGTTCTTCGGGGTGCAGGGGTATGGCTGGGTGTCCCATCCCGACTACGCCCTGGGCACCCTCATCGTGCTCAACGTGTGGACCTTCGGCGCCCCGATGGTCATCTTCCTGGCCGGGCTGCGCCAGGTCCCTCGGATGTACTACGAGGCGGCCGCGGTGGACGGGGCCGGTCCCCTCCACCGGTTCTGGAACATCACCGTTCCGATGCTCACGCCCATCATCTTCTTCAACCTGGTGCTGCAGATCATCAACGCCTTCCAGACCTTCACCCAGGCGTTCATCGTCAGCGGCGGCACCGGCGGGCCCTCGGACTCCACCCTCTTCTACACGCTCTACCTGTATCAACGCGGTTTCGGGTCGTTCGACATGGGCTACGCCTCGGCGATGGCCTGGCTGCTCCTGATGATCATCGGGGGGTTCACGGCCGTGAACTTCCTGGCCTCCAAGTACTGGGTTTTCTATGGCGACTGAGACCAAGGCACCGGCCTCCACCTCCACTCGGACCCGGTCCGCGCGCACACGACGACTGCTCACCCACATCGGGCTGATCGGCTTCGGCCTGATCATGCTCTACCCGCTGCTGTGGATGCTCTCCAGTTCCTTCAAACCCACCGCGGAGATCTTCCGTGAACCCGGGCTCATCCCCTGGAGCTTCACCCCGAGCAACTACACCGAGGGTTGGGGCGCCCTGCAGTTCCCCTTCCACCACTACCTGCTCAACTCGGCGATCGTGGTGGCCGGCTCGATCATCGGCAACCTCATCGGGTGCTCCATGGCCGCCTACGCCTTCGCCCGCCTGGAGTTTCGGGGTAAGCGTCTCTTCTTCGCGATCATGCTGGCCACGATCATGCTGCCCATCCACGTGGTGATCGTTCCCCAGTACATCCTGTTCGCGCAGCTGGACTGGATCAACACCTTCTACCCGCTGATCGTCCCCAAGCTGCTGGCCACCGACGCCTTCTTCATCTTCCTGATGGTCCAGTTCATCCGCGGGTTGCCCCGTGACCTGGACGAGGCGGCGCGTATCGACGGTTGCGGGCACGTGCGGATCTTCTGTCAGATCATCCTGCCGCTGTCGTTGCCGGCCCTGGCCACCACCGCGATCTTCACCTTCATCTGGACCTGGAACGACTTCTTCAGTCAGCTGATCTTCCTGACCAGTCCCGACATGTACACCGTTCCGGTGGCGCTGCGCACCTTCGTCGACTCCAGTTCCCAGACCTCCTGGGGGCCGTTGTTCGCGATGTCGGTGGTGGCCCTGGGACCGGTGTTCGGGTTCTTCCTCGCGGGTCAGCGCTACCTCGTCAAGGGCATCGCCACCACCGGCATCAAGTAGACCCGCACCACAGAAGGGATCCCCCCGTGCCACCCCTCACGCGCACCCGCTCCGCACGACGACACCCGCGTCCGGCCATGGTCGCCGCGGTCGCCGGCGCGTTGGTCCTGGCCCTGACCTCCTGCTCCGGTGGCTCCGAGGACGTGGTGGAGCTGCGCTTCTCCTGGTGGGGGTCGGACGAAAGGCACTCGAACATGCAGCAGGTCATCGAGGTCTTCGAGGCCGAGAACCCGGACGTTCGGATCAGCCCCGACTACACCGACTGGGACGCCTACTGGGACAGGTTGGCCACCGGCGTCGCCGCCAACGACGCCCCCGACGTGATCATGCAGGACGAGTCCTACCTGACCGAGTACGCCGAGCGGGGCGCCATGGCCGATCTGGGCACCTTGGAGGGTCTGGAGCTGTCGGGTCTGGACCCGTTGGTGGCCGAGAGCGGGGTGGTGGACGGGGCGGTCTACGGCGCTCCCACCGGTGTCAACGCCTCGGCGATGCTCGCCGACCCGGAGGCCTTCGCCGAGGCCGGGGTGGAGATGCCCGACGACACCACGTGGACCTGGGACGACTACGTGGAGATCTCCATCGAGATCAGCCAGGCCACCGACGGTGAGATCGTGGGGACCCAGGGACTGACCAACGAGAACGCCTTCCACATCTTCGCCCGTCAGCACGGGGAGAACCTCTTCGACCAGGACGGTGAGGTCGCGTTCTCCGAGCAGACCCTGCAGGCCTGGTACGAGCTCACCGATCGGCTCCTGGGAGGCGGCGGGCAACCCGACGCCTCCCAGAGCGTGGAGATCGCAGCCGGTGGCCCCGACCAGTCGGTGCTGGCCACCAACACCGGGGCCACCGCGCACTTTTGGAGCAACCAGCTGGGCGCCATCACCCAGGCCTCCGGGCGCGACATCGAGCTGTTGCGTTTTCCCGGAGAGACCGAGAGCGAGCGCACCGGCACCTACTTCAAGCCCGCCATGTACTACTCGGTCTCGGCCGGGACCGACCACCCGCAGGAGGCGGCCCGATTCGTCGACTTCCTGCTCAACAGCGGTGAGGTGGGCGAGATCGTATTGGCCGATCTGGGGCTGCCGGCCAACACCGAGGTACGCGAGCACATCATGTCCGACCTGCCCGAGGCCGAGAGCCGGGGAGCCGACTTCCTCGCCGACATCGAGGACGAGGTCGTCGACGGCAACCCGCCCCCGCCCGCGGGCTCGGGCGAGATCGTCGACATCAACCGGCGCGCCTACCAGGAATTCAGCTTCGGCAATCTCACCGCGCGTGAGGCGGCCGAGCAGTTCGTCTCCGAACTGCGCAGCGCGGTCGGCTCGGGAACCTGACCCGAACGACCCCCGGCGTGGCCCCGCCCGCGCACCCCGAACATCCGAACAACGAGACCTTGAGGACCCCCCGATGAACATCCCCTCCGGCGGCGTACGCACACGCCGCACGGCCGCTCCCCTGGCTCTGGTCGCCGCCTTCACACTGCTCGCCTCCGCCTGCGGGGCCGGCTCCTCCGCCGAGGACGGCGTGGTGGAACTGCGCTTCTCCTGGTGGGGAGCGGACGATCGGCACTCGAACATGCAGCAGGTCATCGAGATCTTCGAGGCCGAGAACCCGGACGTTCGGATCAGCCCCGACTACACCGACTGGGGCTCGTACTGGGACCGGTTGGCCACCAGCACCGCCGCCAACGACGCCCCCGACATCATGATGCAGGAGGAGCGGTACCTGCGTGAGTACGGTGACCGGGGCGCACTGGCCGACCTCAACGAGTTCTCCGACGAGTTGGACCTGTCCAAGATCGACCCGCTGATCGCCGACAGCGGTGACCTGGACGGTCAGACCTACGGGGTGGCCTCCGGTGTGAACGTCTACGCCGTCCTCGCCGACCCGGAGGCCTTCGCCGAGGCCGGGGTGGAGATGCCCGACGACACCACGTGGACCTGGGACGACTACGTCGAGATCGCCGCGCAGATCAGTGAGGCCACCGACGGCGAGGTCGTGGGGACCCAGAGCATGTCCTACAACGAGAGCGGTTTCCAGATCTTCGCCCGTCAGCACGGGGAGAACCTCTACGACGAGGACGGTGAGCTCGCGTTCTCGACCGAGACCCTCGCCGAGTGGTTCCGGATCACCGAGGACCTGTTGGAGAGCGGTGGGCAACCGGGCGCCTCGCAGAGCGTGGAGATCGAGGCGGGTGGCCCCGACCAGTCGGTGTTGGCCACCAACACCGGCGCGATGGCGCACTTTTGGAGCAACCAGCTGGGTGGTCTGACCGCCTCCTCCGACCGTGACCTGGAGCTGCTGCGCTACCCGGGTGAGAACGAGAACGAGCGCACCGGTATGTACTTCAAGCCGGCGATGTTCTACTCGGTCTCGGCCGGGACCGACCACCCGCAGGAGGCTGCCCGGTTCGTGGACTTCATGCTCAACGACAACCAGGCGGCCGAGCTGATCCTGGCCGACCTGGGGCTGCCCGCCAACATCGACGTGCGGGCGCACATCCTGAGCTCGCTGCCCGAGGCGGACGAGCGCAGCGCGATCTTCCTGTCGGACGTGGAGGGCGACATCGTCGACGGCAACCCGCCGCCGCCGATCGGTGCCGGTGAGGTCGTGGAGATCACCAAGCGGGTGTCCGACGAGCTGGCCTTCGGCAACATCACGCCCGAGGAGGCGGCCGAACAGTTCATCGCCGAGGTGGAGTCCGCCACCGGTTCGCAGTAGGAGACCGGACGCGGCACGTGGTCGAGGTCGGGCCCCGCCGGGAGCACTCCCGACGGGGCCCGACCCGTGTTCTCTCCCGACGTCGCGCTCACGCGGGGGTGAGCGTGGACAGTGGGTCGGTGCGGGTGGTGCGTACCGGCAGTCGTCGCACCACCTTCGGGTCGAGGGCGGCGACGTCGTCGGCCGCCCGGTCCCGTCTTGTCGGCGAAAGTACCGCCTCGACGCCAGGAGCCTGTCCCCTGTGCGGGCCATGGGGCCGACCTCCGATGGGGGTGGGGTCGCCCCGCAGGGTGTCCTGGACATGGGAGCGCCCCGCTCCCCCATGGATGGGAGCGGGGCACCGTTTCGGTCGGTGACGACTACTTGGGGAATCGCAGGGTGGCCCCGGAATCGCCGCTGGGTTCGCCCTCCTCCAGCAGTTCGCTGAACCGGGCGTCCGACAGCACCGCCGAGCGCAGCATCAGGGCGCTGGCCGGTGCCTGGAAACCGGATTTCGGATCGTCCAGGCCCCGGGGTGAGGTGTCCACCAGGATCGGGGAGGTGGTCGAACCCCACAGCTGCGGTTCGTCCTCTCGGTCGGAGCCCAGCAGCAGGGTGTCCACCCGGCCCTCCGACAGCATCGGCAGGGTGGGGGTGGTGCCGCGAACCGCCTGGTCGTGGGCGAGTTTGCGGTGGTAGTCGTCGATGGTCTGTTCCTGTTCCTGCTGGACGAGCTCTCGCAGGCATTCCTCCGCGCTCTCCTGCAGGCGTTCCTCCGCGTCGACTCCTCCGCGGCCGCCCGCCACCACCCTGATGGGGATGGTGAGTCGGCGCGGGCCGAGGTTGTCGCGCAGATAGGCGATGGCCTCGTCGTCTCCACCCACGATGATGGCCTGGGCTCTGACCTTGTCCACGGCCTCGCGGACCAGTTCGGCGACCCCTGCGGCGTTCTCACGCCAGATGTCCTGGGCGGTGCCGGTGTCGGCCCGGCGTCCACCCGCGTCCCCGCGCTGACCTGGGAAGATTCGAGTGGCGCCGTCGATGTTCTGCATGTTCTCGCCGATGTTCTCGGACTCCAGAACCGGCCCTTCGCTGGGATGGCCGCCGTAGGCGTAGACCTTGGCCTTGACCCGGTCCAGGGCCACCAGTACGTAGGGCAGCCGACGGCCGCGGTCGATGGCCAACGGAAGGGCGTCGGGGATCGGAAGGAACGAGGCGCGGTCCTGTCCGGGCGGGGAGGCCAGAGTGTATTCGCCCAACAGCCGTCCCTCGGAGGCGTAGACCGCTTGGCCGTGGTCACCGTAGGCGCGGGAGTTGCCCTCCCCGATGGCTTCCTCCAGCACGTCGAGGGTGGCCTCGTCGGTTCCCAGCGCCTTGAGTTCCTCGCGCAGGTGGCGCCAGCGCAACTCGATCTTCTTGTCCGCGTCGGTGGTGTCCCGGCTGGTGTCCAGGTGCACCGATGCCACGGGGCCGTCGTTCTCGTACAGAGGTCGCAGAAAACCAAGATCCATCAAGTTCGCGGGGCGTGTGTACCCCCGCCCCGCCCACCTCCTTCTCGGGGTCGGCCTGCCGACGATCCTGAAGGTCCATGGTGGTTTCCGGAAGGGCGCCACGTCGAATCAGACACGGAAGTTGCCCGAAGATTTCCAGTATTTTCCTGTTCGCCCTGAGTCAGGCCGGTTCGGTTTCGATCAGCGACCGGTCGATCACCCCTCGTGTGAGCCTCGAGGCGACGATCGCGGCCAGGGTCAGCCCGATCGTTCCCGCGGTCAGGAAGGGGGCGGTCAGGGCCCACTCCCGCCCCAACCCCCCTTCCAGGGTGGAGGCGAGAGCGCCGCCCAGTGCGATACCGACCGAGAGCATCCCCCACGACAGGGTCCGGTGGGCGCTGAAGGCCCGCGAACGCAGTCGGTCGGGGGTCAGACGCTGGAAGAGGCTGATCATCGTGATGTTCCACCAGGTGGAGGCGAACCCGGTGAACAGGTAACAGATCACGAACATCGGAACGCAACGTGTCAGCCCTACGGTCAGGGCGGTGGTGCCCAGGATCGTCAGGATCACGGCCAGGGCGGTGGCAGGGTGCACGCGGTGGGCGAAGGAGGGCACCACCAGCGCGCCCAGAACGGCGCCCGCCGCGGTCACTGTCATCAACAGGCCATAACCCTGGGGTCCCACCCCCAGCACGTCCTGGGCGAAGAGCACCAGGACCGCCGCCATCATCGCCGCGGCCAGGTTGGAGGCGCCACTGACCAGGGCGGTGAAGCGCAGTACCGGGTGGTGCCACAGCCACGTCAGTCCTTCGCGCAGCATGATGAGGATGCCGGGGTGCCTCTGCCCGGCCGTCGCCGGGTGATGGTCCCCTCGCAGACCCACCAAACAGACCAGGGCCGACAGGATGAGCGCGGCCTGCGCGCCGAAGGCCCAGGCGGTGGAAGCGGCCAGTAGCATGCCGGCGATCGGGGCGCCCAGGAACTTGTTGAGCACCCGCTCCACCCCTTGCAGGTGGCCGTTGGCCCGCTCCAGCCTTTGGCGTGGGACCAGGGTGGGCACCATCGCCTGCGCCGTGTTGTCGAAGAACACCTCGCAGGTTCCCACCAGCAGGGCGATGGCCATCAGCAGCGGGATCGAGCCCGCGTCCAGGGCGACCGCGGTGGTCAGGACCACCAGCAGTACCGTCTTGACGCCCGCCGCGGCCACCATCAGACGGCGTCGGTCGACGCGGTCGCCCACCACTCCGGCGATCAGGGCGAACAACAGCCAGGGCAGGCGGGTGGCGGCGCCCACCAGTGCCACCTGGAAAGGATCGTCGGTGAGGGTGGCGGCGTACCAGGGCAGTGCCACCACCGCGATTCCATCGCCCAGGTTGCCCATGCCCATGGCGCCCAGGAGCATGCCGAATCGGCGGCCCAGGGGTGGGCGAGGGGAATGTTCGGCATCGGTTCGGATCGGCTTCTTCGCCATGGGGTCCTTCGGTCAGGGGGTTGTCGATCAGACTGGCACGGAGGACATGGGCGGGACAGACCCTTTCTCCAAGGGTGGAAACGGCGGTTCGGAGCGCGCGTCGACCTGACCGAACCCGTACCGCGATCGTCGGGTCGAGGTGGGTGGGACGTCCGTAACTTGGGCGGTGCGAGCAAGGGAGGAACCGATGCTGGACCGGTTGAACGAGGCGTTGGAGCGGGTCGAAAGGGACCTGGGCGAGCCCGTGGACGTGGCCGCGATGGCGCGCTCGGTGTTCGTCTCCGAGCAGCACTTCCGACGGATGTTCTCGGTGCTGTCCGGGATGCCGATCTCGGAGTACGTGCGTCGGCGGCGCCTGACCCTGGCCGGGGCCGAGGTGATCGAGGGCGGGGACACCCTGCTCGACATCGCGGTGCGTTACGGCTACGGGTCGGCCGAGGCGTTCGGGCGGGCGTTTCGCTCCGTGCACGGGGTCGGTCCGGGCGAGGCCCGCCGCGGCGGCGCCGCGCTCACCTCCCAATCGCGTCTGACCTTCCACCTGACCATCGAAGGGAACACCATCATGCGTTATCGCATCGTCGACAAGGACGCGTTCGCCGTCACCGGCCCCAAAGCCCGGGTGCCGCTGGTCTGCGAGGGGCCCAACGAGGCCATGATCGAGTTCGTCAAGGGCATCGACGAGGCCACTCACGAGAGGATCGAGGAACTGTCCGACCAGGAACCGCGTGGGGCTTTGGGTGTGACCCGGACCCCGGAGCCGGGGAGTGGGGAGGGCGGCGACATCGACTACTACCAGGCGGCCGCCACCTTCTCCACGGAGGTTCCCGAGGGGATGGAGTCGCTGCGGGTGCCGGCGGGCACCTGGGTGGTCTTTCCCTTCGAGCGGTACACCTTCCCCGAGCAGATCCAGCGGATCTGGTTGTACGCCTTCTCCGAGTGGTTCCCCTCCAACCCCGCCTACCAGCGAGGGCAGGGGCCGGACATGCTGAAGGTGGACTACGACGAGCAGGAGGAGGGCCTGGCCTCCGGGGAGTTGTGGATGCCGGTGGAGAAGGTCTGATCCGGCGCGGGCCGGCGTGGGGGCCGGCCCGCGAAGGGGTGGCCCCGGCCCGAGTGGTCGGGGCCGTCCTCAGCCGACCTCGGAGAGGCTGGGACGTAGACGGTTCTTTTCGAGGAAGCGCCGCAGTACCTCGTTGAAGCGCTCGGGGCGCTCCAGGTTGGGAAGGTGGCCGGCTCCCTCGATGATCTCCATGATCGAGTCCGGGACTCGCACGTGCATGAGTTCGGCGCCCTCCGGCGGGGTGAACCCGTCGTGTTGGCCCACCACGAGCAGGGTGGGGGCGGAGATGCGCTTGAGCAACGGGGTGTGGTCGGGGCGCCGGGCCCGACCCAGCTGGGCGGCGGCCGCTCCCTCGGGCGGGGCGGCGCACATCATGGCGCGCACGTGGTCGGCGACCGCGGGCAGGTCGCGGACGTTTTCGGCGGTCATCATGCCCACGAGCATGTCGTCGGCGTAGCCGCGCATGCCCTCCTCACGCAGCCGTGCGGCCAACCGCTCACGGGCCAGACAGCCCTGTTCGGTCTCGGGCAGGGGGTTGGTGGCCACCAGGGTCAGGGAGTCGACCCGGTCGGGGAAGAGGCGGCACATCTCCAGGGCGATCTGGCCGCCCATGGACACGCCCACGACGTTGACCACGTCCAACCCCAGGTGGTCGAGCAGCGCGGCCATGTCCCGCGCGAAGACGTCCAGGGGGGTGACTCCCGGTACGACGGTGGAGCTGCCGTAACCGCGCAGGTCGGGAACGATGGTTCGGTAACCGCGTCCGGCAAGGGCCCGGACCTGGGGTTCCCACATCGTCCGGTCGAAGGGATGGCCGTGCAGGAACAGGACGGGGCATCCCGCCCCGCGATCGGTGTAACCGACGCTGATCCCGCGCACGGACGCGGTGTCCAGGTCGTCCTGGTTCGCGGTGTTCGTCGTCTGGTGAGCCACAACAATCGATGCTATTCATCGGGTCAAGGGGAGCAATAGGGTGCGCCGTAAAAAATGGGCGGGCCGTAGGTGGTCCCTCGACACCTACGGCCCGTGCACCACGGCCCGCCGTCCTCGGGCATGGTGCGGCACGGTGGGCTTTGCCCCTCGCACCCGCGTCGGAGCGCGAACGCCCCGACACCTGGGGAGACGCTCACCGGACCGTTCGGGTTCGGACGGAACTCCCAAGGAACGGGAAAATCTGCACAGAACTTCGTGGTATCGGGTTTCGGTCGCCTCGGCGGGCCAGGAGCAGGGCGGCGAGCAGGTGGTGGCGCGGTACCGGATCGGCCAGGGAACCGGTCGACACGGTCAACAGCACCGAGGTCGGGGACCACGGCACGAACAGCACGCCGATGTGGGTGACCGTCAGGCAGTTCTCGGTGAACAGCAGGGCGTAGAGCGGGTAGAGGAGGACGAACTCCTCGAAGAAGGCGTAGCCGTGGACCGGTCGGGTCGGCCGGATCGGACGCGTGCGGGACACGCGTGGGTTCACGGTGGTCATGGAGGCCTTTTTCCATCGAACGGTTCGGGGACACCGGATGCGTTCAGTGCGTCCGGTGGTCCTCGGGCGTTCGCCGCGGATCGACCTTTGGCCATGGCTTAACGTCGCTTGCGCACGTCACAAGACTGGAACAGCGGTTCGGTTCGGTGCGAGCGGACTTTCGACCTGTGGACAAGGTCCCTTGCGATGTCAGTGGCCGGTGGGCAGGTCCGGGTGCGGCCCCAATCGTGGCACCGGAGGTAGGGGCGATCGCCCGGGTCGGGCCTCGAAGGCCTGGATCAGGTAGGTGCTCAGCCGGCGGCAGGCGGCCATGGTCCGGGCTTCGGTGGCGGCCGTGATCCCCCTGTTGGCCATCATGACCAGGGTGAGGTCGTCCCGGACGAAGTCGGGGCGCAGCCGCCCGGCCTCCTTGGCCCGGCGGGCGAGTTCGGCGAAACCGTTCTCGGCGCGGATCCTCTCGGCCTCGAAGAGGGCCGGATCGGGCAGGACCTCCAGGAAGATCGCGCTCAAGCCGCGGTCCGTGGCCTGCATGACGCAGATCTTCTCGATCACGGTGGTGAAGCCCCGCCAGGGGTCGGGGTCGGCCAAGGCGTCGTCGATCACCGACACACATTCGGCGACCTGGCCGCAGGAGACCTCGGCGAGCAGTTCCGACTTGGTGGGGAAGTGCCGGTAGAGCGTGGCGACGCCGACCCCGGCCCGACGGGCGATGGCGGTCATGGACGCCTCGATGCCCCGCTCGGCGAAGATCGTGCGCGCGCTGTCCAGGACGCGGCGGCGGTTGTGCAGCGCGTCGGTGCGAGGTTTCCGAGAGGATCCGGTCGTCATGTCTCCCACTTTAGCGCTAACCGGAGGACCCCCTCCGTTTTGGTCGTTACCTTTGTGACGACGGTGGCGCAAAGTGCCCGCCGGGCGAGGAAACGGGGACGATCTTGGAACGCATGCGCATGGCCCGATACGACCGCTACGGCCCTCCGGAGGTGCTGTACGTGGCCACCGTGCCCCGGCCCGAACCGTCTCCGCGTCAGGTCCTGGTGCGGGTACGTGCGGTGAGTGTCAACGGTGGTGAGCTGCGCATACGATCGGGTGGGCTCGCCCTCCTCGGCGGTCGACGGTTCCCCAAGACCCTCGGGGTCGACTTCGTCGGTGAGGTCGTCGCGAGGGGCGCGAAGGTCTCCACCGTGACAGTGGGGGAACGGGTGTGGGGTGTCCTGCCGCGCCTGGCCACCGAGTCCAACGCCGAGTACGTGGTGGTCGACCCGGGCCGGCTCTCCCCCGCCCCGGCCGATCTGGATCCGGTCGAGGCGGTCACCCTGCTCGCGGGTGGCACCACCGGCATCACCGCGCTACGCGACCACGCGCGCCTGCGCACGAATGAGCGTGTGCTGGTGCGCGGCGCCGCGGGAGGGGTCGGGAGCGTGGTGGTGCAGTTGGCCAAGGCCAGGGGTGCGCACGTGACGGCCCTGGCTCGGGAGGCCAACCTGGGCTTCGTGCGTGGACTGGGCGCCGACGTCGCCTTGGACCACCATGCGCACGGACCCGCCGACCTGGGTGCCTTCGACGTGATCATCGACTGTGTGGGGACCGACGTGCCCGACTACCGGGCCCTGCTGGCCCCGCGTGGTCGGATGGTGGCCATCGCTTTCGGTACGGTGCGCGACCTGGGCCACATCGTTGGTTCGACCGTGTACGGGCGCGGAAGGGTGCGTTTCTTCAGCGGCAACCCCAAGCGGCCGTTGCTGAGCGAACTCGCGGGCCTGGTCGAAGGAGGGCGGGTGCGTCCGGTGGTGGACACCGTGTACGAACTCGACGACGTCGCCGCCGCCCACCGGGCGTTGGAGGCCGGGGGCGTGCGAGGCAAGCACGTCGTCCGCGTCGACTGACCCGGCTCGGTCGAAGGCGCGTTCGGTCCAGTCCTCGGCGTGACGGTGGGCTCCCGACCCGGCGGCGATGGACCCGTCCTGGTCGTGGGGCCCACGGTCACGTCCGATAGGCGCAGGGCCCAAGAGGGCGGGACCCCCTCGGCGAGGGCCGGTTCGTCCGCGCCCACGTACAACGGCCCCAGGGCGGTCTCGCCGTGTTCCCACACGGCTACCGCCTGGGTCGTGGTTCCACCGAAGGAGTCGATCTTCACATAGGCGAGGGGCCCGCCACGCGGGCAACAGGTGGAACTCGCGGAAGGGACGCTCCCCAAAGGCCCGGCATCGTACAGCGCGTCGGTCAACGGAACCAGGGCCATCCCCTGCGATAGTCCGAATCGTTGGGCTCGGGGAAGGCCGGCCGTCGCCTCGTGTGTCAGTGCGGCATCGGCGATGACGGCTTCGAGCGTGTATCCCACAGAAGGGCTCCCATGAAGGCAAGGGGCACTGAGGACCCTACGGGCCGAAGTCGTGACTTTGGGTCACTCAGCGAACGCAGAAGGTCACGAGATGTTCATTCGCCGGTGGTTGGAACGTACCCGGACCCGTGGCGAGATGGTCAACGGCCCTTTCCCCCCGACACCCCCAGGAGACACCGCATGCCGGGTACCCCCCGCTCCAGCACTCCTTCCGTTTCCTCTCCCCTACCAGGTGTGACCGCGACCCGACGTCAGGCGCTCATGGGCGCCGTCACTTTGAGTGCCGCGGCGCTGGGCACGACTCTCGGTGCGTCATCCACGTCAGCGGCCACCTCGGCCCCTCGAGGCCCCAAGATCTCCGACCCCTTCACCTTGGGAGTCGCTTCCGGCGACCCCTTCCACGACAGCGTCGTCCTGTGGACCCGACTGGCCCCCGATCCCCTGGCCGAGGACGGTCTGGGCGGCATGCCCGAGCGCGTCGTCGAGGTCCAGTGGCAGATCTCCCAGGACGAGGACTTCTCGCGTCCGGTCGCCTCCGGAACGGTGGAGACCGGCCCGGACCAGGCCCACTCCGTGCACGTGGAGGCACAGGGACTGCGTCCTCGCGCCGACTACTTCTACCGGTTCCGCGTCGGCGGTGAGATCAGCCCGGTCGGACGCACCCGCACCACCCCGGCCCCCGGCGCACGTCTGGACCACTTCGCGTTCGCCATCGCCAGCTGCCAGAGCTACACGCACGGCCATTACACGGCCCAGGCCCACCTGGCCCAGGAGGACCTGGACCTGGTGGCCTTCCTCGGCGATTACATCTATGAGACCGGCGACCAGGGCGAGATCGGTCGCGGTCACCTGCCCCCGGTGGAGGTGCGTTCCCTGGCCGAATACCGTATCCGCCACGCCCAGTACAAGACCGACCACGACCTGCAGGCCGCGCACGCCGCCTTTCCCTGGGCGGTGGTCTTCGACGACCACGAACTGGAGAACAACTGGGCCGACGACACCTCCTACGAGGAGGACATTCCGCCCGAGGAATTCCTGCAGCGTCGAGAGAACGCCCTGAAGGCCTACTACGAGCACATGCCCCTGCGGGCCGCCCAACGCCCGGCCGGCCCCGACCTGCACCTGTACCGCCGGCTCGTGTTCGGGAACCTGGTCGACATGCACCTGCTGGACACCCGCCAGTACCGGGACGTGCAGGTGGCGGATGAGGAGCGCGGGGACCCCGACCGCAGCCTGCTGGGCGCCGACCAGCGGCGCTGGCTCTCCCAGGGGCTGGCCGATTCCACCGCCACCTGGAACGTGTTGGCCCAGCAGGTGTTCTTCTCCCAGCGCGACTTCGCCGATGGCGCGCCCACCGACTTCAGCGACGACGCCTGGGACAACTACCAGGTCGAACGCGACGCGGTGCGCGACGAGCTGGCCGAGGTGGGCAACGCCGTGGTGCTCACGGGGGACGTGCACGCCAACTACGTGGTCGACGTCAAGGCCGACTTCGACGACCCCGACTCGGCGACGGTCGCCACCGAACTGGTGGGGACGTCCTTCACCAGTGGACGCGACGGTGTCGAACAGAACCCGGGTGATGAGGTCCAGTTGCGGGAGAACCCGCACATCAAGTTCATCAACCGCAACCGCGGGTACGTGCGCAACACCCTCACCCCCACCGAGTGGACGGTCGACTACCGGGTGGTGGACCGGGTGAGTGAACCGGACGCCCCGATCCGCGACCGGGCCCGGTTCGTCATCGAGTCCGGCGAACCCGGCGCCCGACCCCTGGTCTAGGTCGCGCCCGAACCGGGGCCGGGTGGGACCTCCCACCCGGCCCGTGCCCTCCGGTGGACTCGGCCAGGAGGCTCCGCGCCGGTGCTCGTGTGCGTTCGACGATGGAACGGCACTCATCCGGGGCGGGAACGACCCCACCTGCCGTCAGCGATTCCCATCTCAGGCAGACCTGGGGGAACCCGATGCAGTCGTATCGTCCGGCGCCTTCGGAGGCCACCGTGCACAGGTGGTGGTAGACCTCCTCGGTGGCGTTCACGGATTCGGCGGGACCGGGGTCGCCTTCGAACAGGCAGGCGCAGAGTCGCCGGGCGGCGTGCAGGTGTGCTTCTCCTTCGGTGGGCCAGGACAGCCCCGGCTCCCTCAGCGCGAAGGAGAATGCCTCCGCCGCCGGGTCGACGCGACCCGACCCCGCCACTTCGCGCAGTGCCGGGGAGTCCAACCCGCGGGCCAGGGCGCGGGCGGCGGGCATCGGCAGAACGATACGCGTACCGTCTCGGGCGGAGCGCGTCAACTCTTCGCGCAGCACGTCCGCTCGGGTCTCTCCTCAGTAGGAACGCGCGATGGTTCCCGATCCCAGGCCCGCCGGCGACCGCCCGTTCAAGACCTGTAATGGGGCACGTGCATCGACGCACGTACGGGTCCCAGGCGTCGATGCGTCGGGCCCTGAGGAGCCCGCGGCCCCGCGTGCCTTGCCGCCCCTCGTGTTCCCTTCGCCCGCCTGGGCGGGTTCTTACCCCGACGATCGTTCGACGTGGCGGGGCTTTCATCCCCGGCAGGTCGTCGAGGGCGAAACGACCAGGGCCACGGTGGGGTTCGGGGTGGTCAGTCCTCCGGGCTGATCCACAGGGACTCGGCCGCGACCAGACCCAGGGCCTGCTCGCGTTCCTCGCCGCCCTTCTCCGGACGCACCGAGATCTGGATCGATCCGGCGAAGGGCTGGCGTTCGATCACGGTGACGCGCATACCGATGCCGATGTCGATGTCGGCCAGGTAGCGCAGCAGTTCGGGGTCGATGTCGTTGACCCGCACGATCACCCCCTGGGTGTCGGCCTCGGCCTCCGACAGCAGCACCGTCTCACGTTGGACGATGGTGCCCTCGCGGGTCGGGATGGGGTCACCGTGCGGATCCACCACCGGATCCCCCAGATGGGAGGCGATGCGGTCGACGAACTTGTCCGAGACCACGTGTTCGAGGATCTCGGCCTCGTCGTGGACCTCGTCCCAGGAGTAGCCCAGCTCGGCCACCAGGTAGGTCTCCAGCAGCCGGTGCCGGCGTAGTACCGCCAGGGCGGCCTTGGTTCCGACCTCGGTCAGGCTCACGTTGCCGTAGCGCTGGTGTTGGACGAACCCGAGCTCGTTGAGCTTGCGCAGCATCCCCGAAACCGAGGAATTGGACACCGACAACCGCTCGGCCATCCCGGAGATGGTCACCGGTCCGGTACCGCGCTCCTGGAGGTCGTAGATGACCTTCACGTAGTCCTCGGCCGATGTGGACGGCCGCGCCGATGTGTGCCCCATGCCCGTAACCGTATCGTGTACCGCTTCGGCGCCACGATTTCCGCGCCGGCGTCTGTGGACAACGCCGCTTCGCCGGTCAGGCGGCGCAAGGCGGGTTCTCCGGACTGCGGACGGGGCGTCCTCGGGTCAGGATCCTGGTGCCGGAGACGCCGATCTCGCGGACCTGGGTCGATCCGCAGGCACAGCGCGACCACACGGTCAGACCGGATCCGGTCCGGTGCCGGGAGAGCACCTGGAAGGGCTGGGCGTCGGGCCATCCGCAGTGCGGGCAGACACTGGTCATTTGAGCGCTCCGTCGTGTTCGGTCTTCTCCGTCCCAGCTTCACGCCCCAGGACCCTCGCGGTCCAGGTTGAGTTTCTGGAGGACACTGTGAAGAATCGGCTACATGATCGATCTTCGCCGGCTGCGCATCCTGCGCGCTGTGGCACACCACGGGACGGTGACCGCCGCCGCGGAGGCGTTGCACTTCACCCCTTCGGCGGCGTCACAGCAGATCCGTCAGCTCGCCAAGGAGTTGGACGTGACCCTGTTGGAGCCCCAGGGGCGTGGTGTGCGGCTGACGGCGGCCGCGCGAAGTCTGTTGGAGCATGCCGATGCGATCCAGGCCCGGTGGGAACGGGCGGAGATCGAGATGCGTGGGCTGGGCACCGAACCCGCCGGACCGCTGCGTGTGGCGGGGTTTCCCGTCGCGCTGTCGCGGCTGTTGACGCCCATGGCCGTCACTCTGCTCTCAGAGTACCCGCGGTTGGACGTCCAGGTTCGGGAATCGGAGCCCGGAGAGAGCCTTGACCTGCTTTTTCGAGGTGATATCGACCTCACCATCATGGAGTCCTCCCCCGCCACCCCCTCGTTGAGCGACACCCGTTTCGAACAGTCCCCGTTGCTGGACGATCCGCTCGATCTGTTGGTGGCCCACGACCACCCTCTGGCCGCTCGGGACGCGGTGCCGCTGTTGGAGACCTCCCGTGAAACGTGGGTGCTGCCCCCGCCCGGCACCACCTGTCATGCCCACGCCATGACCGCCTGCGGCGCGGTCGGATTCACCCCGCAGGGTCGTCACCAGGCGTTGGCGTGGGGTTCGGTGGCCTCGCTGGTCGCCGGTGGGCTCGGGATCGCGTTGGTGCCCCGTCTGGCGGACCTGTCGCCGGAGCTGCCGGTGCGTCGGGTGCGGTTGGAGGGCGTACCCGCTCCGTCCCGCAAATTGCTGGTGTTCACCCGGGCCGGATCGCGCGCGCATCCGGCGATCGCCGCGGCCGTGAGGGAACTGGAACGCCTGGCTCCCCGGGTGGTGGCCTGACCGGGCATGGTCCCGACGGCTCATCTCAGGTGAACACCGGTGCGGGCGGACAGCGCTCGGGCGTGGTGGTACAGACGCCGGTGCCCATGGTCGTCGCGTCGCCACAATGAGCTGCGCAGGGCACGTTCGGCCGACATGGCCCCGTCCACTGCGCCGGCCCCTCGGCCCACCGTGTTCCCTCCGCGTTCGCGGTGTACACAACCTTGCACGGCCCGGGTTCGAGTGCCACTGGATTTCGCGCTGTGCCGGGCGGGGATCCAGGGACCGACCGTAACTCGGAAAATCATTCTCTCGACAACAGAACGAGCGCGAATTGGTCCGAGTTCGCTCCGTTTTGCGCTTGAGGCGTTAGCGATTGGCGAACTCGAGTTCCGAAAACCCGCCCCAGGCCGCCTTCCTGGCCACAAGACTGTGTGGTGAAGCTGGGAAGGGAGCAGATGGACGACGTTCGGGTTCGGTACGTGTTGGCGTTCGACTCCTCGTGTGAGCGGTGCGCGAGTATCTCCACCGCGGTGGCCAGGGCCTCGGCGGGCAGGCTGGAGACCCTGCCGCTCACCCACGCCGACGTGCGGGCCTGGCGGGCCCGGCAGTGGGGACCGGCGGCCCCCTGGGTGCCGACGCTGATCCGCAGGTACGGGCGGCGGGTGCGTTGCTGGCGCGGGGCGGCGATGATCGCGCCGTTGATGCGCGGACTGGGCGCGCGGGCGAGCCTGCGGGTCGTGGAGGTCCTGGGCGAACTCGGTCGCGGTCGGCGGGCGCCCCACGAGGATCACCACCGGTGGGGACGGGTGGTCACCGGCCTGGGCGCCGTGTGGGACCTGACCCTGGCCCGGCGTACCCCGGACCTGGCCCGCTCCGATCAGGCGTTGGCCCGTGAATGGGTGGAGGAGCACCGTTCCCGGTTGCCCACCGACTTCGACGAGTTCGCCGCCCACCCCCTGGTGCGACGCAGGTTGATCTTCGCCGAGCTCTCCCCCGAACAGCGACGTGATCTGTGGGCCGAGCACCTGCGCCGTTTCGACCTGGCCAACCCGGATCTGACGCGGGATCAGCGCGCCGCCCTGGACCTGGCGATGGTGACCTTCTCCGAGGAACAGGTCTTCCGTGAGGGGCTGGGGCCGGCACTGGAACAACGGTTGCGCAACCGTGCGGTGGCCGCCTTCGGCCCCTACCGGGCGCACGCGCTGCTGGCGACCCTGGGCCCGGTCGAGACCGACCCCGAGTGCGTGGCCGCCCAACCGTTGGTCCCCCCACACCTTCGCTCCTGGGCGCCTTGTCTGTCCAAGGGGTGTGTGGAGATGCCCTTCACCTGCGGGGTGGCCTGGGTGTCCACGCACGATCGCAGTGCCTCTCGGGCCACTACACGGGCCCACCCTTGACCCACCCCTGGCCCGGCCCCTCCTCCCATGTCGATCGGCGCTTCGTGGGTGGATGGACCGGGTCGATGCCCTGGCCGCCGGGCGTGGGCGCGCCAGGGCGTCCTTTTCCTTCGCAGACCGCCTCGATGCCGGTGGGCGCCCTTCAGGTCAGGCGTTCGAGCAGCTTCCGGGCCAGGGGTGCCGAGGAGGCCGGGTTCTGGCCGGTGACCAGGGTGCGGTCGACCACGACGTTGGGCGCCCACGGTTCCCCCTCCTCGACCTGGACACCGGCCTCGGCGAGGCGGTCCTGCAGCAGCCAGCGGGCCTTGTCCGCCAGGCCGGCCTGGGCCTCCTCGGCGTTGGTGAAGGCCGCTGCCCGATAGCCGGCGAAGGTGTTGGTGCCATCGGGTCGTTCGGCGGCCAAGAACGCGGCCGGGGCGTGGCAGACCACACCCAGCGGTTTGCCCGAGTCCAGGACGTTGGTGAGCAGGTCACCGGAGACCGAGCTGACCGCCAGGTCCTCCATGGGTCCGTGCCCACCGGGATAGAAGACGGCGTCGTAGTCGTCCAGGTCGACCTCCTCCAAACGGATCGGTGCGCCCAACTCCGTCATGGACGCCAGGGCGGAGGCGACGCGCTCGGCGCCCTCGACACCGCCGTTGGCGTCGGCGGTCAGGCTGGTCTCGTCGACGGTGGGCTCGACCCCTCCAGGGGTGGCCACGACGACCTGGTGTCCGGCCTCGGTGAGGATCTCGTAGGGCGCCACGGCCTCCTCGGCCCAAAAGCCGGTGGGGTGCCGGGTCCCGTCGGCCAGGGTCCAGTGGTCGACGCCGGTCATCACGAACAGGATCTTGGACATGGTGCTCGCACTCTTCCGAACGTGTGCTCTGGTGTGTGGTTTCGGCGGTTGTGCCGCGGGTTCCCGAAGGTAGCGGTGAGGGCC